>SMYD01000105.1 GCA_004356015.1 Acidobacteriota bacterium | reverse complement strand
TGCTGCTCCGGCGAGCAGTACACCACCACCAGGCGGTCGAATCGTTTGTGCGCCCCGCTCTCCACGATGAGCGCGGCATCGGTGATCACCAGCCGGTCCTCGCCGAGCAGCTGGATTTCCCGCAACAGGCGCTCCTCTTCCTGCATCACCAGGGGATGGACGATACCGTTGAGGGCCCAACGTTCCCGCGGGTCCGCGAACACCCGCCGTCCCAGCACTGAACGGTCGATGTGCTTTCGGGAGTCCAGGATCTCCACTCCAAAGCGGTCCACCACCGGCTGGAACGCCGCTCCGCCAGGCTCCATGAGCTTGTGCACCATCTCGTCGGCGTCGAGGATGATGGCGCCCAGCCGGCCCAGTTCCCGGGTGACCACGCTCTTGCCACAGGCAATGCCGCCGGTCAGCCCCACGGAAAGGATACGCGGGATCATGTGCGCTGCTGGGCCGCCTGCAAGGTGTTGCGCAGCAGCAATGCCACCGTCAGCGGACCCACGCCGCCGGGCACCGGCGAGAGCCATCCGGCCACATCCCGCACTCGGCGCGGATGGACATCTCCGACGAGGGCGGTTCCCTTCTCACGGAACTTCTCCAGACGCGGAGAATCACCGAACAGATCGCGTGCCTCGTCCTCGCCCTCCACCGGATGGATGCCCACGTCGACTACCACTGCCCCCGGCCGCACGAACTCCTCGGTGACCATGCCCTTGCGACCCACGGCCGCCACCAGGATATCTGCCCCCCGGGCCACGGCCGCCAGGTCCCGGGTGCGCGAGTGGCATACGGTGACGGTGGCGTGCGCCGCCAGCAGGAGTTGCGCCATGGGCTTGCCCACGATGTTCGAGCGGCCGAGGACGACAGCATGGCGGCCCTCCAGGGGAATGTCATTGCGCCGCAACAGTTCCACAATGCCTGCCGGCGTGCAGGGAACGAAGCCCGAGCGACCCAGTGCCAGCCGCCCGACGTTGTGCGGATGAAAGCCGTCTACATCCTTGTCGGGATCGATGGCCTCCAGGATGGCGTCGGATGCCATGCCGCGCGGCAGCGGAAGCTGCACCAGGATGCCGTCAATCTCCGCGTCCTGATTCAGGCGCTGCACCGCAGCCAGGATCTGCGCCTCCGTGGACGTTTCCGGCAAACGGATCACCGACGAACGGATGCCGATCTTCTCCGCAGCCCGGGCCTTGTTGCGGATGTACACTACCGAGGCGGGGTCCTCCCCCACCAGGATGACCGTCAGCCCGGGAGGGCGGCCCACGCGCTGCTGCAGCTCCTTCACCTCCGCCGCCACCTCGGCGCGGATCTGCCGCGCTACCTGGGCGCCATCCAGGATCCGTGCACTCACTTCCCCTTCCCCTTCTTCTTCCCGGTACGCAGCAACTCCTTGCGGAAGGGGACCGATAGCTCCACCACCGACAATCCGTCGGCCTCCAGGGTCAGCCCCAGCGTAAAGGTCTGCCACTTGTAGTCACGCCAGCTCTCGAACACCAACAGTTTCTTGGCCTTGGCGCCAGGATTCAGATTGAATGAGCGGTCGTAGATGACCTGTTGGAGTTGCCTCAGCGTGAGATTGGTTCCGCGCGCAACGTCCTGATAGAGAGCCGTGTAGTCCAGGGGATAGGCGACCTTGTTGGTGTTGTTCACGATTCGACTGGTGGTGGGATTGAATAGCAGCACGCGGTCGGAGGTGTTCTCCAGGCTGATCAGGAATGTGTGGAATCTCGGCTCCGTGCCGGATGGAGTGGCGAAGGGGTCGTACTGCAGCCCGAGCGTCGCCGTCATCATTCGACGCCGGGTCACGCCCGTGACATAGGAGATCTCCGCCGAGACGCCCTCGCGAAGAATCTGGATCTTCTGCGGCCCGGAGGTACCCTTCTGGTCCCCCACGGCGGGGACGATGGTGTAGGCGACGAACTTGCTCTTCTTGCCCACCGCCGGGGCGGCCCAGGTCAGCAGGCTGAGGACCACCAGAACGATCACGGAGTTCCTGGGATGCCTATGGTCAGCAGCGGGGAGGCTCATGAACGGTCCCTTCGCAAGAGGCCGCGGCTCGGTGCAAAGCCGCTTGCCCGCGGGTGCTTGACTCTACCGGAGCCCTGCCGACGGATCAACCCATAGCGTCAAAAACAGTGCCCTGCCGCCGTTTTCTTGACCGCCCTCCGGGCCTATGCTACAAAAGACGGTTTCCCTTTGCGGTGACCTTCCAGGTGGAGCAATGAACAACAGCCGCATCATCATTCGGGGCGCCTCCGAGCACAACCTCAAGAACATCGATCTGGAGATCCCCCGGGATCGTCTCGTGGTGATCACCGGCCTGTCCGGCTCCGGAAAGTCGTCCCTGGCCTTCGATACCATCTATGCCGAGGGGCAGCGGCGCTACGTGGAGTCGCTCTCGGCTTATGCCCGTCAGTTCCTCGAGCGGATGGAAAAGCCCGATGTGGAGCTCATCGAGGGTCTCTCCCCCGCCATTTCCATCGAGCAGCGCACCACCTCGCGTAACCCACGCTCCACTGTGGGGACGGTCACCGAGATCTACGACTACATGCGCTTGCTGTTCTCACGCGTCGGACAGGCACATTGCCACCGGTGCGGCCGCGAGATCGCCAGCCAGACGGTGCAGCAGATCACCGATCGGCTGCTGGAGCTGGCCGAGGGCTCGAAGTTCCAGGTGCTGGCGCCCATCGTGCGCGGACGCAAGGGGGAATACCGGCGGGAGCTGGCCTCCGCCCAGCGCAAGGGCTTCGTGCGGGCGCGCATCGACGGCAACGTGCATGACCTGAGCCGGCCTCCCAAGCTGGATAAGCGCTGCAAGCACCACATCGAGATTATTGTGGACCGGCTGATCGCCCGGCCCGATGAGGGACTGCGCAACCGTCTCACCGACAGCCTGGAGACGGCGCTGCGCCTGGGCAACGGACTGGTGCTGGCGCTGGTGGAGGCGCCGGGAAACAAGGGCGACCCCCAGGAGATCCTGTTCTCCGAGAAGCTGGCCTGCATCCACTGCGGAACCTCGATGCCGGAGATGACACCGCGCGCGTTCTCGTTCAACTCGCCCTACGGCGCCTGTCAGAGCTGCGACGGTCTGGGCGTCCGGCGCGAGCTCGACGAGACCAAGATGGTGCCGGACCCCTCGAAGTCTCTGCGCGAGGGGGCCTTGGCCGCATCCGGGTGGAGCGGCAGCGTGTTCAGCTCGGTGCTGCGGGCCATCAACCGCCTGCATCCCGTCGATCCTGACAAGCCATGGTGCAAGCTGCCCAAAGTGGTGCGCCAGCTCATACTGCACGGCTCCGGCGAGCAGGATCTGGAGTTCGAGTACAGGTCAGGCCGCAGCAAGTTTCAGTTCCAGCGTCCGTTCGAGGGCGTCATGCCCAACCTCATGCGGCGCTACCGCGAGACACAGTCGGCGCGCATCCGGGAAGACATCGAGAGCAAGATGTCCCTGCACCGCTGCTCCCAGTGCAAGGGCCGCAGGCTGCGGCCGGAGAGCCTGGCGGTGAAGGTGGGTGGCCAGGACATCAACGCCTACGCCTCCATGACGGTGACTGACGCGCTGGCCGCCACCGAGGCGCTGGAGCTCACCGAGAGGCAAGCGATCATCGCACAGCCGGTGCTCAAGGAGATTCGCGAGCGGCTGGGGTTCCTGCTCAATGTGGGCCTGGGGTACCTGTCACTGGACCGCTCCGCCGCCACGCTCTCCGGTGGAGAGGGGCAGCGCATCCGCCTGGCCACGCAGATCGGCTCGCGTCTCACTGGCGTGCTCTACGTGCTGGACGAACCGTCCATCGGCCTGCACCAGCGTGACAATCGCCGCCTGCTGGAGACCCTCATGGCCATGAGGGACCTGGGCAACACGGTGATCGTGGTGGAGCACGACGAGGAGACCATCCGTGCCGCGGACCATGTCGTGGACCTGGGCCCCGGCGCCGGTGAGAACGGCGGGCACGTGGTGGCCTGGGGAACGCCGCAGGAGATCGAGGCCTCCACCGAGTCCCTCACGGGCGCCTACCTCTCGGGCCGCATGAGGATCGAGATACCGGACCGGCGAAGAAAGGCCCGCCCGCGCAACTTCCTCACCGTGGAGGGTGCCGCCGAGCACAATCTCAAGAAGCTGAAGGTGAAGTTCCCGCTGGGGCTGTTCACCGTCGTCACCGGCGTATCGGGCTCGGGGAAGTCCACGCTGGTGAACGAGATCCTCTACAAGGCCCTGGCACGCAAGTTCTACCGGGCCAGCGAGGTTCCCGGGCGCCACAAGGCCATCAAGGGCATCGAGCTCATCGACAAGGTGGTACGCATCGACCAATCGCCCATCGGTCGTACACCGCGCTCCAACCCCGCCACGTACACCGGGCTGTTCACGTTCATCCGTGACCTGTTCACCAAGGTCCTGGAGTCACGGGCACGCGGCTACACCGCCGGGCGCTACTCTTTCAACGTGAAGGGCGGGCGCTGCGAAGCATGCCAAGGGGATGGTGTCATCAAGATCGAGATGCACTTCCTCCCCGATATTTACGTCACCTGCGAGGTATGCCATGGACAACGCTACAACCGCGAGACGCTGGAGATCCTCTACAAGGGCAAGAACATAGCCGACGTGCTGGACATGACGGTGGCCCGGGGACTCGAGTTCTTCGAGAATGTCCCCTACATCAAGCGCAAGCTGGCAACGCTGGACGACGTGGGTCTCTCGTACGTGAAGCTGGGCCAGCCGGCAACGACCCTGTCCGGCGGCGAGGCGCAGCGCATCAAGCTCTCCAAGGAGCTGTCCCGGCGCTCCACCGGGAAGACCGCGTACTTCCTGGACGAACCCACCACGGGCTTGCACTTCGAGGACATCAAGAAGCTGTTGCGAGTGCTGGAACGGCTGGTGGACGAGGGCAACACCGTCATCGTCATCGAGCATCACATGGATGTGATCAAGAGAGCGGATCACATCATCGACCTGGGTCCCGAGGGCGGCGAGGCGGGTGGGTACCTCATCGCCGAGGGCACGCCCGAGGAGGTGGCCGCCATCAAGAGTTCCTATACCGGCCAGTACCTGCACCGCATCCTCAACGGCTCCAGACGGTTCACGCGACCGGAAGGGACGAGGACAGGAACATGAAACTCCAGGATCGCATCGTCTTGATCACGGGCGGCGGCAGCGGGATCGGTCGGGCAGTGGCCATTCGCTTCGCAGCCGCCGGGGCGCAGGTGGCCGTCTCGGGGCGCCGGGAGGACCGGCTCCGCGAGACAGCGGAGAAGATCACCGGCGCCGGCGGCGATTGCCTGACGCTGCCCGGCGATATCACCGACCCGTCCCACGCCGAGTCGCTGGTTCAGAGGACCGTGGAACGCTACGGCGGCCTGGACGTCCTGGTGAACGCGGCCGGCTTCATCGCCAGCGGCACCATCGAGGATACCGCGCTGGAGGAGTGGGACCGCATGTTCGACGTGAACCTGCGCTCGGTCTTCCGACTGACCCAGCTCGCGTTGCCTCACCTGCAGCGCCGCCCAGGCGCCATCGTGAACCTGTCCAGCGTCACCGGCCTGCGCGCCTTTCCCGGCATCCTTTCCTACTGTGTCAGCAAGGCCGGCGTGGATCAGCTGACGCGCTGCGTGGCCCTGGAACTGGCCGGCCGCGGCATTCGCGTCAACGCCATCAACCCCGGCGTCGTCGTTACCGAGCTGCACCGATCCGGTGGAATGGATGACAAGGCCTATGAGGCATTTCTGGAGCACAGCCGCCAGACCCACCCACTGGGTCGGGCAGGGACCGCGGAGGAGGTGGCCGAGCTGGCGCTGTTCTTGGCCTCCGACGCCTCCAGCTGGATCACCGGCGGAACGTTCCCCATCGACGGCGGCAGGCAGCTCACCTGTGCCCGCTGACCAGTTTTCCATGAGCGAACGCGAGGCAGCCCGACTCCTGGAGACCGATGCCGAGGTGGCGGAGCTGGCCGCCACGCTTGCCGGCGAGCCTCTGGTGGCCGTGGACACCGAGGCCGACTCGTTCCACTCGTACTTCACCAAGGTCTGCCTGGTGCAGATCTCCACGCGCACCGCCGACTACATCATTGATCCCCTCTCGGCAAGCAACCTGGCGCCACTGGCTCCGATGCTGTCCGACCCCTCGGTGATCTGTGTCCTGCACGGATCGGACTACGACCTGCGCATCCTGGACCGGGACCATGGGCTGCGCATCGCGGGCCTGTTCGACACCATGGTGGCTGCAAGGCTCCTGGGCTACCAGGCGTTCGGCCTGGCCAGCCTGCTGAAGCAACACTTCGACCTGGACGTCTCCAAGGCTGCGCAGCGCGCCGACTGGTCCCGCCGCCCGCTGACCAAGGAGCTGCTGGGATACGCCGCCGGCGACACCCATTACCTCGCCGCCCTGCGCGACATCCTTCACCGGGAGCTCACCGAGGCCGGCCGCCTGTCCTGGGCCGTGGAAGAATTCGCCCTCCTGGAACAGATCCGCCACGAGCCACGCGACCCCGACCCGGACGCCTACCGCAAGATCAAGGGCTCGCGCGAGCTCGACCGCCGAGGGCTGGCCATCCTGGGTGAGCTGTATCAATGGCGCGACCGGCGCGCCCAGGCCCTCGACCGCGCACCCTTCCGCGTCATGGGAAACACCACGCTGCTCGAGCTGGCCCGCCGACGCCCCTGCCAGACCAAGGAGCTGGCCACCATCCCCGGCATGCCCAGAAGCCTGTCCCGGGCCGCCGGCCAGGAGATCCTCGCCGCGCTGAGAGCGGCCCTGGCGCTGCCGGAGGAAGAGCTTCCACCTCGCAGGAAGCCATCGAGGGGACAGCGTCAGGACCCCGATCCCACCCTCCCGAAACTCAAGAAGTTGCGCGATCAGCTGGCGGCTGAAGTATCCCTGGACCCGGGCCTCGTTGCCCCCAACGCCCTGCTCGAGTCCCTCAGCCGCGCCGGCCCCAAGACCCAGGATCAGATGCTCGAAGTCCCCGGCATGCGCAAATGGCAGGCCACCCTGCTGGGGACAAGATTCCTGAACGTTCTCCGCGATCGTTAGGCAAGGGGTTTGGCCGATGCATGACAAAGGCCACCTCGAGTGAGGTGGCCCGTCGAGGAGCCTGTTCACGGGTGGGAATTGGTCGGGAGTGGGACAGAAGAGGCCTGCTAGAAGCAGGCCCGCTCCAGTTGATCCACTACCGCGGAAACCATGTGTAGGGGAATGGCAACGTTCACATGCCCGTCATCGGACCAGACACGGATGACGATGCGCCCGTCCTCCTTGACGACGCGAACGTGGTCGTCGCCCGAGTCGACCCGGACGAGCACCGAATCGGGAATGCGGTTCATCTCGTCCACGGCCTTTCGCACCGCCTCCCAGCTGGGTTCCACCTCGCGCTCCAGCTCACGACAGACCTCATCCGGCAGGAAGCGCAACGCCATGGGAATCAGCCCGGCGGGGAGCGGCAGCGTGAAGTCCGTGCCCTGTCCGTCGTCCACATCCACCGTCACCGTCCCGGTGCTGTAGGCCAGCGCCACCACTCCAGCACCGACGGCAATCGGCAGCACGACCACCACCAGCCCGAGGATCAGGAACGCCAGGAAGATCTTCTTGAGGAACTTGCCCATGACTAGTCCTCGGAGTTGATGTCGTCGATCCAGATGCGCACCCTGGTGTCGCCGTTGGTCACCCGCACCAGGTCGCCGCCC
>SMYD01000104.1 GCA_004356015.1 Acidobacteriota bacterium | reverse complement strand
TGGCCCACCAATGCGAAACCGCCACCGGCATCCCTTGCTCGGCCAGGATCTCCCAGACTGCGGGAGCCCGCCGGATCAGCGCCGAAACAGGGCGCCGCCGCGCCAGCGGCCGGCCCAACGGCAGGAGGGCATCGACGGTCTGAGCCAGGGCGGTGACCAGGGCGCCGGCCTGCCGCGGCGCCGGCACCCCGGCGAGGCTGTTCCATTCAGCCCCCTCCACTCCGTGCCCGGAGGGATCCTGACCCGTGGCGTAGGACGTCCAGACCGCCGGGGGAGACGACCCGGCCGCCGGGGCCAGCCGGCGGATGGCGGCATGGGACATCAAGTCCTCCAGTTCAGGCATGAGGTGGCGCCTCTGGACGGCTTTGACGCCGGCCGCCCCGAGCCCATCGATACCCAGAACCAGAAGGCGGCCTGCCACAGGCGATCGCTCAACCACCGGTGGAGGTGCCGCGGGCACGGGCCAGCGCAGAAAGACCACCGTGCTGGCTGCCGCGGCCAGCACCAGGGCCAGAGGCAGGAGACGGCCGCGTGGGCGGGCCGGTCCCGGCGCCTTCCTGGCGACCGCAGCCTGCGCCACAAGAAGGGTTCCGGCTGCCGTGGTCAGGCGGACCAGGCCCAGAGCCAGGATGGTGATGAGCAGGAGTGAGAGACTATCCAGCCAGCCGGCGGCGCCCAGTTCGCCGCGGCGGGCGCGCCACCAGAGGGCGAGATAGACAACACCGAGACCGCTGACCACCACGGCCCCGCGAACGGCCAGCCTACTGGCGCGGCCGGGCGTGCGTTGCAGCCAGGGCATGGTCAGAACCAGAGCGGTCAAAAGCTCCAGCACTCCCAGAACCAGACCGAACGCGGTGGAGAGGAGAAGCGCCAGGAGCGCGAGTCCGGTCCATCCGCCCTGCCCCCCGGCGACCGCGAAAGTCGCTGCGGCCACCGGCAGGCCGACCAGCGGCCCGCCCAGCAATCCGACCCGCACGCCGATCGAGCACACCGCCCGGGCACGCGAAACCTGGCGGCGCAGAACATCGCGCAACAGGAAACGCTGGAGAGGAGAATCCAGGTACCCGCGGGCGCGAAGTTCGGCCCGCACCGCTTCCAGGCGTTCCGCGGGGATCATCCCCTCCCCGCCGGCCTCAGGCATGGCGATCCCGGATGGTCTCGGCAAGATCCTGCAGGGGGGCACCACGCCGGCCCAGGGGCTCGAGGGCACTCACGGCATGGTCGATCAATTCATGGGACAGGGACCGGGCGCCCTCCACGCCGCAGAGAGTTGCGAAGGTCGTGCGCCCCTTATCCTGCCGGACATCCTTGCCCAGGGTGGCCACGTCGCCGGTGGCATCCAGAAGATCATCGGTGATCTGAAAGGCCAGGCCCAGGTTCTTTGCAAACCGGGCCACGGCCTGGCGCTCCCGGGGCCGGGCTCGACCCAGGATGGCACCCAGTTCCGCCGCGGCGATGAACAGTCGGCCGGTCTTGTGGCTGTGAATGAACTCCAGTGTCTTCAGGTCGGTCACAGACTCGCCGGCTTCAAGGTCCACCACCTGGCCGGCGATGAGCCCTGAGGAGCCGATGGCACCTGCCAGCACTGTGGCAGCCTCGCCGGCGCGTTCTGATGGCACCGCCGGCGACGGCAGGGAAGCCAATGTCGCGAAAGCCAGATTCAGAAGTCCGAGGGCCGCCAGGAGAGCCGTGGACTCGCCGAAGGCCAGGTGGTTGGAGGGCCTCCCGCGGCGCAGGGCCGCGTCATCCATGCAGGGCAGATCATCGAGGATCAGGGAGGAAGCATGGACCATTTCCACTGCGGCACCGGCACTCACCAGCGGCGCCGACGGTGCGGCGAACATCTCGCCACAGATCAGCGTCAGGACCGGTCGCACCCGCTTGCCCTCCGCCAGGACCGTATAACGCATGGATTGGTGCAAGCGGGACGGCTGTTGATCCGCCGCCGGAAGGATCCGGTCAAGGGCCCGATCCACGCTCTGCCTGTGGCGGGCCATGCGCTCCTCCAGGGTCATGACCTCTCCTGGCTGAAGTGGGCGCGCACTGCGGCGGCCACCACGGGGCCGACCACCGCCATGAGCCTGCCCTGGGATGCCCTGCGGACACCCTCCACACTGCCGAAGGTCTGCAGCAGATCCCGGGACCGCCGCCGCCCGATCCCGCGCACCTGCATGAGTTCGGTGGTCAGCGTGCGCCGCCGCCGGCGGCGACGATGCGCCGCCAAGGCAAAGCGGTGGGCTTCATCGCGGATACGGGTCACCAGGTGCCGGACAGGATCGTGGGTCGACAATTCAACCGGTTCTTTCACGCCGGGAAGGTAGATCTCCTCGCGCTGTTTTGCCAGCGCTATGACCGGCAGATTTCCCACACCGAGTTTGGCCAGTGCCGCCTGGGCCGCGGCCAGCTGTCCTGCTCCGCCATCAACGAGAACCAGATCGGGCAGACGCCGTTTCTCCCGCACCAGACGGCCATAGCGCCGCGCCACCGCTTCTTCCATGGCGGCGTAATCGTCACCTGGTCGTGCTGAACGAATGTTCAGCCGCCGGTATTCCGAGCGGCGGGGCCGGCCGTCCTCCCAGACCACGACCGAAGCCACCGTTTCACGTCCGGCGAGATGAGAGATGTCCAGAGCTTCGATGCGCGAGGGCGTCTCCGCAAGGCCGAGTGTCTCCCGCAGGGCTTCGTGAACCGCAACACCCAGGTTATGATCGGCGGCGAAACGGCTCTCCCAGGCCAGGCGGGCATTCTCCAGAACCGTGTCCATGAATTGACGATGGACGCCGCGTCGCGGGCACTTGATACGCACCCGCTGACCACGCCGCCCGGCCAGCCATTCCTCCAGAACGCCTGCGCCCTCAGGTGGCGTGGAGACGAAGACGCGGCCTGGTACCAGAGGCGCGACTGAATAATAACGGGAAAGAGCCTGTTCCATGAAGGCCTCGTCCTCTCCCCCGGCACCTTCGAAGAAGAACTCTCGCCGGGACTGGACCAGCCCGGCACGCATCTCGAAAATGGCCAGACTGGCGCTGTTCCCCTCCCGGTGCATGGCAAAGTAATCCTGGTCCTCCAGCCCCACAGCCGCCACAGCCTGGCGCCGGTTCAAGGCCGCGACAGCCCGTAAGAGATCCCGGTAGCGGGCCGCGTTCTCGTACTCGAGGGCCTTGGAGGCCGCGGCCATGCGGCGCTCAAGCTCTCCTGCCAGCTCCTTGTCACGCCCCTCCAGGAACAACCGGACATGGCGAACCGCTTCGCCATAGGGCGCCTCCTGGACATAGCCCACACACGGCGCCAGGCACTGTTTCATCTGATAGAGGAGGCAGGGGCGGCGGCGGGAACCATCGAAGGACTCGTAGCAGGTCGCCACCTTGAAGAAGCGGGCAATCATCTTGAGGGAGCGGCGCGCCACACTCGCCGGCGTGTACGGGCCGAAGTAAAGATTCCCGTCTTGCCTGGGCCGACGCACCAGCACCACCCTGGGAAACGGCTCACCCATGGTCAATTTCAGGTAGGGGAAATTCTTGTCGTCGCGCAGGAGAACATTGAAGCGCGGTCGGTGACGCTTGACCAGGCTGTTTTCGAGGATCAGGGCTTCCACCTCCGAGCCCGTGAGAATGACCTCCAGTCGGCGGGCATCCCGGAGCAGGGCCCGCGTCTTGGCAGGTTGGCTTTCCAGCGGCCGGAAATACGAGAGAACCCGGCGGCGCAGGTTCTTCGCCTTGCCCACGTAGAGTAATTTCCCTTGCCCATCACGGAACAGATAGCAACCCGGTACCAGAGGAAGCCCGGCCGCGACGTCCCGCAGAGGCGCGACCTGACTCATGCGGTCAAGACCCGTTGGCGCAGGAAGGCGACGCGATCCCTCAACTCGGCAGCCCGCTCGAACTTCAGGTCGGCGGCGGCGGCGTGCATCTCCTTTTCCAGCTTGCGGATCTCTTTGTGCAACTCATCCACGGACCAGTCGTCCTCGGGCGCTGCTGAGCCATGGCCCACATCCAGGTAATCACTCTCGGCAACGGCCCACCGCACGTCGTCCATATCCCTGACGATGGTCATGGGCGTGATACCCGCCTTCCGGTTGGCATCCTCCTGTTTCTCCCGCCGGCGGGCGGTCTCGGCCATGGCCGCCTGGATGGACCTGGTCATGACATCGGCATACAACAGGGCACGTCCCCGTGCGTTGCGGGCTGCCCGGCCCATGGTCTGGATGAGAGAACCGGTGGACCTTAGAAAGCCTTCCTTGTCCGCATCCAGAATGGCGACCAGGGCGACCTCGGGAATATCCAGCCCCTCACGAAGAAGGTTCACTCCCACCAGGACATCAAATTCTCCCGCCCTCAGGTCCCTCATGATCTTCACCCGTTCCAGGGTCACGATATCCGAATGGAGGTAACGCACGCGCACCCCCAGTTCCTGGTAATAGGTGGTCAACTCCTCGGCCATCTTCTTGGTGAGGGTGGTGACCAGGACCCGATCTCCATCCGCCACGCACTGACGGATTTCGGCCAGGAGATCATCCACCTGCCGGGCCACCGGCCTCACCACCACGACCGGGTCCAGGAGGCCCGTGGGACGCACCACTTGCTCGACGAATTCGCCACCGGTCCGCTCCAGCTCGTAGTCCCCCGGTGTTGCCGAGACATAGAGCCTCTGGCCCAGCCGCTCCTGGAACTCCTCCCAGGTCAAGGGCCGGTTATCCAGAGCCGAGGGCAGGCGGAAGCCGTGCGCCACCAGCGTCTCCTTGCGGGCACGGTCCCCTCGATACATGCCGCGCACCTGGGGCAGGGAGACGTGGCTCTCGTCGATGAACACAAGGGCGTCGTCCGGGAGGTAATCCATCAGGGTCGGCGGCGCCTCACCGGGTCGGCGGCCCGTCAGATGCCGGGAATAGTTCTCGATTCCCTGGCAGTAGCCGACCTCCTGGATCATTTCCAGATCAAAGCGGGTGCGCTGGCTCAAGCGCTGGGCCTCCAGCAGACGGTTTTCGCTCTCAAGCTGAGCCACGCGCTCATGCAGTTCGTGGCGGATGTCGTGAACGGCGCGGCGCAACTGGTCCCTGGGCGTCACGTAGTGGGAACGCGGATAAATGGGCACCCGCTCCACCGTTTCCAGCACCCGCCCGCGCATGGGGTCAATCCAGGAGAGGTCTTCAACTTCATCATCGCAGAGGGTGATACGCAGTGCACGCTCCTCCTCAGCTCCCGGGCGCACCTCGATGACATCTCCCCTGACCCTGAAGGTGCCACGCTCCAGCTCGAAGGAACGCCGCTCATATTGAATCTCCACCAGCTTACGCAGGATCGACTCCCGCTCCATGACGCCGCCCTTCTCCAGCATGAGGAGCATGCCGTGGTACGCATCGGGCGAGCCCAGGCCATAGATGCAGGACACGGAGGCAAGGATCACCACATCACGCCGTTCCAGAAGGGCCCTGGTGGCCGCGTGGCGCAGGCGGTCGATGTCATCATTGACCATCGCCTCCTTCTCGATGTAGGTATCGCTGTTGGCAATGTACGCTTCGGGCTGATAGTAGTCGTAGTACGAGACGAAGTAGTGCACGGCGTTGTGGGGAAAGTAGCGCCGGAATGCCTGATACAGTTGAGCGGCCAACGTCTTGTTGTGCACCAGAATCAGCGCGGGGCGCCCCAGGCCGGCGATGACGCTGGCCATGGTGAAGGTCTTACCCGAGCCGGTTACACCGAGGAGGACCTGCTCCTGCCGCCCGGCGCGAAAACCTTCCAGCAACCGGCGTATCGCCTGGGGCTGGTCGCCGCTCGGCTCGTAGGATGAGACGAGATGAAAACCGCTCACCCCGGGAGTTTAGCACCCGTTTTTTTCTCACTGCTGGCCGCCGGTGGCAACCGCCCGATAGAATGGCGCCATGATCCGTCTCTCCCGTCAGACCGGCAGCCGCCGGCCCACCCGCTTCATCATCAGACTCTCCCTGGGACCCCACTGGCGGGGCTGGCTGGCGGCCACCCTGGCGGCCTGGGTCCTTGCTGCCGCCGCCGGCCTGGGTACCGCCTCCCTTCTGCGGCAGGACCTCCCCCAGGTCCAGTCCCTGGAAGATTACGCACCACCGGTCCTCAGCCGGATTTACGCCGGCGACGAGAGCCTCCTGCGCCAGTTCGGTGAACAGCGCCGCCTCGTGGTGGGGCTGAACGCCATCTCACCCTGGTTTCGCCAGGCTATCGTGGCCAGTGAGGATTCCCATTTCTTCACTCACCCGGGAGTCGATCTCAAGGCGATTCTGCGCGCGGTGTGGGCCGATCTTTTGGCCGGCCGCAAAGCCCAGGGAGCATCCACCATCACCCAGCAACTGGCCAAGGATCTCTTCCTGACCAGGGAGAAGCTCTGGACCCGCAAGCTGCAGGAATGGGTCTTCGCCCTCCAGATGGAAAAGACCTACACCAAGGAGGAGATCCTTGCCCTTTATTGCAATCAAATTTATTTCGGGCACGGTTTTTACGGGATCGAGGCAGCGAGCCGTTTCTATTACGACCGATCGGCCGCGGCCCTGACCCTGGACCAGGCCGCCCTTCTGGCCGGCCTGGTCCAGCGACCCAACACCTATTCGCCGGTGCGCTTCCCGGAGCGCGCCCGGCGCCGGCGCGATGTGGTTCTCCGGCGGATGGTCAGCGAGGGGTTCATCACTTCGGCCCAGGCCGAGGCGGCGCAGGCACGCGCTGTGGTCACCCATGCCGACGCCGGCGCCGGTTCGCCCCATGGCCTCTATTTCATCGAAGAGGTGCGGAAGAGACTGATCGCGCAGTTCGGCGAGGAGGCCCTCTACCAGGATGGCCTGGAAGTCGCCACCACCATGGATCCTGGCCTGCAGAAGATGGTCGAGGAGATGCTTCGCGACGGGTTGCGCACGGTGGACAGGCGGCGAGGATTCCGCCCGGTCACGGAGAACGTTCTGGATGACCATGGCACCGAGCCTGAGGCATGGAACGACCCCACCTGGTCCCTGCTTCCCAGCGTGGGGCGCGCCGTTTATGGAGTGGTCCTTGAGAGCGCGAGAGAGAAAGTTCGTGTCAGGCTGGGTCCGGACATGGAAGGAGTGCTGGATGCCGGCGACGCCCTCTGGACCGGCGAAAAGGACCTGCGCCGCCTGCTCAAGAGAGGCGACAGGACTCTCTTCACACCCCTCGCAGACCCGCCGGCGGACGGTGGCCCGGTTCCCGTCTCCCTGGACCAGGTCCCCCTTGTCGAAGGAGCTGTTGTGATTCTGGACCCTGCCTCCGGAGAGGTTCTGGCCCTGGCAGGGGGCTACGATTATGAGCGCAGCCAGTTCAACCGTGCCATCCAGGCCCGCCGGCAGGTCGGCTCGGCCTTCAAGCCACTGCTCTATGCCGCCGCCCTGGAAGCGGGCCTGACCCCGGCGGATCGGATCTACGATCATCCCACCGTCTTCATCGATCCCCAGACAGGAAATCTCTACCAGCCTGAAAACTACGAGCGGGATTACATGGGGCTCATGACCTTGCGTACCGCCCTGGAGCATTCGCGCAATATCCCGGCGGTCAAGCTCATCAACCATATCGGCTTCCGCCCGGTGTTCGACCTGGCCAGACGCCTGGGGATCACCACAAGGCTGCGGCCTTACCCCTCCCTGGCCCTGGGGGCCGTGGAGGTCAGCCTCCTGGAAATGACCGCCGCTTACGGCGCTTTCGCCAACGGCGGCCTGCTTCTCCCTCCCCACTTGATCCGCCGTGTGACCGACCGGGACGGGAAGGTTCGTCTGGCCGCGGCGCCCGCCGCCACCGAAGCCGTGGAGCCGGGAGTCGCCTATGTCCTGACCCAGATGCTGCAGGGAGTCATACGCCGTGGCACCGGCGCCTCCATCGCCGACTTTCCTTACCCGGCGGCGGGCAAGACCGGAACCACCGATGCGCATACGGACGCATGGTTCATCGGCTATACGCCAAGCCTGGTCTGCGGCGTGTGGGTCGGCCTGGACCAGTCCGCATCACTGGGCTTCCAGCAGAGTGGCGCCCGGGCAGCCCTGCCCATCTGGGATCGAATCATGCGCGCCGCCATGAAGGGTCGCCCGACGGCCGAATTCGCCCGCCCGCCGGAAGTCAGTCAGGCGCCGGTGGATCCTCTGACCGGCTCACGAGCCGGCGTGCGCAGCGATTGTCGCGAGGTTCTGCTGGAGTCTTTTCTGCCTGGCACCGAGCCCACAACCCTTTGCGGCCGGGGCCTTCATTTTCGCCAGCAGCTGCCCTATTTTCTCCACATGTTACCTCTGGATGAGAACCAGCGACTGGTCCTCTCCCGTGAGGAACTGGACACTCTGAGAGATGAGGAGGCCCGCTACCTGCGCTGGCTGCCTCTCAGCCACAGTCTCGCCATCACCTATGGCGATACCTCCCTGACTGTCGGGGTCCGACTCCGTGATGCAGGTCCCTTTGCGTCCTGGGGACGCTGGCGTGCGCCCCAACCTCCCGGCCAGATACCTCAGGGACCCCTTCTTCAAGTTGAGGACGACCCCGTGCCGGAAGATCTTCCTGAACCACCCGAAGATGTGCTGTCCCTGGTCGAACGCCGTGGCCTGGACGGCCGCCGTCCCCAGGTGGTCATCATCCGGGCCGACCGCTAGATCCGCCGCCGTCTACGTTCCTTCCACCTTCTGATGAGAAGGGGATGCCATGTTCCGGAAAGCGGGGAGCTCGTGCAGCATCTCCGCCAGTTCGGGCTGCCGTCGGCAGAGTTCATCCAGATCTTTCCGGGCTTCCTCAGCCTGCTTCATGGATGCCAGGACCAGGGCGCGGTTCAGCAGATAACTGCTGTTGTTCGGCACCAAGTCCAGGGCCCTGGAATAGCCCTCTGCCGCCGCCACCCGATCTCCCTGTTGCTCATGCCAGCCGGCCAGGTTATTCCAGGCCTCGTGACAGGCAGGATCGATCTCCAGCGCCCGTTCAAAACACCATCGGGACCTCTCCAGGGCGCCCAGCTCCCCGGCTGTATGACCCAGGTTGCTCCAGGCATGAGCATCCTCGGGTTCCTGCCGTACAGCCGCTTCCAGGTGGCGCCGGGCTTCGCGCAACCGGCCCTGGCCCAGCAGCACGGTGGCCAGGTTGTAGTGAACCCCCGGACGATGCGGCTCAAGCTCAAGGGCGCGGCTGTAGCTGCGCACCGCCGGGGCGTCCTGCCCCAGGAGGGAATGGGCATATCCCAGGCGGGCCCAGACACCGGCCTCCTCGCCATCCAGGAGAGCGCGCCTCAGACAGCTGACGGCACCGGCCGGATCGTCGCCATCCAGAAGGATATCGGCTGAACGAACCCAGGCTGTGCGCCGATCCATCCCCTGTCGCCCGGCTCGCCGCCAGCAGAGAACAGCTTCCTCCATCTGGCCGGCCTGGCGATGAACCTCGGCCATGCCATCCCACGCGGCGCTGTTTTCAGACTCCCTGGCCACCACCTCCTGCAGGCAACCGCGGGCCTCCCCGGCCTGCCCCTTCAGGAGAAGACCCCATCCCAGGTTGAGCCAGGCCATGGTGAGATGTTCATCTGCCTTCACAGCCCGCCCATAGCAGTCCATGGCCAGGCCCAGGGCGCCGTTCTGCTGGTACAGAACGCCGAGATTGTTCCACGCCACCCCATGTGCCGAATCCGCCGCGAGTGCTTCCTTCAGGTAGCGCACAGCCTCACGCGGACGCTCTTCCCGGGCCAGCCTGAGACCACGCCTGATGATGTCATTCCGGGTGTCGCTTTCCTGGCCGTCGGCCGCCGGGATCACATGCGGTTGCCAGGAGTCGAGTTGATCCGCGCCCATGTTTCCCGCATGATGGGCGGCTCCGGCCAGGGGAGCGGCCGGCAGTCCGGTGGTGTTAAGACCCGAGCGAACGAATCGATCTTTGTTCATGAAGGCAACTCTCCTTTCGCCTGACGGTATGACGCGGAACGCAGGCCATACTTGCGCATGAGACGCTGGAACGCGGAGCGATTGAGCCCCGCCGCCCTGGCCGATCGGGTCACATTGCCGTCATGCCGGGCCAGCAGGGCGTGAAGGTATTCTCTCTCAAACTGTCCTACGGCGAATTTCTTGGCTTCGCGAAACACCATCCGGGATTCGCCTGGAACTCCCTTCTCCATGGCGGCTGCCTGCAGAATTTCCGCTGGGATGTCGGCCGTTGTCACCTCAGGGCCATCGGCCAGGGAGACCATGCGCTCCATGACATTGCGCAGTTCGCGCACGTTCCCGGGCCATGAATAGCACGCCAGGCGCTGGAGGCAGGCGCCGGAGAACCGCCTGGGCGGCTGCTGGCGCAGCCGGGAGTACTCCGCCAGAAGACCGTTGACAAGGATGGGAATGTCTTCGAGGCGTTCCCTGAGCGGGGGAACCCGCAGGGGGATCACATTCAGCCGGAAGTAGAGATCTTCCCTGAACAGCCCTGCTTTGACCGCCACCTGTAGATCTTCCCGGCTTGCCGCGATGACCCGCGGCTTTGCTGTGCCACCGCCATTCTCGGGCGGAACATCGGCCCCATGGTCATCCAGATAGCACAGCAGCCTGGCTTGCACGCCGGGGGCCAGCTCATCAACATCGTCCAGAAAAAGAGAGCCACCCGCGGCATGGGCCCGCAGGCCCTGCGCCCCTGAGTGCTCAGGATTCTCTCTCCCGCCGCCGAACCCGATCCTGTCCAGAACCGTGTCCAACGCCGGTCCATCCAGGGCGAGGAATGGCTCCCCCTGCCGCTTGGAGGCATCGTGAAGAGTGCGGGCCACCAGTTCTTTCCCGCTGCCAATCTCGCCCTGCAGGAGGACCGCCGACTCGGTGGCCGCCGCCCGCCGGATCAAGTTGCGCAGAACCACGGTGGCAGAACTCTCACCCAGGATAAGACTGGAGGCGGCGAGCTTAGGCCCAGGCGTCTGATGACGGGTTCCCGAAGCGTTTCTCAGAACCCGCCGCACCACGCGACAGAGGTGCTCGTTGTCAAAAGGCTTTGTAACCACATCGTCGGCCCCCTGCCGCACTGCGGCCACGGCGCTCTCGATGGAGGGATAGCCGGTGAGGACCACGATGGGCATGCGGGGAATCAACTGGCGGGCTTCCCGGATCAACTCCAGACCATCCCGTCCGGGCATGCGCAGATCCGTCAGAACAAGGTCGTAGTCCCGCGCACGCAACGCCCCCAGAGCCGCATCGGTGTCAACTGCCGTTTCCACCGCATATCCGTCCCTGCTGAGGACCTCACGACAGAGATCGAGAACATGGGGCTCGTCGTCAACGGCCAGAATGCGCAAACTCCTCATGTCACCGCCCTGCCCGCGGTGTCGTCCCCTGCACTCTGCGAGAGGAGACGCAGGCGCTCAGCCACATCGCGGTAATTGGCATTACTGGCGTAGACATCAGTGAAACAGTTACGTGCTTCGTCAGCCGCGCCCCGTTCCTGGTGCAACGTGCCCAGATCATAGAGCAGTCCCGTGATCTGATCTTCGCCCGATTCCCCGGAGCCACCTCGATCCAACCCCTTCCGATACCACTTCTCGGCAATCTGGGGCATGCCTTTCGCACGGAAACACAATCCCAGCATGCTGCAACACATCAAAAAGCTGTCGGGATCATGCGCGGCCTGCTGAAAAGCCCCTATGGCCTCATCCAGCATCTCCATTTCTTTGAAAGCGATACCCAGCTGATAGTGCATCTGGTGGTCCTCTTCACTCACCTGGCGCTCGATGGCCTCGCGGATCCCCGTGATCGGACTCTGTTGCTCGTCCAGATCGTCCACGATGGAAGGCTCTGCGGACGCCTGATCCTCGGCCAGGAGTTCCTCCTCGATGGCTTGAGCGAGATCAAAGAAGTCGTCCTGACCATCAGCCTTGTCCGGTTCCACCACCCGCTTGTGCTCTCTCGGCACCGGTGCTTCCGCCTGGATGTCAGCCACCGCCGCCTGAACCTCCTCGGGCACTTCGGCCCGGTCCTCAGGTTCATCCTCCCTGGGTGCCGGCGCCACGGCACGAGCTCTGTCCTCCGAACGCCCATCTTGCGGCGACACTTCCTCCTGCTGGTCTTCATTGCCGGCGGCATCATCCAGCACCAGCTCCAGGGTTTCCTCCTCCATGACCGGCGGAGATGGTTTCTTCTTCACCAGTGGTGCAGGCTTGAGCACCTGGCGTGGCGCAGCCGGGGCCGGTGCTGCAGCTTCGGAACGGCTGCTGAAGGTCGGCTGATAGACGGTCAATGGCTCCTCAGCGGCGAGACCGTTCAATATTCTTGACAGTGAGGGATTCTCGGGTTGCAGAGTCACGGCCCTGACCAGGACCTGACGGGCCTCCGCCAGTTCTCCCCGCAGGCGATGCACCTCAGCCAGTTGCACCGACTGCAGCCCGCAGGCATCACCCTGCCCGATCTCGCAATACAGTTCGGTCAGGCGCTGGTGAGCAACCAGGGTACGCGGGTATCGCTCGACAATGCGCGCCAGATGAGCAGCGGCTTTGGCGTGCAGGCCATACTTGACGAACACATCCGCCTCGACCAGGTGCTCGTTGACGAAATCCGGATCCACGTCGGAGCCGTCTTCGCCTTCCAGGGTGACCACGTCGCCGGCAGCAGGTGGCTTCACCTGGTCCACAGCCGCCCGGATGGCTCCCCCGCCCGGCGAAGAAAGGGGCTCGGAAGATCCGTCCGGGTCGGGGTTGGCCCGGTCCGTTGCTCCCAGGAGACGGGCCAATTCATCCTTGTGCTGTTCCGGGTCAAGGCAACGGGACAGCATCTCCACACCGGAGTCCAGTTCCGCTCCCTCAATCTTGCCCTTTCGGCAGAGATCGAGCAGCAAACCCTGGGCCTTGTCCATCCCGGATTCGCCCTCCAGAATGTCGCACAGCAGACGGAGGACGCGACCATGCTCTCCCTCTTCCTGCAGCAGGGTGACAAGATGGTCCAGATTCCCGGCCACCGACTCAAACCGGCCTTCCAGGAGATCGAAGCGGAGCAGGCTCTCCTGATAGCCGACATCCCCCGCCGCAAAAGCACTGTCCGCCGCCGCCTGCAGGGCTTCGCGAACTCCCGCCAGCTTCCCCTGGGCGAGGAGCGCCTCACCCAGGAGGGCCTGCAGATGGGGCAGATCATCCGCTTCCAAACGCCGCTGGAGGTCCTGTACAGCCTCCTCTCCGCGCTGGTTGCTCACCATGAGACGAATCATGAAGGCCACGGGCTCGGGGTCCGCGGGAGCGCCTGCGGCCGCTTCACAGCAGCATTCCAGGGACGCTTCAATCTTGCCG
The DNA here is from genome assembly GCA_004356015.1 of Acidobacteriota bacterium. Classification (GTDB taxonomy): domain Bacteria; phylum Acidobacteriota; class Polarisedimenticolia; order SMYD01; family SMYD01; genus SMYD01. The sequence continues at coordinate 63,060 of SMYD01000104.1, read as the reverse complement.
CACAGGGCCAGACCGGTAGCGGCGCGCATGAAGGCGGCCAAGGCTCGCTCCCTTTCACCCGCGGCCAGGAGCTTGGCTCCCTGGGAACGCAATCCCGGCCAATCGTCGGGGCAGAGTTCCAGCACCCTTGATTCAAGTTCGAGAGCGCGCTCCGCCTCCCCCGCTTCAGCGAGAAGACGGACGGCCTCACGCAGATTGCTCAGAGCATCCCGGGTCAGTCCGGCCTCGGAATAGAGCGCCGCCAGGTCTTCGCGCACCTCCGGGTCATCAGGCGCCACCTTGGCCATCTTCTTGAACATGGCGATGGCCTTGGTGGCAAATCCCCGGTCCCGGTACCGCTCTGCGATGAGCCGGTAACAAGCCACGGCGCGGGAGACCTGTCCGGCCTTGCGGTACAGATCGCCGACCTTGTTGAGGGTGCCGGTGTCCTGCGGATTGTCATCGAGCAGCCGCTTGTAGGCCCGGATGGCGTCTTCAAGACGCCCCTGGCGGAGAAACTTTTCCGCTGTGCGGCTGACTTTGGCTCGATCGATCGCCATACCTCTCCATCTCCCGTGGACGGGGAGGGCCGGCGCCAACCTTGCCGAGAAGCCCGGGGCTCACGCCCCGGGCAATTCCACTACCGCTTCTCGGCGATGCGCGCAGCCTTCCCGCGGCGTTCCCGCAGGTAATACAGCTTCGCGCGCCGGACCCGGCCACGCCGGACCAACTCAATTTTCTCGATCATCGGGGAGTGCAGAGGGAACACCCTCTCCACCCCGACGCCGTAAGAGATTTTTCGCACGGTGAAGGTCTCTCGAGAGCTGCCATGCTTGCGCGCGATGACCACACCCTTGAACACCTGCACTCGTTTCTTCTCACCCTCGACGATGCGAACATGCACGTTGACGGTGTCGCCTGCCCCGAACTGGGGGTGCTCCCTGCTGGCGGCAGCCTGTTGAACTCTCTCCACAGGATTCATCTTCCGGTCCTTCCATGAATCAATCTAGGTTCCTTTTCGACGCTTTCCAGTCCCTCGCCACCTTTCTGCAGCAGGTCGGGGCGTCGTTCCCTGGTCATTTCTAAACTCTTGTCTTGTCGCCATTTAGCGATACGCATGTGGTCGCCTGAGAGGAGCACATCAGGCACTGGAAGCCCCTTAAACGTGGCAGGCCGGGTCCAGGCAGGCCAATCCAGAGACCCTGCCGCAAAGGAATCCCTGCCGGCACCGAGAGGATCCCCAAGGGCCCCGGGCAGGAGGCGCGCCACCCCCTCGATCAGCACAAGAGCAGGTAATTCTCCGCCTGACAGCACATAGTCGCCAATGCTGATCTCTTCATCCACCAGGTGCTCACAGACTCGCTCATCAACCCCTTCGTACCGGCCACAGATGAGGAGTATCCTCTCAAGGCCGGCCAGACGGTTCAGGTCGGCATGCTGGAGACGCCGCCCCCGCGGTGACAGCAGAACCCGCCACCGCCGTCCCGCCACCGCCCCGGCCTCGATGGCTGCGACCCCGTCAAAGATGGGCTCCGGCCTCATCACCATGCCGCCCCCTCCCCCGAACGGCGCATCATCCACCTGCCGGCTGGAACCGAGTCCCCATTGGCGCAGATCGTGCACCGCCACCACCAGTTTCCCGGCCTCCTGGACCCGTCGCAGAATCCCGTAGGGCAGGGCATGGCGTACCATGTCCGGGAAGATGGTGAGAACATCAATGCCCAGTCCGCTCACCGCACCTCCTCCGGCTCACCTTCCAGCAACCCTGCAGGAGGGTCCACGATGACTTTCCCGGCCCGGGTGTCGATCTCAAGAACAATGGCCCGGACCATGGGCACCAGTGCTTCAAGGCCGTCGCACCGCTCCACCACGAGGAAATCATGTGCCTGGCCTGCCTGCGAATCTTTCACCTTGCCCAGTTCCCGCCCATCTTTATGAAGCACCGTGGATCCCACCAGATGAAAGGTGTAGAACCGGTCCTCCTGCAGGACCGGGAGTTCTGCTTCCGCCAGGAAAATACGGCGACCCACCAGCGCCCTGGCCTGGCTGATGGACTCCACCTCCGGAAACTGGAGGATCCAGCGCCCCTTGTGGGCCCAGTTTCGCAGCAGAGGAACACGTTCCAGCCCTCCCTGGGCGCCCCCCAGAAACACCTCCTCCACCTTCAACAAGCGTTCAGGCGGACCACCGGCGCACCTTGCTGAGACCTCACCGCGATTGCCACGGGAAGCGACGATGGTTGCCACCAGGATGGGAGAATTCATCGGAATACCCGGACTTTCAGACTGAGGCGGAACTTTCCTTGCGCACCCGTGCCATGAGGTTGGCAACGGTCTGGGAGGGATGCGCGCCCTTCTTGATCCATTCATCGGCCTTGGCAAGATCGATGCTCACGGCAGAGGGAGTGCAACGAGGATCATAAGTACCCAGGATCTCGTTGAATGGGCCGGTCGGAGTCCGCCGCCCATCGGAGACAACAATACGGAAATAGGGGCGATGCTTGGCTCCCATCCTTCTGAGCCTGATCTTCAACATGCTTCTCTTCCTTTCGTTCTCCCGGTCCGGCGCCACGCCGGCTCCCGGTCATTAGAATTTCATCTGCCGCAGGGCACCCGGATCGAAACGGCCCCCGGTTTTTTTCATCATGCGATGGAGCGACGCGAACTGCTTGAGAAGGCGGTTGACCGCCTGGACGGAGGTTCCGGATCCCCGCGCGATCCGTTTTCTGCGCCCGCCATTGATGATGGTGTGATCCTGGCGCTCGCCGGGAGTCATGGAGTTGATGATGGCCTCGGTGCGTTTCAGTTCCTGGCCCGACTGCTCGGGGATGCTGAGATTCCCCGCTCCCGGCATCATCTTGAGCAATTGGTCCAGAGGGCCCAGTTTCTGCACTTGGCGCAGCTGACCCCTGAAGTCCTCAAGGGTGAAGGTCGCCTGCCGCATCTTACGGGCCAGAACCCGGGCATCCTTCTCATCGGCGACCGCCTGGACTTTTTCAATGAGGCTCAGGACATCGCCCATTCCCAGGATGCGGGAAACCATCCTGTCCGGGTGAAACGGCTCCAGGGCATCAACTTGTTCACCCGTGCCGACAAACCGGATGGGCACTCCAGTCACGGCCCTGAGGGACAGGGCGCCCCCTCCCCTGGCATCGCCATCCAGCTTGGAGAGGATCACTCCGGTCAGGCCCAGGCTCTCATGGAAACTGCTCGCGCTGGTCACGGCATCCTGGCCCGTCATGGCATCAGCCACGTAAAGAATTTCCACGGGCCGGGTGGCATCGCGCAGGCTGCGGAGTTCCGCCATGAGCTCCTCATCCACATGAAGGCGGCCGGCAGTATCCACAATCACCGGGTCATGCCCCTTCTCCCGCGCCATGCGGACCCCGGCTTCGGCAACACCCAGGGGCGTTGCATCCACGGTGCTGGGAAAGACAGGGACACCGGCCTGTTCTCCCAGACGGCGCAACTGCTCGATGGCCGCCGGCCGGGACAGATCGGCCGGGACCAGCAGCGGCGATTTCCCGCGGGCTTTCAGGCGTCGCGCCAGCTTGGCGGCGGTGGTGGTCTTTCCCGAGCCTTGCAGGCCTGCCATGAGGATCACGGTGGGAGGGCGGGAGGCGAATTTCAGTTCCTGATGTTCGCCGCCCAGCATGCCGATCATTTCATCGCGTACGACCTTGAGCAGTTGCTGACCCGGGGTTAGGGAGTTCATGACTTCATCGCCCAGGGCCTTCACCTTGATGCGAGCCAGGAGATCGCGGACCACCCGGAAGTTGACATCAGCCTCCAGCAGCGCGACGCGGATTTCACGCAGTCCCGCCTGCATGTTGGCCTCGGTCAGGTGACCCTGGCCACGCAGCTTCTTGAAGATGCCACCCAGTCTGTCGGTCAGGCTGTCGAACACATCCATCTCCTGCGGAGACTCTCCACCGCTTGGCACAAACCCTTCATTATTCAGAGACTTATGACTTCTGTCAAGGCCCGCCCAAGGGTCAAACCGAATCCAGAAGGTGCCCCATTTTATCCTTCTTGGTCTTCAGATACTTGCGTGAAAAGTCATCGGCTGGGATTTCGATAGGCACCCGCTCGACGATCTCCAGGCCGTATCCCTTGAGAGCCACGAACTTGACCGGATTATTGCTCAACACGCGGAGCTTGCGGACTCCCAGGTCGTTGAGCATCTGGGCGCCGATGCCATAGTTGCGCTGATCAGCCCGGAAACCAAGCTTTTCGTTGGCCACCACGGTGTCAGCCCCCTGGTCCTGGAGTTCGTAGGCGCGCAGCTTATTGATGAGCCCGATACCCCGGCCTTCCTGGCGCAAATAAATCACCACTCCACACCCTTCAGCGGCGATGAGTTCCATGGCCCGATCCAGTTGCCGGCCGCAGTCGCAGCGCAGGGAACCGAAGACATCCCCGGTCAGACATTCGGAGTGAACACGCACCAGGACCGGCTCATGCGAGTCGATCTTCCCCATGACCAGGGCCAGATGGGTCTTTCGTTCCAGGCGTGAGCGGTAGGCGAGCAGTCTGAAATTGCCGTGGCGGGTGGGCAGGGAGGGCGCGGCCACGCGCCGGACCAGACGCTCATTCTGCATCCTGTAGCGGATCAGGTCTGCCACCAGGATCATCTTGAGGTGATGAGTTCGAGAGAATGTCTCGAGATCATCGACTCTGGCCATGGTTCCGTCTTCGTTCATGATCTCGCAGATGACGCCTGCGGGCGTCAGACCCGCCAGCCTGGCGAGGTCCACCGCCGCCTCGGTCTGTCCCGCCCGGCGGAGAACACCGCCGGGACGTGCACGCAGGGGAAAGACGTGTCCCGGGCGCGCCAGATCCCGGGGACCGGTGTCCGGATCCACCGCTGTTTTCACGGTGACGGCCCGGTCGGCGGCGGAGATGCCTGTGGACACCTTCTGCCGGGCTTCAATGCTCACACAGAAAGCCGTGCGATAAGCCGCGGTGTTGCGCTCGACCATCAGGGGGATCTCGAGTTCATCCAGCCGCTCAGCGGTCATGGGCAGGCAGATCAAGCCACGGCCATAACGGGCCATGAAGTTGATGGCCTCCGGCGTGACCCGTTCAGCGGCCATGGTCAGATCACCTTCGTTTTCCCGGTCTTCATCATCGATGACGATGACCATCCTGCCCGCGCGAATGTCCTCGATGGCTTCTTCGATGGCCGCGAACGGCATGTTACGCGCCCCCGGCGGCCAGCCACGACGCCGCCGACCCCGACTCGTCCTCACCATTCATGAAACGCAGATGGTTGGCCAGATATCTGGACACCATATCCGCTTCGAGATTGACGGTATCCCCGGCCTTGAGATCCACCAGGGTGGTCTGCCGGAGAGTCTCCGGGATCAAAGTGACCTCGAATCCGCCTGCGTCCACGGCAGTGACCGTCAGTGACACGCCGTCCACGGCCACCGACCCCCTGTCCACCAGGTGGGGACGCAAACCGGCGGGAGCAGCCAGCGAAAGGATCCGGCTCACTCCTTCAGAGCGAACGCTGCGCACGCAGCCCAGGCCATCCACGTGACCCTGGACAATATGTCCACCCATGCGGTCGCCGGCTCTCAGAGCTCTCTCAAGATTGACCTTCTGACCCGGCGCAAGATGGCCGAGGCGGGTCCGGCGCAGGGTCTCCGGTGACACGGTGACCTTGAAGGCGATGTCATCCCAGCTCTCCACGGTCAGGCAGACCCCTGCCACGGCAAGACTCTCGCCGCGCCCCAGGGAGTCATGGACCACGGAACTGGCGATCCGAAGGGTGGCGCCATCACCCCGGACCTCCCTGCCGGCAATCCGTCCCACATGACTGATGATACCTGTGAACATCAGGACTCCAACCGACGTCGACTCCGTTTGCCTGCCGGACGCGCCCGTATCTCCAGATCCGGACCAATCCTCTTCAGCCGCAGGTCCTGCAACCGGATCCCTGCCGCCGGCCGGGGCACTCCCGGTCCGCCAACGACCGGAACCCCGCCCCCACCTATGATCATCGGGCTGATGTACCAGATCAGATGGTCGACCAGGCCGTTGTGAAGAAAGGACCAGGCGACTTCACCGCCCCCTTCTACCAGAACAGAGGCCACTCCTCTCCGGCCAAGGTCGGTGAGCACATGACTCACGCCAGGTCTCTGCTTCTCGCCGGGGACCTCGACGACCTCCGCCCCGGCCCGCTCCAGAACCCGCCTCCGCTCTCCAAAGCCCGCGCTTGTATAGATTAGCACAGCGCCTGCGGTGTCCTGGAGGAGCCGGGCGTCCGCGTTGAGGCCTTCCCGCCCGATCAGGACAACCCGGAGAGGCTGGCGGCGCGCGGGCCGGCCGGAGTTCCGGACGGTCAGGAGAGGGTTGTCGAACCGAGCCGTTCCTCCACCCACAAGAATGGCGTCGACCCGCTCTCGCCAGACACGCCCGCGGCGGCGGGATTCCACCGAGGTGATCCAGCGGCTGTGCCCTCCCCGCCCTGCAATCCGCCCGTCCAGGGAGGCTCCCGCCTTGAGAATCACCAGCGGCCGGCCCTGGCCCATTCGTATCAGGTACGGCTCGTTGAGGGCGCGGGCAGCCTTCGCCCTCAGACCCAATTCCACCTGGATGCCGGCCCGACGCAGCAGGCGAAGTCCCCCCCCCTGGACCCGGGGATCGGCGTCGCGAACCGCCACCACGGCGCGGCGAATGCCCGCTTCCCGCAGGGCCACCGCACAGGGAGGCGTTTTGCCCTGGTGGGCACATGGTTCGAGATTGGTGTACAAGGTGGCACCCCGGACGGTGTTTCCCGCCCGCCGCAGCGCGTAGACTTCGGCGTGATCACCGCCGTAGATACGATGGTATCCCTCCGCCAGGACACGGTTGTCCCGCACCAGAACCGCCCCTACCATGGGGTTGGGAGACACCGCCCCCTGCCCCCGGCGAGCCAGGGCCAGAGCCTGATCCATCCAGAAATCATCACGGGCGCGTGACCGAGACCCGGTTTCTCCGGCTCTCATCCTGGATCGGGAACCGCCAGAAGCCCATCCACGAACTCCCGGGGCGAGAATTCCAGGAGATCCTCTGCCTCTTCCCCCACACCCACATAACGAATGGGGAGCTTCAGTTCCCGACTGAGAGCGACGGCAATCCCTCCCCTGGCGGTTCCATCCAGCTTGGTCACCACAAGCCCGGTGACGGGCAGGGCAGCGTTGAACCGCTGTGCCAGGATGAGGCCGTTTTGTCCGGTGCACGCGTCCATGACCAGAAGGACTTCGTGCGGAGCTCCTTCGACTTCACAACCCGCGACACGCCCGATCTTTCCCAGTTCACGCATGAGGGATTCACGAGTGTGCATACGTCCGGCCGTATCCGCGAGCAGAATATCTGCATTCCTGGCCCGGGCGGCACGCAATCCGTCCACCACCACCGCAGCCGGATCGGCGCCCTCTTTCTGGGCCACCATTTCAACCCCTGCCCGCTGCGCCCAGACAGCCAGTTGCTCCACCGCCGCGGCACGATAGGTATCCGCCGCTGCCAGGACAACACGCTGTCCCTCCTCCACGTAGCGCCGGGCGAGCTTGCCGGCTGTGGTCGTCTTGCCGGACCCGTTCACGCCTACAAGAAGAATCACATGGGGCCGGCCGCGCGGAATCTCCCGCGCCGGCGGAAACGAGGCCAGCAACTCCCGCCGCAGGAGTTCCAGAACGTCAGTCGCCGTCCCGGCGCCACCGGCGGCAGCACCGGAGCGAATCGCTTCGATCACGGCCTGGGTGATGGACAGGCCGCAATCCGCTCCCAGGAGGATCTCCTCGATCTCCTCCAGCTTTTCGTCATCCAGGGGCCTGCCACCGCCGGCCAAGCGGCGAATCCGGGCCACCATCTCGGTCCGCGTTCGGGACAGGCCAAGCAGCAGCCGCCCGAAGCGGTTCCTGGGCTCCGTGGAGGTCATGGCGCCCTCAGTCGACCCGGCCCATATCCTCAAGAACCTGCTTGACTTCGCGCCCCAGCTCGGAAAGCGGCACCAGCTTCAGGACGGTCTCGAACGACTCGCGGGCCTCATCCATGCGCCCCAGCGCCTGGTAAGACCGCCCCAGTTTGGAGTAAGCGCGGGCATAATCCTTGTTGATGGCGACGGCCCTCCGTAATTCCGCGATGGCACCCTCGTAATCCCCGGCGGCAAACAAGATGTCCCCGAGGTTGGCGAGAGCCTTCTCCTTGGTCGGGTAGAGAGGGTCCTCCAGAACTCTCTGGAACTCGGCCCGGGCCTCACTTGGCTGCCCCATCCGGGCCAGGGTGGCACCCAGATTATTGTGAGCATCGGTGTAGAGCGGGTTGATCGCCAGGACCCTCCTGAAATCCAGAAGAGCCTCCTCCGGCTGTCCGGCATTGAGGTGAATCAGGCCTCGCTCATTGTAATACAGGTAGGCGGTCCCATCCAGGGCGATAGCCTTGTCGATGGACTCCAGGGCTTCCTTGTAGTAGCCCCGCAGATGTTGTTCCCGTGCCCAGCGGTAGTGATTCTGCGGATCATTTTCCAGGTCTTCCGCGGTACGCCGTGCGCCGGACCCGCCACAACCGGCAGCCGCCAGCAGGACCAGCAACACCATGGCCGCGCCAAACCGCTTCCTCCGTGCTGCTTGGATCATCTCCGCTCTCCCCATCTTTGCGTTTCCTGGCGAATCATATCAAACCCCGGCAACATCGCTCCCCTGTGCTCCCGCGGCATCGGACTCCCGCCTCAGGTCGCGGGCGAGAAGTTCTTCCAGCGCCCGACGCGGCGCCTGACCGGCAAAGAGAATGCCGTGCATCTGTTCCACGATCGGCATTTCCACCCCCTCCCGCCGGGCAAGCTGCCGGGCCGCCCGGGTGGTGGGAACTCCTTCGGCGACCATCCGCATACCTTGCAGGATCTCCTGCAGCGAACGGCCCCGCCCCAGTTCACATCCCACCGAGTGATTGCGTGAGAGGGGGCTTGTGCAGGTGAGCACCAGATCTCCCAGTCCGGCCAGCCCGGAAAAAGTTGCAGTCTGCCCACCCATGCGCAACCCCAGTCGGCTCATCTCCGCCAGGCCCCTGGTGATGAGGGCCGCCATGGTATTGGCCCCCAGACCCAGGCCCGTGACCACTCCCGCCGCCAGTGCCATGACGTTCTTCAGGGCACCTGCCAGCTCGACCCCTATCGGATCCTCATTGCGATAGAGGCGGAAGGTCCCCCCGGAGAGAATGTCCTGCGCCTCCCTGGCCACCCCTGGTTCCCTGGCGGCCACCACCGCAGCAGTGGGGTCGCCCCGAACCAGTTCCACGGCGAAGGAGGGACCTGACAGGATGACGAGGTTCCGTGCTGCTCCCGGCAGGAGCCTGGCCAGGACCATGCTGGGTGTCTCCAGAGTTTCTTCCTGAATTCCCTTGGCGCAAGACACCAACGGCACGGCACGTGCCGGCGACTGCTCGAGCCAGCGAGCCGCCTGCTGCAGGCCGCGCACCGGCGTGGCCACCAGGGCCAGATCCATCCGGGCCAGGGCTTCCCGGGGATCTGCGGTGGCCACCACGCCGTCCGGCAAGCGGATGCCCGGAAGGTAAGGCTTATTGACCCGAGTTCGACGCACCTGTGCCGCCAGATCCGCATCCCGGAACAGCAAATGGACCTGGTGCCCGCGGCGGGCCAGGTGATCCGCAAGGGCCGTCCCCCATGAACCGCCGCCAAGGACCGCGATGTCAGCCATCCGCCGACTCACCAGGATCAGGAGGAGCGAACGCGCGCTCCTCGGTGCCACGCAGCATGCGCGACCAGTTCGCGCGATGGGTATAAGCGACCAGCAGCACGCAGGCCAGGGCCGTGATGGACTCTGGCTGGGAGGAGCCTCTCAGCCAGACAGAGGTCCCGGCCAGGGTCAGGGCCAGGCAGAAGGAGGAAAGGGCTACGTACCGGAAAGCCAGGAGGCTGACAGCGAACGCCGCCGCGGCGGCGACCGCGGCAACAGAGTTCATGACCAGGAAGACTCCCATGAGTGCGGCCACTCCCTTGCCTCCCCGGAACCGCAAGTAGACCGGGAAACAATGCCCGAGGATAGTCATCATTCCGGTAGCTGCAATCCACCCGGGATCCAGGCCGGCGCCTCGGGCCAGGAGAGGGCCGGCGGCCCCTTTGCCCAGATCCAGGAGGAATGTGGCCAATCCGAGGGCCCTGCCACCGGCTCGGGTGACGTTGGTGGCCCCGATATTGCCGGATCCCACCCTGCGGGGATCCACCCCCCGCCAGCGTCCCAGAAGAAGGCCGAACGGCACGGCACCCAGGAAGTAGGAAAGGGCGAGGACAACCATGGCCACCAAGCTCATGCCTCGGACCGTCCGGACAACACCGACCGCCGTAACAGATCCAGCGCCATGCCAGCCGCATCGTCCTGAACACGCTCCCTACCGCCAGGGAGCCTGCACCGCGAAGATACCACGCCTTCCGGGCCGGCGGCCGCAAACCAGACGCTGCCCACGGGCTTGCCGCGTCGGCTCCCGTGCGGGCCGGCGATGCCGGTGACGGCAACCCCCCAGCGGCACCCGGTTCGCCTGCGCAGACCCTCCACCATGGCGCGGGCCGTCTGCCCGCTGACCGCACCATGCTGGCGGAGAACAGCCTCAGGAACACCCAGAAATCTGCGTTTCATGTCGTCGGAGTAGACGACCAGGCTCCCCAGAAACACATCCGAGGCCCCGGGAACCGATGTCAGGCGCGCTGCCACGCGCCCGCCGGTGCATGACTCGGCTACGGCCAGATCACCTCCACGAGACCGCGCCGCCGCCAGCACCGTCTCTTCCAGAGAAGCACCGGTGGAGGAAACCAGGTCGTCCGCCAGCAGGATGCGCAGTTCCTGAAGGGCGGATCCCATCGCCTTCTCCTCTCCCTCCAGGTGCAGTTCCACGACGCCGCCACCGGCCAGGATGGTCAATTCCACACCCAGGCGCAGGCAGACAGGCGCGACCCTGCCATCCACTTCCGATTCACGCAGCCCGCCGACCACCATCCGTCTCCGGGTCCTGGCGGCAGCGGGGAGACGAGTGGCGAGTTCCGGAAGGACCTCATCCCGCCAGAGCCCGCGCATCTCATCCGGTACACCGGGGAGCGCCACAAGCAGGCTCCTGCCGGTTTCCAGCAGCAGGCCTGGTGCAGTCCCCCGCCTGTTGCGCAGAGGTCTCGCTCCCACCGGCAACCTGACCTGACGCAGAAGGGCCTGGCCCACATCCCGCCGCCTGCCGGGCAAGGCCGCCTCCAGCCAGGCGCGAGCCTGGGGATGAACCCGGCGGCGGCGCCCCAGTCCCGCTGCCAGAGCCTCCAGAGTCCGATCATCCTCGGTCGGCCCCAGGCCTCCCGTGAGAATGACCAGGGAAGAGCGCGAGCAGGCCGCCCCGATCTCATCGGCGATGACCCCCACTTGATCCGGCAGGGAAGTCACCCGCACGACTCGCACGTGCAGCGCCTGCAGTTCCCGGCGCAACCAGAGGGTATTGGTGTCCTGGCGCAAACCCACGGTCAATTCGCTTCCCACGGCCAGCAGTTCCGTGGGGACCGATTGACCGTGGAAATTCATGAACCCGCCGACCGGACCTCGAGAGAAGAATCCAGAAGAGCCGCAACCGCGCTCTGCATGAGCGCCACCGCCGCCTCCAGTTGCTCACGACTCCTCCCCGGTGCCAGCGTGAATGGTTTGCCGAAGCGGACGTCGATCCGCCTCGGCCTCGGCATCACACTCCCCATGGGCATGGAGTTGAAGGCGCCGTCAATGCCCACAGCCACCACCGGGCAGCCTGTCCGGGCGGCCATGAGGGCGACCCCGGTCTTGGTGGCACCCGGCTTGCCGTCCGGGGTGCGCCCGCCCTCCGGAAAGACGCCCACCACCCGCCCGGCGGCCAGGTGCCGCAGGCCGGCCCGCAAGCCTGAAGTGTCGGAGGGGTCATCTGAAGTCGGGATGGAGTCCATGCCACGCCAGAACCAGTTCATGCCGGGGTCTCGCCACACGGAGCGCTTGATAAAAAAATGAACCTTCCGGGGAGAGGCACGCCCCAGCACGGCCGGATCCAGAAAGCTGGTGTGGTTGGCCACCATCAGAAGAGGACCCTGGGCGGGAAGGTTTTCCAGACCATGGACCTGAAGGCGAATCCAGCCTTTGAGAAATGGCAGGGAGATTGCGCGCACCGTGGCATAGAAGCGATCACTCATCCCCGGCCCCCGGGGTGGCGCCTGCCCGGGAGCGCAGGATCGTGCCCAGGAACCGGTAGAAATAGTCGGCGGCCGACAGCAGGGCCAGAGCCATGACCACCCACAGCGACATGATGCCCAGCCACCTGTACTCGCCCAGCCGGCTCGTGACGATGAGCAGTGAGATGGCGACGACCTGGGAGGCAGTTTTCCCCTTCCCCCAGAGGGAGGCACCGAAAGGAATCTGGTGGGAAGCCGCCACACTGCGCAGTCCGGAAACGGCGAACTCTCGCCCGACAATGATGACCACCATCCAGGCCGGGGCGAGGTCCATTTCCACCAGGGAGATGAAAGCGGCCGAGGTCAACAACTTGTCGGCCACAGGATCCAGGAGGGCGCCCAGGGTCGTCACCTGACCCCGACGCCGTGCCAGCCAGCCGTCCAGCCAGTCAGAAAGAGCCGCCACCAGGAAGATCCCGAGTCCCAGGAGGTCCTGATCCCCGCCAAACGGCTCCTTGGTGAGAAGAACCACCACCAGGATGGGAACCAGAAAGATGCGGAAGACGGTGATTGCGATGGGCAGGTTCCAGACCGGGAAATCGATTCGATCTGCCATGGTTTCGTCCCGTGTCCGCCGCCGGCAGCCACCATAACATATCCCGCACTACCAACGTTGCGACCGGACCCTTCCATCTCTATATTTCCCAGGGGATTGCAGTCGCCTCCCCACACTCTCATGCGACCCGACAACCCCATCGGAGCATTTCTCGCGTCCTGGGAGCCGTGCTACCGGCATCCCGCCCGCCACTCCCGCGGGTCCTGCCAGGCGTGCGGCCGCGCCTACTGCGGCTCATGTCTCTTTCCCGAGCACCATTGCGCTGCCTTGACCAGCCGTCGGGCCCACCGTCACCCCATGATCCTGTGGCTGACGGCGGGCACCGGCCTCTTCATCCTGGGCGTGGCGGCCGGCGTCGGACTCAGCCCCTCCCAGGGATCCGGCCCGGGGAATGTGGCCGTCATCCCCACCGCGGCTCGGAACTCGCCGGAGAACCGGGGGGTGAACCTGCAGCCTGCGACGGCGCCCGTACTCAGATCCACCCCTGAGCATCCGGTCGCCTCCCGTGCGAAAACGGTGGCCCTCCCCCCTGCCAACGAGGACCTTTCCACCGTGCCTGCCCGGGTGGCCCGGGAATTCACCACACCGGCACTCGGGCACGAAACAGATTTTTCCCCAAGGGCCTCGAGTTTCAACCGCGGTCCCCTGGAGCGCCGCGCTCTTCTCCTCACCTTTGATGCCGGCTCCCAGAGTGACGGAGCGGTGGAGATCCTCGACACCCTGGCCGCCGCCGGTGTGCGCACGACCTTTTTCCTGACCGGTGAATTCATCCGGGATCATCCCGACCTGGTTCTCCGCCTGGATGCCGATGGGCACGAGGTCGGCAACCACACCGAGACCCATCTTCATCTGACACGCTGGGAAGAAATCCGCCGTCATGAGACGCGGGCCGACGTCGACCGGCATCGCCTGGCCGGGGAGCTCGCCCGTACCAACGCAGCCTTCCGGGCCATCACGGGACACGACATGGCGCCGATCTGGCGCTCCCCATACGGCGAATACAATGGCGAGATCCTGGACTGGGCAGCAGCGGAAGGATGGCGTCACGTCGGATGGACGGCCAGCATGGACACTCTGGACTGGGTTGCCGACCCCAGCTCCCACCTCTACCGGACTGCCGATGAGATCGCCAGACGAGTTCTCACCTTCTCCGAACGTGACACTCACGGTGCCCGGGGCGCCATCGTTCTCATGCATCTGGGATCCGGGCGCCCAGCCAGCGAGCAGGTCGGGCGTGTTCTCAGCCGTATCCTGACCGGCTATCGGGCCCGCGGTTTCGAGTTCCTGACAGCCTCTGATATGATGCGCGGCTCCTCATGAAGAAGACTCGCACTGAAACCGACCACGAGCCGGCCGGTGGGCAACCCCTGCGCTTCGGCACCGACGGCTGGCGCGGCGTGATCGCGGACACCTTCACCTTCGCCAACCTGGAACGCATGGCCCAGGCCACGGTACGAGCCTTGGTCGCCACTGGGGCACCCCGGCGCGTGGTCATCGGCCATGATCGCCGATTCATGGCGGCAAGCCATGCCGACCGTGTCGCCGAGGTCCTGGCCGGGAACCAGTTCACGGTCCTGAGAACCGATTCGGATCTGCCCACACCAGCCCTTTCCGGCCTGGTGGTGGACCACAACGCCGGCTGCGGCCTGATGCTCACGGCAAGCCATAACCCGGCGTCATTCGGCGGCTACAAGATCAAATCAGCCCTGGGTGGCAGCGCCTCACCGGGCTTCACGCAACTCATCGAGAGCCATCTGGACAGAGAGAAACCCATCCGCCTCGCCGCCGCCGAGGCGCGCAAACGCGGTCTCTGGCACGATGTCGGTTTCACGGCCGGCTACGTGGCCCGGCTGGGCCGCACGGTGAACGGCGACATCCTGCGTGACGCGCCGCGCCTCAAGATCATTGTTGATTCCATGCACGGTTGCGGTGGCCACCTCATCGCCGAGTTCCTGGACGATTATGGTCATGAGGTCGTGACCTTGCGGGGAGACCGTGACGTTCTCTTCGGCGGCGAGGGGCCGGAACCGATTCCCCAGCGGCTGGACGGCCTCCGGAATGCCGTGCTGAGCGAGAACGCGGACATGGGCATCGCCACCGATGGTGACGCGGATCGCATCGCGGCCGTGGATGAAACAGGACGCTTTCTATCCGCCCTGCAGATCACGCCTCTCCTGGCTCACGACCGCCTGAATCGCTGCGAACAACGAGGAGATCTGGCCCGAACCTGCGCCAACACAGTCCTTCTCGACAGAATCGCCGCGGCTCACGATCTGGATTGCCATGTCTTCCCTATCGGCTTCAAACACCTGGTCCCTCTTCTGGAACAGGGACGAATTCTCATGGGCGGCGAAGAGAGTGGCGGCATCGGCATCGCCGGATATCTGCCGGAACGGGACGGGATCCTCATCGGCCTCCTTCTGGTGGAGATGGTGGCCGCCCGCAAGCTCTCCCTTTCTGCAATCCTGGCCGAACTCTGGCTGACGTACGGTGAATTCCATTACCGGCGCACGGACCTGCCATTATCGCACCAGCGAGCACAGGACCTGGTGGAACGCCTGCGGGACAACCCTCCCTCCCACCTTGCCGGTGTGGGAGTGACCGGCGTGGACACCCTGGATGGTGTGAAGCTTCTGCTGGGGGAGACAGGTTGGATCATGGTGCGCCCGTCAGGGACGGAACCGGTGCTACGCCTTTATTGCGAGGCAGACTCGCCTGGAACCGTCGATGCCCTGCTCATGGCCATGGCCCGGCACATGGAAGCCTGACCCGGCCCTGCCACCCCGGTTATTGGGGAGCCAGCGTGCGCATCACGGTTTCGCTCTCCACAGTGACCTGGGAAGGATCGATATCATCACTCCCACCACTGTAGCCCCCGATGGAGACCGTGATCTCGACAGTGACAATCTCCATGGGCGTCTGGTAATCCACCATGGTGCGGTTGTCGTCCAGCCATGGAAATGGCTCTGAGGCCATCTCCATGCCCGAAAGCAGACTCGGCTCCGTCCAGCCGCCGCTGACCCTGACGGCATGGTAGACACTGCTTGTGAAGCTGCCCTTACGGGCCCAGGAAACGTGAAGAAGACCCAGGACGTCGCGAATCGCGCGCGGCGTGAGATTGTCCCGGCTGTCGGGCGCAACGGCCTGGACCAACTCCATGCCATTCCAGACCGACCCCAGCGGACGCTCGGCGTGGGCAATCTCATAGAATTCACCGTTCCAACTGGCCCAGAACAGGTGAACATTGCCCGTGATGGGTTCGGTGTAGACGAAGGGGTCCACATCATTGTCAGGGTCGATGCTGCCCCACAGCCCTGAGAGATCAATCTCCGCATCCACCTCGTCCCAGATCCCGGGACTGTTCGCCGAGCTGTGGCCCCCTTCGGGCCCTTTCAGCTGGACTTTCTGGTGGACTTTCTGGCCCCCCAGGGCCAGCGGCATGACAATCAGGGCGGCACCCAGGACGGCGGCGAGGCACCAGAAACCGGCAACCCTGCGCCACCGGCCGGCATTCTTCCCGTGTGCGGGCTTACGCATATTTATGTTCTCCTCGTACCATGGCATCGAAGGCGTTGACCTCGGCAAATCGGGATTCAAGGATTGACCGGAGGAATTTCAGACGTCCGAAGAGAATCCGCGCCTGGGTCACCCGTCCAGCCTGGCGTGCCATCTGCCAGTTGAAATAAGCGTTGATGAAGAGAAGATCGTGGTAGCTTTCCGTGCCGTCCTGAGCTGCCTCATCGGCCCGTCGCAGGTAGTCCCGAGCATGTTCCAGGCGGCCCCGGTCCATATGAACCCCTCCCAGTTTGCTCAGGGCCAGCGCCTGGGTACGGCGGTACCCATGCTCGGTGGCGCGCGCCAGCGTCCGCTTGAGGAGTTCCACGCCCCCGCGGAACCGGCCGTTGGCCGCCATGGCGCCGCCGAGATTCACTTGAATCGTGAGGCGGGTGATATCTGCGCTTCCACATTCTCCCAGGGCCGAAAGGGCCCTGCGAAAATGCCCGGCTGCGAATTCATGATGTCCCTGCTCTTCTTCGATGATTCCCGCGGTGTTGAGAGCCGCGGCCACGGTATCGACATCGGCACCTTCCCGCGCCCGCTCCTCACATTCCCGGGCAATGACCGAGGCCAGGTAGAGATCGCCAAGCTCCCGATAGACAAAGGACAGCTGGAGCAGGCTCCGGACCCGCAAGGAGAGAGGATAAGATTCATCGGGCCGGCGCAGCAGCCGGCGCAACTGGTCCTCGGCCATGGCCAAGTGGCCCATTTTCTTGAGCGCTATGGACATATGATAGTGAGCCTTGGCGTTATTCTCGTCTGCCACGACATCCTGGTCCAGAAGATTCATCTCCGCAAGGCGCTCAAAGATCACGAAGGAGCGTCCGTACTGTCCATCCCTGTAGGCTGCCAGTCCCTTCTGGAACAGGGTTTCTGGGTCGTCCTGTTCCGGGGATAGATGATCGTACTGCTCCAGATCCAGGACATCTGAAAATGTCTGTACGGGAACGTTGAAGACCCGAGCCAGGATGCGAAGCTTCTCGAAAGAAGGCGCCGCCTTCCCCTTCTCGAAGCGTGACAATTGCGAATTGTCGATGGGCGAACCGAACTCTTCAGCCTGTTCTTCGACACGCCGCAGGGTGTATCCATATCCCAAGCGCAACTGGCGCAGGAAGCGCCCGAGCCTCTGGCTGCCTCTTACTTCCTCGGCGGCGTGCTGCACGAACTCATCCTCCCCAGGCCGATTGCGCGGCTGCGGCTGGATCCCTGGAGGAAAAACGACCGAGGTGTTGGCAATCCAAACTGCGGACTCGCTATCCGCGCAACCACATCCTGCGACCTTGCGGTCCCCGCCTTCCCACCCTATAAACAGAGACAGACAGAGATGACACAGACCGCAACTTCATATAGGGCGTTCTCAGCACTCTGTCAAGGTCAAAAACGTGAGTTCCCCCTCCGAGGACGGGCGCAACCCTCGGAATTTTGCCGGGGCGGGAGTCCTCGATTTTGAGGGTTTCCGCCCCACTTGCCTGAACACGACTCCAGGAGGATCCCGGCCTGTCAGCCGTCCGCCGGCCTCCAGGCTCGCCAGGCTACCTCGAGTGTCACTTGGAGGCGGCGGCGGGCACGGGGCGGGAGAAGGCTCGCCCGGGCAGCCTGCCCGGCAATTCTGCGCAGCGCCGGATCATCCAGGCCGGTGGCCGCAGCGCGTGCGTATTCCCGGGAGAGGGTCGTGCGGAACAGGGCCGGATCATCACTGCCCAGGGTCACCGGCACACCTGCGTCCACCAGTCCGGCCAGCGGATGGGGCCGCCCTGCCGGCCAGGCGCCGGTCCGCCCGTTGCTGGTGAGGCAGACGTCCAGGGTCACCTTTCGACGCTTCAACCAGCGGAGAAGTTCGCTGTCCTGTGCGGCGGCCACACCATGACCCACTCGACAGGCGCCAAGCAGCTCAACCGCTTCAAAGACAGCCGCCGGCGGACCGGTCTCCCCGGCGTGGACCACGGCGGCCAGGCCGCCGTCTCGTGCGGCCGCGAAGGCCGGCGCGAACGCCCGGCTGGGAATGGCATCCTCCACGCCGCCGAGGCCGATGCCCACCACAGAGGGAGAGGGATGGCGTTCCATCTCGGCCAGGAGAACCTGGAACGATTCAACACCCCACTGGCGCACACCATCGGCAATGAAGAGCAGGCTCGGTCCGCCCGCCGCCTTGACCTCTCTGGCACCGCGTTCCAGAGCTTTCACCAGTTCGGCATATTCGAGTCCACGCCGAGTGTGGACCTGTGGCGAGAAGAAAACCTCCGCATGAATGACGCCGTCTCGCCGTAACCTTCTGCCCAGGTACTGAACCGCCAACTCAAAATCCACCGGCCGGCACAGATAGGTGCAGACCCTG
Source organism: Acidobacteriota bacterium (assembly GCA_004356015.1). Lineage (GTDB taxonomy): Bacteria > Acidobacteriota > Polarisedimenticolia > SMYD01 > SMYD01 > SMYD01. Next base: position 44,407 of record SMYD01000104.1, on the reverse strand, counting down.
GCAAAAGCGCGCAGGAACCCGTCGAAATCATGGAAGGCCAGGTCATGGGTTCGCAAGCCGGCCCTGCCCTGGTCACGGGCAAACCGGCGCAAGAGGGAGAAAGAAAGAGACCCCTCGAGATGAACATGGAGATCGACCTTGGGAAGATGCCTGAACTCGCCGGTCCGCCGGGCACCGGACGCGGCGAGTCGCCTAGCGCCGATGCCCACCACCACGATCCGAGAACGCGGGCGGTGCAAACTGTGAGTAGACCATGGCCCCCGAGGCGTCGGTATACCTGTAGATCTTAGGGGGTGACCGACGGGTCACCTGTCCTGCCCCGGCATAAAATCGCCGCACGCGGCGCACATACGCCTGGGTCTCAGGGTAAGGCGGCACACCATGGAAGCGCTTCACGGCGCCCGCACCTGCATTGTAGGCAGCCAGAGCCAGGGTGAGATTTCCGGAGAATTGATCCAGCATGCGCTTCAGGTGCCGGACACCACCCACGATATTGTCGTGTGCGTCGGTGAGATCATGGATTCCCAGTTCAGCGGCGGTGGAGGGCATTAACTGCATCAGTCCCACCGCACCCTGCCGGGAGACTGCAGTGGGGTCGTAGGCTGATTCCACAGCAATGATGGCATGAACCAGATCAGGATCGATTCCATAACGATGGCTGATACGCCTCACGAGAGTTGAATAGGGTCTTTGAGGCAGGGTCGCAGCCGTCTCCGGAGCCGATCCTGCTCTCGCTCCGTAGGAGACGCCACCCCGCGCCCCGGACGGCGCCTTCCCCACCGCCAGATTGGTCAGAACGAGTGTTCCGCTCCGCTTCCGCACGACGACGGACCCGCTTGCGCTGGACAGGCCGGTGGCAGCCCATACCATGAAGAGAGCCCAGGCTGCGGCACGTCTCATGAAGGGTTTCCGCCCATGAGAATCTCATGCACCACACGGCCGCCCTGGCGCAGAAGCCCGTCCAGATCTCCAGAGTCCTGCCCCCCGGCCTCGGCCAGGGTGGGCTTGCCGCCCCCGCGCCCGCCACACAGACGGGCCAGGCGGTCCACGACCTGACTGGCGGGGACCCGCTCTGCCGCGCTGTCCCGCACGGCGACCAGCAGCGCCACACGGTCCTGGCGCCGCGTGCCCAGGATCACGATGTCGGCTTTCTCCTTGAGGGCATCGGCTAGCTGGCGCATCTGGTTTCGATCCAGGTCCTCGATGCGGCGGGTCAGAACCTTGAGTTCGCCGACCTCCTGGAGCTCAAGGTCGTCAGCGCCGGCTCCCGCCATTTTCAGGCGCAGGCGGCCCAGCTCTTTCTGCAGATCTTTCTGACGCTGCACCAGACGACCAATGGCTGCAGCCACCTCGTCACGAGGCACCCCCAGCCTGTCGGCCGCCTGGCCAAGTGCCTCCTGGTCCATGCGAAACCGCTGCAGCGCGGCCTCACCTGTGAGTGCCTCCAGGCGGCGGACGCCGGCGGAGATGCCGCGTTCCCCGGTGATCTTGAACAGGCCGATATCGCCCGTGGCGGAGCAATGGAGGCCGCCGCACAACTCACTGGAAAAGCCGGGGACCTCCACGACCCTCACCGTGTCCCCATACTTCTCACCGAACAGGGCCACGGCACCTGAAGCGATGGCCTCTTCCAGGTCCTGGACGCGCGTGACCACTTCTGCGTTGGCGAGGATGCGGTCGTTGACCCGGTCCTCGATTTCCCGCAGACGTGCCGGCGTCAGGGCGCGGTAATGGGTGAAGTCAAACCGCAGGCGATCCGGCGCCACCAGCGACCCGGCCTGTTTGACATGGGGGCCAAGAACCTGTTTGAGGACGGCGTGGAGAAGATGGGTCGCCGTATGATTCCGGCGGGTCGCGCGCCGCTCCTGCGCATCGCACCGGACCTGGAGGCGCGAGCCCCGGCGCAGCGTCCCATCCCGCAGGAGGATGGCATGGGCGATCAAGTCCCGCACCGGCGCCGTTGACGTGCTGACATCGGCTCGGCCCCCTTCCCAGATCATGTTGCCCTTTTCGCCGACCTGCCCCCCCGACTCGGCGTAGAGCGGCGTCCGGTCGAGAACCACCTGCCCCGTTTCACCTTTCTTCAGCTCGGACACCTCCACACCCGCGCGCACCAGCGCCAGCACGGTGCCTTCCGAATGGTCACGCTGGTACCCCAGGAAGGAGGACGTCACGCCCCGTTGGGCCATCCCCCTGAACACGGCCTGGGAAACCTTCTCAGGACCACCCTTCCAGGACAGTCGCGCCCGTTTGCGCTGGGCTTCCATGGCCTGGTGGAAGCCATCCAGGTCCAGGTCATAGCCTCTCTCCCGTGCCAAATCTTCAGCCAGGTCCAGGGGCAGCCCGAAGGTATCGTAAAGACGAAACAGGTCGTCTCCCGGTATACGCCGGTCGGCCGAATGTTCTTTGAAGCTGCGTTCCAGGAGTTCCAGGCTGTCGTCCAGAGTCTCCTCGAAGCGCTCCTCCTCGGCCAGGCAGACCTCCTGGCTGATCTGGAGGGTCTCCAGGAGTTCGGGGTAGGCCGTCCCCATCTCGGTGGCTACCACGTCAAGAAGGCGGTGCAGAAAAGGCCCTTTTTCTCCCAGTCTGCGCCCGTGGCGATACGCACGCCGCAGGATACGGCGCAGGACATACCCGCGCCCCTCATTGGCCGGCACAATGCCATCGGCCACCAGAAACGCGATGGCCCGGAGGTGATCCGCCACCACCTGCAGCGATACCATGGATTCGCCGCCAGCCTGCGGGTCCACACCGGCCGACGCTGCTATCCGGCCGATGATGGGAGTGAACAGATCCGTGTCATAGTTGCTCTTCTTCTCCTGCAGAACCGCTGCCAGGCGTTCCAGCCCCATCCCGGTGTCGATGCTGGGGGCAGGCAACATCTCCAGTCTGCCATCGGCCTGCTGGTCGAACTGCATGAAGACCAGGTTCCAGATCTCCAGGAAACGATCACACTCACAGGCCGGTCCCTGGCAGTCGCTGCGCCCGCACCCGGCGTCGCTACCCTGATCGAAATGCAACTCGGAACAGGGCCCGCAAGGGCCCGTTTCACCCATGCGCCAGAAATTCTCTCTGGCCCCGAGCCGGAGGATGCGCTCAGCGGGCAGACCGGCAATCTTTTGCCACAGGTCGGCAGCCTCCTCATCGGCCGGCAGGCCGTCTTCGCCGGCAAAGACCGTGGCCGTCAGGCGACCGGGGTCCAGTCCGTAAACCCTGATGAGAAGATCCCAGGCATACTCCACGGCCGTCTCTTTGAAGTAATCGCCGAAGGAAAAATTACCCAGCATCTCAAAAAATGTATGGTGCCGGGCCGTGCGTCCGACCTGCTCCAGATCGTTATGCTTGCCTGAAACCCGCAGGCACTTCTGGGCGGAAGTGGCCCGTACATAGTCCCGCCGCTCATGGCCCCTGAAAACATCCTTGAACTGGTTCATGCCGGCATTCGTGAACAGGAGTGTGGCATCACCGACGGGCACCAGCGGCGCCGAAGGCACCACCCGGTGCTCTCGCCCGGCAAAGTATTCGAGAAACGTACTGCGTACCTGGTTCCCGCGCATCTCAGTGTCTCCCCGCCCTGGCGGTTGCATGGTTCCGGAGAAAAACGAGATTATAGACGGCGCCGGGGAGGCCGCCAATGACCACTACCGGCCGGCGGAAGGCGCATCAGCCGTGGGAGAAATCAAAGGGCGAGTCGGTGCCACCGGAACCGTCACCATGCTCATGGAGGGTGCTTTCCATTTCGCCCAGGGCAGCGTCGGCCGTCGATTCGATCCCCTGAATCTTCAAGCGGAATTCATCGGGATTGGTGGCGCGGCGCAGAGCCTCCTCAAGGGTGATGAGTTCCTTTTTGTACAGCTTAAAGATGGACTGGTCAAAAGTCTGCATGCCGTACTGCGAGGTGCCCGTGGCAATGGCGTCCCGGATCAGCTTCGTCTTCTCCTTGACCTCGATGCACTCGCGAATATACCCGGTGGAACGAAGCACTTCGACGGCGGGAACTCTGCCCTTGCCGTCGGCCCGGGGGATCAGCCGCATGGAGATGACCGCCTTGAGAACACTGGACAGCTGCAGACGGATCTGCTTCTGCTGGTGCGGGGGAAAGACGGTGATGATCCTGTGGATCGTCTCTGTGGCATCCAGCGTATGCAGGGTGGAGAGGACAAGGTGCCCGGTCTCCGCCGAGGTCAACGCCGTCTCGATGGTTTCATAGTCGCGCATCTCACCCACCAGGATCACATCAGGATCCTGGCGCAGGGCAGATCGCAGCGCCTGAGCGAAATTCTTGGTATCCACCTCAACTTCGCGCTGATTGACCAGAGACTTCTTGTCCCGGTGAAGAAACTCGATGGGGTCCTCGATGGTCATGATGTGTTCAGAACGGGTCGAATTGATGTAATCCAGCATGGCCGCCAGGGTCGTGGATTTACCCGAGCCCGTGGTCCCTGTCACCAGGATGAGGCCCCGGCGCTCCTCGGCCACTGTTTCTATGATCGGCGGAAGGAGCAAATCGCGGACGTTCAGGATTTTCGCCGGGATGACCCGGAGAACAAGGCCCACGGCTCCCCGCTGCTGGAAGACGTTGCAGCGGAACCGACCGAAACCGGGAACCGAGTACGCGAAGTCAATTTCCAGATTTTCTTTGAATTTCTGTTTCTGGCGGCCTGACATGATCGCAAACGCCATGGAGATGGTGTCCTCCTGCAGGAGGCGCTTGGCATCCAGAAGGGGCGTCAGGCGACCATCAATCCGGATGACGGGATGGGATCCGACCTTGAGATGGAGATCCGAGGCGCCGCGATCACAGGCGACCTTGAGAAGATCATTGATATGCACCGGCAATCCTCCATGGAAAGGCAACCGGGCTCGTCAAGCGAGACCCGACGGTCGGGGCTGAATCTAAGTTCGGGCTGGGAGGGAGTCAAGAAATCGGGGGAGTCAACCCGCCGACTGGCTCTCCACGGCTTGCAGGGGCGTCAGCCAGCCATGGGGGTCCACCGACGCACCCCGGGGACCAGGCGGAAAACAAGCTTCCTGAAGGGTGCGTGTGACTTCGCCCCGGCGGCCTGCACCGACAGTGAAGCGATCGACACTGCGAATGGGAGTGATTTCCACCGCCGTGCCGGTGAAAAACAACTCGTCGGTGGTGTAATGAGCCTCCCGGGGACCGGTGGATTGTCTTCAGCTCAGGAGATCCCGGACCCGTGCAAACAGGCCGGGACCACTGGCGCGGGGAGCCCCTTCCGCCGCCGCCAGTTCCTCCAGAAGTGCCCTGGACCGCTTGCCCAGCCGGCGGGGCGTCTCCACGTGAACCGTGACCATCTGGTCGCCCCGGCCCTGGCGTCCCAGGCGAGGCACCCCCTGGCCCTTGAGGCGGAAGGTGCGCCCGGACTGGGTGCCGGCGGGGATGGTCAGTATGGAAGCCCCATGCACCGTGGGCACCTTCAGATCGGCGCCCAGTGCGGCCTGGGAAAAGGTGATGGGAACCATGCAGAACAGGTTGTCACCATCCCGCTGAAAATCAGGGTGTTCGCGGACTTGCAGGACAACGTAGAGGTCTCCCGGAGGCCCTCCACCCACGCCTCCTTCGCCTTCACCGGCGAGCCGCAGCCGCGCCCCGTTGCTCACACCTGCTGGAATCCGCACGCTGAGACCGCGTTCCTTGCGCACGCGCCCCTGGCCGGAGCAGGCAGGACAGGGTCGTTTGACCTGGCGGCCCTGCCCGCGACAGGTGGGGCAGGTCCGGCTGACGGAGAAGAAGCCCTGGCTGTAGCGAACCTGGCCGGCACCACCACAGGTTGAACAGGATGTGACGTCCGCTGCAGATGCGGCACCGTTGCCCCCGCATGCTGCACAGGTCTCGGTGCGGGGCACGCGAATGGTGGTCTCCATGCCGTGGATCGACTCCAGAAAATCGATTTCCATGTCGAACCGCAGATCATCACCCTGCCCCGGGCCTGTGCGACTCCTTCTGCCGCCACCGAAAAAGTCGGCGAAGATATTGCCCAGAACATCGTTGAAGTCGGTGAACGCATCGGGGTTGATGCCCCCGAAGCCACCCCCCAGGCCGGCATGTCCATAGGCGTCATAACGTTGACGCTGCTCCTGGTCCGAGAGCACCTGATAGGCCTCGGCCGCTTCCTTGAAGCGTTCCTCGGCCTCCGGATTATCGGGATTCCTGTCGGGATGAAAGCGCACTGCCAGGCGCCGGTAAGCCTTCTTCACCACGCCCAGGTCGGCATCCCGCTGGACGCCCAGAACTTCGTAATAGTCTCGCTTGGACAACCAGCCTCCCATGAACCGTTGCCGCGATGATTGCTTGGCCCGGCTCTATCCGCTCTCGCTTTCCTGGTCCACCTCCGCATCGGTTTCCGACTGGAAGGTATTTGGATCATAGAGCATGACGTCGGTCAGAATCTGGGAGACTTCCCCCAGTTTTTCCAGAACCTGTGTTGCCTCTGAGACCGAGTTTCCCGCCACGGCGCGCCGCGCAGAATCAAGAACGGTCCGTACGTATTCCTGCTTCTCCTTGTCCAGCATCTCACCGAACTCCGAGAAGGTCTTGATATTGCTTTCCAGAAGCCCCTCGATCCTGGAAGTCAGCCGGCCGAGTTCAGCTTTCTTGCGATCTTCTTCCTCATTGACCTTGGCGTCCTCGATGATGGAGGTGATTTCCCGCTCGCTGAGGCCCGAGGAAGGGGTCACCACGATCTTCTGCTGCTTGCCGGTGGAGAGGTCCCTGGCCGAAACATTCACGATGCCGTTGGAATCAATATCAAAGCAGACTTCCACCTGGGGAACACCCTTGGGCGCCGGTGAAATACCCACCAACTCGAACTTGCCCAGAGAACGGTTGTGCGCGGCAATTTCGCGCTCGCCCTGCAGCACATTGATCTCCACCTTGGACTGATTGTCCATGACCGTGGTGAACGTTTTCTTGCGCCGGGTGGGAATGGTGGATGAGCGCTCGATGAGCTTGGTGAACATGCCGCCACGGGTCTCCAGTCCCAGGGAGAGCGGCGTCACATCCAGCAGCACCAGGTCCTTGATATCACCCTGAATGATTCCCGCCTGCACGGCGGCGCCGATACCCACGACCTCGTCGGGATTTTCGTTCTGGTTCGGATCCCGGCCGAAAATTCTGCGCACGGTCTCGATGACAAGGGGCATCTTGGCCTGCCCGCCCACCAGGAGCACGTCATCCACCTCATCCGCCGCCATTCCCGCCAGCGTGAGAGCTTCCCGGCACGGGTCTTCCGTGCGCTCCACCAGGTCGCGGACCATTTCTTCCAGTTTTTCCCGGGTAAGAGCCAGGCTGAGGTGCTTGGGACCGCTTTTATCGGAACAGATGAACGGCAGCTTGATCTCCGTCTGAGTCAAGAGCGACAGCTCACACTTGGCCTTCTCCGCCGCCTCCTTGAGGCGCTGGAGAGCCAGGGTGTCACCCTTGAGGTCAATGCCCGATTGCTGCTGAAACTCTGCCAGAAGCCATTCCACAATCCTCTGGTCGAAATCTTCCCCACCCAGGAAGGTATCTCCGCTTGTGGCCTTGACCTCGAAGACACCCTCCCCGATGCGCAGGATGGACACATCAAAGGTTCCACCGCCCAGATCGAATACCGCCACGGTGCGATCGGATTCATCATCGAGACCGAAGGCCAGCGCTGCGGCCGTGGGCTCGTTGATGATCCTGGCTACCTTCAATCCGGCGATGCGTCCTGCATCCCGGGTGGCCTGACGCTGCGAGTCGTCGAAATAAGCAGGTACCGTGATGATGGCCTCGCTCACATCGCAGCCCAGATGTTCCTCGGCCATGGCCTTCAACCGTCCCAGGATCACGGCTGACAGTTCCTGGGGAGAATAATCCTTGTCGAGGATGCGAATGCGTACGTCACCGTTGACGGCCTCGGTGATGGCGTAAGGCATGAGGCCCCGCGCCTTCTGGACTTCAGGCGAGTTGTATTTCCGGCCGATGAGGCGCTTGACTGCGTAAACGGTGTTGGTGGGATTGGTGACCGCCTGACGCTTGGCAATCTGACCCACGAGCCGGTCACCCTTGGCTGTGAATCCGACCACCGACGGCACCGTGCGGCTTCCCTCCTTGCTGGGGATGACCTCCGGGCGCGCTCCCTCCACAACTGCCACACAGCAGTTGGTCGTCCCCAGATCGATACCGATCATGCGTGCCATGATGCTCCCGTCAGGACGCGGAGGCGCGTCACTTCCTGGGCAATATATGGCCGCAGGGGCGCACTGGCAAAGATGGAACGTTTCTCAGGACGGATCGGGGGGCCGGACAGCCACGCGCACCCGGGCAGGCTTCAGCAGACGGCCCCGAAACCTGTATCCCGGCTCCAGTTCCGCGGTGATGGTATTGGCCTCGACTTCCGTGGTTTCATCCCGCGCCACGGCTTCGTGAAGGTTGGGATCGAACTCGACTCCGGCCGTTTCAATCTGCTCAAGCCCTTCTTTTTCAATGGCTTCCATGAACTGACGAAACACCATCTCCATCCCCTCCCGAAATCCCCCGTCAGCATCGCTCTCACCACCCGCGAGCATGGCGCGCTTGAAGTTATCAATTGCGGGCAAGAGTCGCTCCAGGAGACCCTCGGCGGCACGTATCTGCAACTCTTCCTTCTCCCTGAGGCTCCGCCGCCGAAAATTCTCGAAATCGGCACGGATCCGCAGAAGATCCCCTTCCAGTGTCTCGATCATGGCCGCCGGGCTGCCATCATCAACGGGGCTGCCGGAGCCTCCGCCCCCCGTGGCAGAGTCCTCTTCCCCGTCACTCTCGCCGGCGGTGCAGGGCGTGGCCACCCCTGCGGCTGGCGGCGCAGCGTCGGCTGGCATCCCTTCGATTTCAAGGATCTCAACCTCCCCATCCTCGGCGGGGCTCACCTCAGCCGGCTGGACATCCTCATCCGGCGTGCGCGGCTCACGGGTCACAGGTGTCCTCCGTCCCATTCTTTTGATGTTCAGCCTGTTCACTCCCGGTCATCCGCGTCCGCCTCGCCAGAGATTCCGTCAGGAAGCGGGAGAATGAATCCACCAGTGTGATCAGGCGCTCGTAGTCCATTCGCCGGGGACCGATGACAGCCAGGGCACCCACAGGTCTTTCACGATAGCGATAAGGCGAGCTGATGATGGTCAGATCTTCGAACCCCGGATCCAGGCACTCCTTGCCGATGATCACCTGCGGCTTGTTCTGCTGGAGACAGGCGTTGAGCAATTCCACCAGCCGATTCTTGTCCTCGAAGGCCTTGAAAAGCCGCTTCATCTGCTCCACATCGGCGAAATCGGGTTCCCCAACCACATTGAAGGTGCCGTCCACCAAGAGCTCGTCGGCACCCTCCTCCCGCTGGTCCAGGTAGTGGCTGGACATCTCCATGGCCCGGGCCAGTAAGCGATCATAGAGAGCCTTCTCCTGGCGCATCATCTGCAGAACCCGGCTGCGGATTTCCGGCAATGTCAGCCCCGCAAAATTCTCGTTGACCAGGTTGTTCACCGCCGTGAGTTCAGCTTCGCTGAGACTTTCCTTCATGGGGACAATCCGATGGTCCACCATGCCGGTCTGGGAGATGAAGAGCGCCAGAACCCGGTCTTCCGAGATACGCAGGAACTCCAGGCGTTTGAGGACCGCGTGTGAGAAACGGGGCGCGAGAACCACTCCCACCTGGGAACTGAGCCCGGCGAGGAGTTTCACACTGCGACTGAGGATCTCATCGATTCCCTGGTCATTCTCGCTGGCCAGCAGAACATGCCGCATGGTCTCCAGGTCATCTTTGCCCGGGGGCCGCTGGGACATGAGGCTGTCCACGTAAAAACGGTAGCCAAGATCTGTAGGGACCCGGCCGGCGGAGGTATGGGGCTGCGCCAGGTAGCCCATTTCCTCGAGATCCGCCATTGTGTTCCGGATACTGGCCGGAGAAAGGTGGTCCGGTCGTGCCTTGGAGATCGTCCGGCTGCCCACCGGGGAGCCGCTCACCACATAGTGCGCCACCACGGTGGCGAGGACTTGCCGCTGGCGTTCACTGAGGTCGATCTGGCTCACGGGTTTTCCATCTCAAGCACTGCATCAACGCCCACATTGGCACTCATCACAGACGAGTGCCAATGTAGCACTCACCTCTTAACCTGTCAAATCAAATGGACTTAGGAATCTCCACGAGTCCCTGGAGTCGACGGTGGGAGGGCAACTTCTGAGGCAGAATGTTGCCGCCGATTCTTCAATTCGGCGTGAATCAGACGATCGAGATCTCCGTCCAGGACACGGTCCACGTCACCTATCTCGAGATTCGTGCGATGGTCCTTGACCATCCGATAGGGATGCAGGACGTAGGAGCGTATCTGATTTCCGAAGGCGATCTCCTTCTTCTCATCTTCACGGGCCTGGCGCTCGGCATCCAGCTCGGCCCGTGCCTTGTCAGCCAGACGCGAACGCAGCACTTTCATGGCCATGGCCTTGTTCTTGTGCTGGGAGCGCTCATTCTGGCAGGAGACCACGATACCGCTGGGCATGTGGGTGATACGCACCGCACTGTCGGTCACATTCACATGCTGGCCGCCGGCTCCCGAGGAACGATAGGTGTCGATTCTCAGGTCCTTATCGTCGATCTCGATCTCCACCTCATCGGCCACTTCCGGCACCACCGCCACCGAGGCGAAGGAGGTGTGGCGGCGAGCGGCCGCGTCAAAGGGAGAGATGCGTACCAGACGGTGGACACCCTCTTCCACCTTCAGATACCCGTATGCCATGGGCCCCTGCACCTCCAGGGTCGCCCCCTTGATGCCGGCCTCCTCCCCCGCCTGCTCGTCCAGGATGCTGACCTTGTACCCCTTGCGTTCGAAGTAACGCAGGTACATGCGCAGCAGCATCTGAGCCCAATCCATGGATTCCGTGCCGCCGGCCCCTGCATGGAGGGTGAAGATGGCATTGGATCCATCCTCTTCCCCGGAGAGCAGCGTACTGATTTCCAGATCCTGAACGGCTGTGTCAAGACGCGTCAAGACGCTGCGAAAATCTTCCTCCGCATCCTCGCCTTCATCCCAGAGCTCTCTCAGCGCCTGCGCATCGTCAGCCAGTTCATCCAATCCCCGCACTGAATCCAGGCGATTGGTCAGTGTCTGGCGCCGGCGGGTGACCTCCCGGGCCTTCTCGGCATCGTCCCAGAAACCCGGCCGCCCCATGTCCACATCCAGCCTGGCCAGGCTCGTCTCCGTAGCGGCCCGGTCAAAGGAACCTCCGCAGCTCGTCCACGCGCTGCGTGAGCTTATCGTGATGGCTTCGGCAATCTTCCAGCATGACCATGTGGATTCCAGAATGCGGCCAGAGCGGCCGCGAGAAGAAGAATCATAACACAGGCCTGGGACAGCGCCTGAGGATACCGCACGTAGAATGTCAGATCCCGCCGGGGCACCAGGGTCCCCTGCACAAGGGCGGGTACGAACAGACCCGTGGCCTGCACAACCCGACCATCGGGAGCCACAAGACCGGAGATACCCGTGTTGGCGGAGCGCACGAGCCAGCGCCTCGTCTCGGCTGCCCGCAGGACCGCCATGGCGAAGTGCTGTGCGGGCGCGGCCGTCCTCCCGAACCACGCATCGTTGGTGATGGTGGTCAGGAACGTCGCCCCCCGTCGCACCTGCTCCGCCACCATGGATCCGTAAATGATCTCGTAGCAGATGGACATGCCAAACGGCGTCGCCTCCCCTGCTCCGGACCTGGCCACCGTGGACCGGCGCAGATCCAGATCGTGACCCATGAGACCGACGGTTTTTCCGGGCCGAAAATCACCCACGGCCTCGACCAGCGGCTTCACAAAGAACAGGAGCCCGGCCAGAGGGACTGTCTCCCCGAAAGGGACCAGGTGAACCTTGTCATATCGTTCAAGCAGGCTCCCCTGGGAATCCACCAGGAACGCGGCGTTGGTGTATCCCCCTCCCGGCAGGCGGTACACACTGCCCACGATGGCGCGCGCGCCGGACGGGCGAAGCAGGTTGCCCAGGCGCGCCCGCAAGGCCGGACTTTCGGAGAGCTGTTCCACTGTGGATGACTCGGGCCAGAGGATGAGGCGGGCGCCGCCGGCCAGGGCCCGGCGGGTCAGATCCAGATGGCGGTCCAGAATCTCGACCCGGCGAGAATCCTGCCATTTTTCATCCTGGCGCACATCACCCTGAATGGCCGCCACGGTGAGCGGCTCACCGGCCGCAGGCGGCAGCGGCCATGCAGGCAACAGCACCAGGACGAGAATCAGGGCGACCAGAAGGAGCCCGGTGCGCCGCCATATCGCCCGCTTCCCCGGCGAGAAAGCAGCCACGGAGAGCGCGGAGAAGCCGACCAGGACAAGAGAAAGCCCGGAGACCCCGATCCAGGGCGCCAGTCGCAGCATTCCCGGGATTCCATGCTGGCTGTAGCCGAGAAATCCCCAGGGAAATCCGCCCAGAGGCCAGTTTCGCAGACCTTCCGCCAGCAACACCCAGCCCGCCGGAGCCGCCAGCAGCGCTGCCAATCCGAGACGCCCATGCAGCCACGCCTGCCACGCACCGAACAGCGCATGAAAGCCCGCCAGGACAACCACCAGGAGGAGCCCCACCAGCCAACCCAGCGCCAGCCCGAGTCCACCGTATCCCGCCACCACCTGCGGTATCCAGGAGAGGAGAACAAGATAGAAAACCACACCCTGCAGAAAACCATGCCAGGCGCCCACGTCCGGCGCGTCATGACACAGGACAGCCAGCAGCGGGATCAGTGCGACCCATGCCAGGGGCGCCAGATCCGCAGAGGGAAAGGCCTGGGCAGCCAGCAGCCCCGAAAAAGCTGCCGCCCCTGCGCGCCGGCCCCCGTATCGCGACCAGAGATCCGAGGATGGCGCCGTGGTCAATCAGGCGCCCGCCGGCAACACCCAGGCCTGCAGCTTTTCCTCCCGGGCCAGACGGGTCTTGGCAGCATCGGCCGCTGACCGATCCATGTATCCCCCGATTCTGACCTTGTAGAGCGTGCGCCCGCCGTCGGGCTCATCTGCGATGAGAGCCCGGTACCCCTTCTGGCGCAGACGTCCGGCCAGAGCCTCTGCCCGGGCGCGTTCCTGATAAGCGGCCACCTGCACCTGGAAGGTGCCGGCCGCCGGGCTGGAAGCCGCCGGTGCCGCCACCGGTCCGGGGTCCATCGGCACACTCCCGGCTTCCTGCCTCACCGCCGCTGGCGCCGATAGGGGTGAGGATTTCGCCGCGGCAGCATCTCCGCTGACCACCGGTGGCGGCGTGGAAGGTTGGCTGCGGCGTCCCACGTTATCGAAAAAGGTCATGCCGGCTGCGGCATCCTCTTCGCTGACGGGTGCACCGCCGGAGCCTTCATTCACGAGAGCGGCCAGCTGGGTATCCGACTGGCCTGTATCGGTCCGCCCGACCCGGCGACCGAAGTGAAACGATACCGCGCACAGGAGCAGGACTCCCGCCAGGACGATGATCACCTGCTTGCCGTTCAGCTGGATCTCAACGTAGCGGTCATCGCTATCAGAGTCATGGCGACTCATGGTTCCTCCTTGTTGGTGTGGGGTTTTGCTTCAACGCGGCCTCCCTGGCGGACAAGACCGCCGAAGGCTTCGAGGAAGTTGATGGGTATGGGAAACAGAATGGTCGAATTTTTCTCTCCGGCAATCTCTGTGAGGGTCTCAAGGTAGCGCAATTGCAAGGTTATGGGATTTCCACTCATCATGTCGGCAGCTTCCGCCAGCCGACTTGCTGCCTGAAATTCTCCTTCGGCATGAATGATCTTGCCTCGCTTTTCCCGCTCAGCTTCGGCCTGCCGTGCCATGGATTTCTGCATTTCCGCCGGCAGATCCACATGCTTCACCTCCACCGAGGAAACCTTGATTCCCCAGGGTTCGGTATGGCGGTCGAGGATCGACTGCAGCTCCGTGTTCAACCGCTCGCGCTCGGCCAGCAGGGCATCCAGGTCAACCTGTCCCAGAATCGACCGCAGGGTGGTCTGGGCCAGTTGAGAGGTGGCGTACTGGAAATTCTCCACCACGGTCACGGCCCGGTTGGGGTCCATGACACGGAAATAAATCACCGCGTTCACTTTCACCGAGACATTGTCGCGAGTGATGATGTCCTGGGGTGGGACATCCATGACCACGATGCGCAATGAAACCCGCACCATGCGGTCAAAGGGCCAGAAAACCAGGATCAGCCCGGGCCCCTTTTCCGGCGTGAGGAGACGGCCCAGGCGAAACACCACCACGCGTTCATATTCGTTGGCCACCTTCACGCAGATCAGCATGTAGAGGAGGATCAGAACCGGAATGATCAGGAGTGCAGTCACGTCATCCTCCTTGCCGGCCCGGGGCCTGCCGCACCCGGAGGCGCCTGCCGTCCAGAGCTTCCACGACCACGGCTTGGCCGCGGCCAATGGGCAGGTCAGAGCTGGCATCGTAATATTCGCCGTGTACGAGAACTTTTCCTTCCGGGTTGAGATCGCTGAGACTCTCTCCCTCCATTCCCACCAGGGCCTCCCGCCCCATGGTCGGCGGCAGACGCTGGGCGCGAACTGCCAGACGCAGCAGAAAAACCGCGACGAGGCCCACCCCGAGGGAAACACCCACCAGCAAGCTGCGTGGCAGCCTCATCTCGGGTGGCACATCGAAGAGAACCAGGCCACCAACCATCATGCAGACCAGGCCCCCGATGGTCAAGGCTCCATAAGACACGATTTTCACCTCCAGGACCAGCAGGCCCAGGCCCAGGCCCAGGAGCCCGGCTCCCAGCCAGTTGACCGGGAGAAACTGGCTGGACAGGGCGAAGAGCAGGAGGCCGATCACTCCCACCGCGCCGGGCAGCAGAGCACCGGGATGAGTGATCTCAGTGTACAGGCCCAGGAGACCCACGGCGAGCAGAAAAAAGGCCACCATGGGTTCGGAGAGGACGCTCAGTATTCTCTCCCGGGCGTTCATGGAGATACTTTCCACAACCACGTCCTCGAGGTCCAGCACGACCTCCTGGCCATCACCATGGCGCAGGCTGCGCCCATGCAGCCATGCCAGGAGCTCCTGGCGGTCGGCCACCAGACCATCCACCAGCCCCGCCGCCAGCGCCTCCTGGGCGGAGAAGGAACGGCTCTCCAGCACCATGCTCGCACTGAGGTCCGGATCCCGTCCATGATGCTCCGCCAGAGAGCGGGCCAGGGCTGCCAGTTCGTGCGCGGCCTTCTGGAGTCCAATATCCTCCGGGCGGTTCTGACCCATGGGCACTATGGGGTGGGCCGCTCCCATATCAGCGACCGGCGCCATGAGAGCCGCGTCGGCGGCGAGAACCAGGAAGACACCGCCTGAGGCGGCCTGGGCGCCGGCCGGGCCGACGAACACCACCACGGGAACAGGCTGGTCCAGGATGGACTGCACCATGCGACGCACGACGGTCACGAGTCCGCCGGGAGTATCCAGCTCCAGCAGAACAAGCCTGGCCCGGCGGGTGCCGGCCAGTTTCAGGCCTCTCTCAAGATAATCGGCAGCCACCGGCATGAGAGGGCCCTGCAACCTCAGGACAATTACTGGTCCCTCCCGAGCCGGCGGCCCGGACACGGCATCAAGGGCACCCATCGACGCCAGGGCGACCAACAGGCCCGGCAGGAGCAGTCGGCGAGAGTTCACATCCCGCTCCCACCGACCCAGCGAGCCAGGCGCGCCACCCCTTCCCGGATATCCTCCTCGGATACGGCGTAGGTGAGGCGCACGTGGCCCGGGCAGGCGAATGCTCCCCCCGCGACCATGGCCACACCCGCTTCCTGAAGCGCCCGGACGGCGAACTCCATGTCATCCTTGCAGCCGACTCGCTCCATGGCACCCCTGACGTCGGGAAAAACATAGAAGGCGCCTCGGGGCGGGACACAGACGAACCCGGGGACCTTCTCCAGTTCCGACAGAATGAGTCGACGGCGCCTGGCGTAAGCTGCCACCATGGCCTGAAGCGGTTCCTGGGGGCCCTCCAGAGCTGCCAGAGCACCCAGCTGGGCAAAGGTTGCCGGATGGGTGGTGTCCTGGCTCTGCAAAGTCCGCAGCCCTTGGGTGAGAGCGGACTCCGACCACGTGTATCCCACCCGCCACCCGGTCATGGCATACGCCTTGGAGAAGGAACCCACCACCACCAGGTTCTCACCGAACAGGCTCCTGGCCGTCAGAGCCGAGGTGGCCACGGCGCCGTCGTACACAAAATCGAGATAGGTCTCATCAGAGAGAACCACCAGATCGTGCTCCCGGGCCAGAGTGGCCAGCTCGCCCCAGAAGGCCGGATCCACCACAGCACCTGTGGGGTTGGCCGGCGAATTGATCACGATCAAGCGCGTGCGCGCCGTGATGGCGGCTGCAAGGTCATCCAGCCGGGGCTCGAACCCCTGCCGGGCCGGGAACGGCACGAGGACAGGCTTGCCCCCCGCCAGCTTGACCTGCTCCGGAAAGGACACCCAGCAGGGGCTCGGGATCACAGCCTCGTCACCATCCTCAAGCAGGGCAAGCATCACGTAAAGGATACCGCTCTTGCCGCCGCAGGTCACCAGGATGGACGACGGATCCAGGGTGACACCGGCCCGGCGGCCGAGCTTCACAGCCAGAGCCGCCCGCAGGACAGGCAATCCTGCGCTGGCCGTGTAATGGGTCTGCCCCGCGTCCAGAGCAGCCTTGGCGGCAGCCACCACATGGGCCGGAGTGTCCTGGTCAGGCTCGCCGGGACCGAAGTCGATGACCGAGTGCCCGCGAGCGATCTGCTCGTCCGCCGCCTGCTTCATGGCCATAGTCTGGGACGGTGTCACTCGCGCCAGGCGACTGGATAATCTCATGATTTTTCCTCTTTTCCGCGGAACTCCCTGAGCGCCCGGGCCACACAAGCGGGAACCAGGCCATCCACGCAGCCTCCCAGAGAGGCCACCTCCTTCACCAGGCCACTGGACAGGTAGGTGTACTGCTCAGCGGGCATGAGGTAAACCGTTTCGATCTCGGCCGACAGGCGCCTGTTCATGAGAGCCATCTGGAACTCATACTCGAAATCGGAAACGGCCCGCAGACCACGGACGATGACCCTGGCCCCCACCTGGCTGGCGTAATCCACCAGCAACCCGGCGAAGGAATCCACCCGGACCCGGGGCAATCCCCGGGTGGCTTCCTGAAGAAGGCTGACCCGCTGGGACAGAGGGAAGGCTCCGTTCTTGCCGGGATTCTTCAGAACCGCCACAACAACTTCGTCGAAGAGAACACTGGCCCGCTGCATCAGGTCCAGGTGGCCGTTGGTCACCGGATCGAACGAGCCCGGATAGACGGCTTTCACACCCATGGCGCCGGTCCCTTCACTCCCTGCCGGGAAGCCCGTGAACGACCCGGTGTGGAGCCTGGTCCCCGGGCCGCCGCGAGCAAAGCGCGGGCATGGCGCCGCGCCGTGTCCGGTGAGCTGCCACCACCCAGCATCCGTGCCAGTTCAATCACCCGCTCTCCTTCCGCCAGGATTCTGACGCCGGTGCACGGGCGCCCCTGGTGCATTCTCTTGCTCACCTGGAGATGGCAGGCCGCCAGGGCTGCTACCTGGGGCAGATGGGTGACACAGACGACCTGGCGGCGGGAGGCCGCCTGGCGCAACCGATCGCCGACTGCCCGGGCTGTGTCTCCGCCCACGCCGGCATCAACCTCGTCGAAGATGAATGTCCGCGGCCCGGACTCGCTGTCTCTCTCCCCTGTCACCAGGGTCAGCGCCAGCATCAACCTGGATAATTCTCCTCCTGATGCCACCCGCACCAGGTCCCGGGCCGGCTCGCCGGCGTGGGCGGTGAAACGGAACTGCACCCTGTCGTAACCGCTGGAGCCACCTGCGGCGCGGACAGCCTCGGGCGTCGGATCATCGCCGGGCGGCGTGCCGGAGATCTCGATCTCGAGACGCGCTCCTGAAAGATCCAGCGCCTGCAGCTCTCGAGTGACCTCACGCTCGAGCTGCTGTGCGGCGGTGCGGCGCTTCCTGCGCGCGCCAAGGGCCCTGGCGTTGAACTGCCGGGCTGCCTCGACTTCCGCTGTCCGCAGGGCAGCGGTCGTTTCCTCACTGTCCTCCAGCGACGAGAGCTCCGCCCTCAGGTCCGCCGCCGTGGCTAGCACTTCCGCCAGGCTGCCTCCATATTTCCGGCAGAGCTCCTGAAGCGCCAGAAGGCGCGCCTGCACCTCCTCGAGTCTTCCGGGCTCGGCCGGTTCTCCCGGGGCCGCCTCGCGCACCTCCCGCGCAATGTCATCGATCTCCAGAATGGCACCGGCAAGACGCTCGTTGAGGGACAGTAGATTGGGGTCAAGATTCACAAGTTCGGCCAGCCGGCGGCCGATCCCGGACAATCTTGCCACCACAGCGTCGTCGTCTTCCATGAGCTCCCGCACCAGGCTGTCCACCAGACCGACCCGTTCCCGAAAGGTGCTGAGTTGCCGTTCCCGGCGGCGCAAGTCGTCATCCTCTCCGGCACGAGGCGCCACGGCCTCGATCTCGCCTATCTGGAAGCGAAGGAGAGCGACCTGCCGGACCCCCAGGGCCATGTGCTCCTGGTGGGTTTCCCGTGCTGTTGCGGCCACCACCAGGGCGTCCCAGGTCCGGGCCAGATCCTCTCTCAGCGCCCGGGGCAGCGCTGCGTCATCCAGGAATCGACGCTGGGCCAGGGGTGTTGCCAGAACAAGATGACGGCTCTGCCCATGGAGAGCCACCTGACAACTCATGAGGCGGCGCAAGGTGTCCAGGGTACTCAGCTTCCCGTTGATGAAGACCCGGTTGGCCACCAAGGAGGCCAGCTCCCTGCGGACCACCAGTTCACCATCCTCACCCTCCAGCCCTTCCTCCCGCAGGAACTCGCTGGCCGCCGGACCGGGGAGAAACTGACCCTCCACCGTGGCCTTTTCCTGACCATGCCGGATCTGCAGGTCCTGGGCACGATCCCCCAGCAGCATGCCGACCGCATCTACGAGGATCGACTTGCCTGCACCGGTCTCACCGGTCAACGCGTTGAAACCGGGACCGAATTCGATTTCCACATCGCGAATGACCGCCAGATTGCGAACGCGAAGGTAGGTCAGCATGGCGTAACCGGCGGGAGTGGACACACAGCATCTGGCTCCTCAGAGGCAGGGACACCAGCTTCAGACCAATGTTAACGCTACCAGAGCACCGCCTACCGGTCAAGCGCTCGATGCCGCGCATCTAGCGTCGTTACAGCGCTTTGCATCGATTGATTCGTTGACACCCGGCAACCCTCCTGCTAAGGTCCGGGCCGGGGAGGCGGTTGATTCCAACATGGAGGTTCCTTGCCCGCCAATATCCTCGTCGCCCTCGGCCAGCCTGTCGCCGCCCGCGGCAATATCAGCATCATTGAACTGATCCTCTCGGCCAGCGCGGCCGTGCAGTTGGTTCTTCTCCTGCTCATCGGCATGTCGGTGGCGACCTGGGGCATTATTTTCCTCAAGTCACAGACATTCCGCCGCGCCGCGCTCGAATCTCAGGACATTCGTCACGAGATGAGCCAGGAAGGTGCCAGCCTCGCCGATCTCCGTGACATGGTGGATGATTTCCGTGATGCTCCCGAGGCAGAACTGATCCGTGACGGTTTCGATCTCTGGACCCGGCTGCGCACCCCCTCAACCGCTGACCGGGTCCGCATGGTGAGCAACGCCATCGAGCGGACCTCCCGGCAGGAGGTGATCCGTCTGGAACGACACCTCACTCTGCTGGCCACCACGGGCAGCGCCGCACCGTTCATCGGCCTCTTCGGCACCGTCTGGGGCATCATGAACACCTTCGCCGCTCTGGGCAGCAGCGGCTCCACGTCGCTCTCCGTGGTAGCTCCGGGCATTGCCGAAGCCCTGGTGGCCACGGCGGTGGGCCTGGTAGCCGCCATTCCTGCCGTCATGGCCTACAATCATTATGTACAGCGGGTCCGGATTGCCTCCTCCGACATGGAGGTCTTCGCCTCAGAATTCATCGATCGGCTTGAACAGAGCGCGAGCAACTGAAGTGGGAGGCGGGCTGTGGCCATGACACCTGCCGGGAGAGGCCGAGAAACCCTCTCGGAGATCAACGTGACTCCTTTTGTGGATGTCATGCTGGTTCTTCTGGTCATCTTCATGATGACTGCGCCCATGATGCAGCGGGGCGTGGATGTCACCCTTCCCGGCGCTGAGATCTCCACCGAGCCACGGGAACAGACCCTCCTGGTGACCGTGGACCAGGACGGAGAGATCTGGTTGGGCGACAAGCCCGTCCACGAGGAACTCCTGGCGGTGCGCATCGAGGAGGCCCGCCGCGCCACTGGATTCCAGTTCGTCTACCTGCGGGCCGACGCTTCAATTCCCTATGGCCGCGTCATGTACGTCATGGATCAGTGCCGTAAGGGCGGCGTCAAGCAGGTCGGGCTGGTGGTTCAACCGATCACTGCCCCGGGAAGGGGAGGATGACGCCAAGGTGCGTATCACCATCCGTCTGCCCGACCCGAGGCAACCAGGTCTCTCGCGCATGGTTGCCATCTCCACGGCCTCTCATCTCCTCATGGGCGCCATGTTCCTCTACCTCCCCGGACTTCTGCCCCGTGCAGCCCCCCCCCAGTGGGATCCGGTCATGATCGGCTCACTGGTGGAGTTGCCTGCCTCCGCCGGTGGACCTTCCCCGACGCCAGCTCCCGCTGAACCGGTGCCTGCGCCCCCCCGGGCCGAGCCCGTGCCGCCACCACCCCTTCCCACATCCCGAAAGAAATCCCCGGCGAAACCGGCCGCGCCAAAAAAGAAACCCGCCGCCCCCCGGGAAACGGCCGCACCCGTTCAAGAGACGGCCCCGCCATCGACCGGCGCAGCCGGGGAAACACCTCCCCAGGCCGGCGCAGAAACTGCCACGGATGCTGCCGGCCCCGGCCCGGGCGGCGCCGGTATCGGTCTGCGCGCGGGCGGCGGCTCCTTTCCCCACGCCTATTTCCTGGCGCTGGTCAAGAACAAACTGCAGGCCAATTATGCCGTTCCCGTGCACCCCGGGAAGGACGTGGAGGTGCTGGCCGTGCGCATCACTTTCCGTCTGAGCCGCGACGGCAGTCTCTCCGGCGTGGCTGTGGATATTCCATCGCCCTTCCCGCCGCTGGATGATGCCGCCTTACGCGCCGTCTACCGCTCGGCGCCATTTCCCGGCCTGCCACCGGCCTACACCGGTGATACCCTCGAACTGGCAGTGACCTTCGACCTCAAGCCTGTCGGACTCTGACCGTGCACCCCGCCTCTAAGATCAGGAGGTTCAACTTGCCTCGCATCCCCCTCTTCCTTTTGGCAGGCATCCTGCTGCTGCCAGCGCTGGCGCCGGCGCAGGAGGATGGGCAACCGCCCATCGAAATTCTCATCGAAGACACGGGGTTCCAGCGCATCCCCCTCGCCGTGCCTGAGTTCCCCAGCGTGATTCCAGGTGAACTCTCGACCAGCATGGCCACCAAGATTCACGCGGTGATCCGTGCCGACCTGGAATTCTCCGGCTACTTCGACCTGGTGGATCCATCCCTCCACAGGCTGGTGGGGCCCTTCTCGGAGCGGGACGTGCGCTTCCGAAAATGGCAATCCATCGGTGCCAATGCCGTATTCCTCGGAAAGCTGGGGACCCGAAGCAACCAGGTGGAAGTGGAAGGCCGTCTCTACAACACCGATCTGCAACCCGGGAAGACACGCGGGGAGTTGATCTTCGGGAAACGCTATCGCGGTGAACCGAACCTGGCCCGGCGCATCGGCCATAAGTTGGCCAACGACGTGGTTCGTTCCCTGACCGGAGCCCAGGGCATTTTCCTGGGCAAGATCGCCTTTGCCTCCAGCCTGGGCCCCGGGCACAAGGAAATCTTTGTCATGGACTATGACGGCCAGCGGCCGGTTCAGATCACCCATAACGGCTCCATCAACCTGTCGCCCGCCTGGTCCCCCGATGGGAGTCAACTGGCCTACGTGAGTTTCGTTTCGGGCCGGCCTGAAATTCAACTGGTGGATGCGCAGGGAAAGCGATCCCGGGTCTTTGCCCGGGAAGGGGATCTCAACTCGGCTCCCGAGTGGGCCCCTGACGGAAAATCCATGGTCTACTCGGTGAGCCGGGCAGGGAACTCGGAACTTGTGCTCATCGATCTGCGCTCCAACCGCATCACAAGGCTCACCAACCATCCGGCCATCGAGACAGCGCCTGCCTTCTCCCCCACGGGGAGGGAGATCGCATTCACATCGGACCGCTCGGGCAGCCCGCAGATTTATGTCATGGACGCCGATGGAGCCAACGTCCGCCGCATCACCCGCACAGGCAGCTACAATGAGTCTGCGGCCTGGTCGCCCAGGGGCAACCTGCTGCTCTACTGCAGCCGGGTGGCCGGGCAGTTCGAGATCCTGCTCATGGATCTCGCCAGCGGCGTCGCGCATCAGTTGACCCATGGCGGCGGCAACAAAGAGAATCCCCGCTTCTCGCCCGATGGGATGCACGTGACCTTTGCCAGCAACAGCACCGGCATCTACCAGATCTACTCCATGGACCTGAATGGCCGGAATGTGCGCCGGTTGACCCGCCAGGGCCTCAGCCAGACACCGGACTGGTCACCATGACCGGCCGCCGAAACCACTCCCCTGTCTCCCCCACAACACGCCTGTCTGCCCCCCAAGGAGAATCCCGTTGAGAACCGTCCAAACACGATGCATGCCCCTGCTTGCGGCAGGCCTGCTGCTCATGGCCACGGCCTCCGGCTGCCGTACCCAGCCTCGCGATGAGGGTTTGACCGCCAGTGCCCCTGACGCCGCCCTTGACCGTGACTCATCCTCCGAGTCGTCTGCTGATGATCCGTCCCGGCAAGTCACCGATCCCTTTGGCGAGGAGACTCTGACGGAAGAAACTCTCGGGGAGGAATCCTTCGCCGGGGAGCAGGACGCCACCTGGATCGACGGCCAGATGGAGACCCTCTACTTCGAATTTGATCGTTCCAGCCTGAGCGAGACGACACGTGCCTCCCTGGATCACAATGCGGATTTTCTCCTGGCTCATCCCGACGTCAGGGTGCGCGTCGGGGGCCATTGCGATGATAGAGGCACCGTGGAATACAACCTGGCACTTGGTGATCGCAGAGCCAGCAGCGCCCGGGAGTACTTGGTTCTGCGGGGCGTGGCCGCGGACCGCCTGCAGGTGGTTTCCTTCGGTGAGGAGCAGCCGGCTGACCCGGGCCAGGGAGAAGCAGCCTGGTCGCGCAACCGGAGGGTCGAGTTCCATGCCCGGTAGGGGCCATCTTGCCATGGGAATGGGGGCCTTGCTGGCCCTGATGACTCTATCCTGTGCCGCCACCCTGGGAGGTGGCGGCGCCATGAAGAACGATGTGGATGACCTGCGCCTCTCTCTGGACAGGCTACGTCAGGAGCAGGTGGAGACACGGGCCAGAGTCGATGCCGCGGATCATGAACGCCAGCCCGGCGATGAAGATCTCCTGTCTCTGGTCCAGGACCTTCGCAGCCGGCTGGACATCCTGGACGCCCAGATCTATGCCATGGCACAGCGTCTGCAAGACAACGACGACGACCTTGCCGGATTACGCTACGATATTCTTCGCTTGAACCGCCTGGGCGAAGAGAGCCGTTCTCTGGCCGCCACCGGGGACCAACCGGGCGCCACGACCTCTGCGGACTCATCGATGGCGGATCCTGAATCGGTGGCCGGCGCAACTGGAATGCCGCGGATCGCCCCCCTGGCCGCGTCGCCACCGGTGGTGGAAGGCGGCCAGGATCCAACAGGGGTTTTCCAGCAAGCCTACGCCGACTACACCCGCGGCGATTACAGCCTGGCCGCTATGGGATTTCGCGCTGCCCTGGCCCGGGATCCTTCAGGACCCCTGGCTGATGATGCACTCTATTACCTGGGAGAAGTCGCCGCGGCCGAAGGACGAACCGATGAGGCCCTGGCGGGGTATGCCCGGGTTGCGGATGATTTTCCCCGGGGGGACAAGGCGCCAGCGGCTCTCCTGAAACGCGGCCTCCTGCTCATCGAGCGCAATCGCATTGGCGAAGGCGTCGTGCAACTGGACCACCTGGTCAAGACCTATCCCCAGAGCGCCGAGGCACAATTGGCGCGCAACAAACTGCGGGCCCTGGGTGTGGGCTTCTAACGACGCCGGCGCCGTGCTACCACGACACGTGGCATGCCGGCCAGATCGGGAAGAATCGCCACATCGGCCCAGTCGGACGTGAGGAGCCGTTCCCGAACGCCTGCGGCGGACGGTGAATCGATCTCCAGGGCCAGAGTGCCAGCATCCAGCAGCAGTCGCAAGCCACCCTGGATCAGACTGTCAATCACTTCCAGCCCCCGGAGACCGGGAGAGAGAGCCTGCACCGGTTCGTGCTGACGAACCGTGGCTGGGAGCGCTGACAGATCCGCAGCGCGGATATAAGGCGGATTCGAGACCAGAACATCCAGCCAGTTCTCCCCGGCGAGGGCATCCAGAGAACGGGCCTGAACTCGTTGCACACGACCCTGAAGGTCATGACGACTGCTGTTCTGGCCCGTCACGGCGAGGGCGCCTCCATCCATGTCCAGAGCGATGATCCAGGCCTGCGGGTACTCGGTGGCCAGAGCGAGGGCGATACATCCACTGCCCGCACCGTAGTCCAGAATCCTCACGATGCCCTTTGGTTGCCGGGCGAGAACGGCTTCCACCAGATGCTCTGTCTCCGGCCGCGGGATCAGGACACGGGGATCCACCAGCAGGTCCAGACTCCAGAACTCGCGATGCCCGGTGAGATAGGCCGTGGGCTCACCGGCGGCACGGCGCCTGCAGAGGGCAAGAAAGCGCCTGTGCTGGCCGTCAGGGAGAGACTTCTCCGGGTGGCTCCAGAGGGCCGCCCGCGAACGCCCGAGAAGGTGGCCGAGCAGGATTTCCGCCTCATGGCGCGGCGCTTCAACACCGGCGTCGGCCAGAGTTCTCGTGGCCCGGGCCAAAGTCTCTCCGACCCTGGCCGGGACCGTCACTCCGCGGCCTGGGCGCTCAGCAACTCAGCCTGGTAGTGCTCCACCAGAGGATCCAGGAGCTGGTCCAGATCGCCGTCAAGAACAGGCTGCAGACGATGGATGGTCAAACCGATACGATGATCGGTCACCCTGTTCTGAGGAAAATTATAGGTCCGGATCTTCTCCGACCGGTCGCCGGTGCCCACCTGCTGCCGCCGCTCCCTGGCCGTGGCATCCTGCTGCTCCTGGCGCTTCAGGTCCAGCAGCCGGGAGCGGAGCACTCGCATGGCCTTTTCCCGGTTCTTGTGCTGGGATTTCTCGTCCTGGCAGGTGACCACCAGCCCTGTGGGAAAGTGGGTCAGGCGCACCGCTGAATAGGTGGTATTGACACTCTGTCCGCCAGGACCTGATGAGCAGTATCGGTCGATACGCACGTCCTTATCCGCAATGGCGATCTCCACCTCCTGGGCTTCCGGCAGAACGGCCACGGTGACGGCCGAAGTGTGGATGCGCCCTCCGGCCTCGGTCTGGGGCACTCGCTGCACCCGGTGTACACCACTTTCATGCTTGAGGCGGGAGTAGGCACCGTGCCCCTCGATCACCGCGACCACTTCCTTGATCCCCCCGGCACCCGAATCGTGGAGTTCCGTGACATCGATCTTCCAGCCACGGCTCTCAGCATAGCGGCTGTACATACGAAACATTTCCCCGGCAAACAAGGTGGCCTCGTCGCCACCGGTGCCTGCCCTGATCTCCAGAACAACATTGCTGTCATCATGGGGATCCTTGGGAAGGAGCATGCGGCGGAGCCGACCATGAAGATCTGCCTGGCGCTCACGGAGGCTGTGAACCTCTTCACGGGCCAGGTCGGCCATTTCCCCGCTGGACCCGGCCAATAGCTGGCGCGCCTCATCCAGTTCACAGGTGACCTGCTTGTACTCCCTGTAGGCCAGCACCATGTCCTGGAGATCCGCATAGGCCTGGGCGTACTTGCGGTATTGACCGGGGTCGGCGGCGACTTCCGGGTCGGCCAGCCGGACCACCAGTTCGTCGTACCGCGCCTCGATGCTTTCTAACTTGGAGAGCATGAGCCCTCCCGGCCCGAGTCTCCGACCGGGAAGGCCCGGCCCGGGGTTGGCCTCAGCTGCTCTTGCCTGCGGTGAGATGTGCGTATTTGCGCTGGAATCGCTCGACCCGCCCGGCCGAATCCACCAGCTTTTGCTTGCCCGTGAAAAAAGGATGGCAGGATGAGCAGATTTCGAGCCGGATATCCGAGATGGTGGAGCGTGTCTTGAACGCATTCCCACAGGCACAACTGACTTCCACATCCTTGTATTCTGGATGAATCTTAGGCTTCATGGCTCTGAACTTCCTTCCCTGCATGGTCTTATAGCCGGAGCCTGTCCCCCGGACTGGTGCCAGAATGCGTAATTGTAGCATGCCCGGGAGGACCCTACTCGTTCATGGAATTGAGAAATTCCTCATTTCCCGCGGTTTTACGCATCCTGTCCAGCAGTAATTCCATGGCTTCCGCCGGCGACAGGGCATGCAGGACCTTGCGCAGCACCCAGGTTCTATTGAGTTCGTTCTCGCTGAGGAGGAGTTCCTCCTTGCGCGTCCCGGAGCGATTCAGATCGATAGCCGGGTAGATTCTCTTCTCGGACAATTTCCTGTCCAGGTTGATCTCCATGTTGCCGGTCCCCTTGAACTCCTCGAAGATCACATCATCCATGCGCGACCCCGTATCGACAAGAGCCGTGGCGATGATCGTGAGGGAGCCGCCCTCTTCGATGTTGCGGGCTGCCCCGAAGAACCTCTTGGGCCTCTGCAGGGCGTTGGCATCAACCCCGCCTGAGAGAACTTTTCCCGAGGAGGGCACGATGGTGTTATAGGCCCGGGCAAGACGGGTGATGGAGTCCAGTAGAATGATCACGTCCCGCTTGTGCTCCACCAGGCGTTTTGCCTTCTCGATCACCATCTCGGCCACTTGCACATGTCGGGTGGGCGGTTCATCGAACGTGGAGGAGATGACATCTCCCTTCACGGTCCTCTCCATGTCGGTGACCTCTTCGGGACGCTCATCAATGAGGAGGACGATGAGAACCATCTCAGGGTGATTCTCCGCCACGGAATGAGCCAGACTCTGCAGGAGCATGGTCTTGCCGGTGCGCGGCGGCGACACGATAAGCCCTCTCTGCCCCATGCCGATGGGCGTGAGCATGTCCATGACCCTGGCCGACAGATTGTCTCGGTCGGTCTCCAGGTGAACGCGCTCATTGGGATAGAGGGGAGTGAGGTTGTCGAAGATGACCTTGCCCCGTGAGGCGTCCGGCGTCTCGAAATTAACAGCCTCAACTTTGATCAGAGCGAAATAGCGCTCCCCTTCCTTGGGCGGGCGGACCTGGCCGGAGACCGTATCGCCAGTCTGAAGTTCGAATTTGCGGATCTGAGAGGGCGAGACATAGATATCATCGGGGCCTGGCAGGTAATTGTATTCGGGAGCGCGCAGAAACCCGAAGCCGTCAGGAAGGCACTCCAAAACACCCTCGGAGAAGATCAATCCGCTCTTTTCCGTTTTGGCCTGCAGGATGGCGAAGATCAGATCCTGCTTGCGGAGGCCTGCGCCACCTGACACCTCCAGTTCCTGAGCAATCTTCAGGAGGTCCTTGATGTTGCGCTCCTTGAGCGCCCGGATATCCATGTCCAGATTCTGACGGTTCCCTGCCTTCTCCCGGCCCACGCCGGTCCCCCGTTCCTGGACCTCCACGATTCTCTCCCTGCCGGACTTGCTGAGGCGCGGCGCACTCACGAATGCACCGCATGATGAATAAGGGAACGCACCTGGTCAATGCCTTCTCCAGTGCGAGCTGAGACCGGCAGAGGCCTCTCCTCGCCGGACTCCAGTCCCAGGACCTCGGCCGCGCGGCGCACGACCTTCTGGATACGACCCCTTCCCACGGCGTCTGCCTTGGTGAGCAGTACTCTGCAGGGCAAGCCGGCATGCCTGAGCCAATCGCACAGTTGAACATCCTGGCCAGTGGGATCATGGCGCGCATCCGCCAGAAGCAGGCACACCGCCACCGGACGATCTCCCTCTAGGTAGGCGTCCACCAGGGCCTTCCACTGGTGACGCACCCGTTCCGGCGCACGGGCGAAGCCGTATCCAGGCAAGTCCACAAAGGTTCCCAGGTCCCCCGTTTGAAAAAAGTTCACCTGCTGAGTCCTCCCTGGCGTCTTGCTGACCCGGGCCAGGCCCCGGCGGCGCAACAGTGCATTGAGCAGGCTCGATTTACCAACGTTGGATCGCCCGGCAAAAACAACCTCCGGCCCTCCAGGAACCGGATAGCCATCCGGCTGGGCGACGCCCAGCAGAAAGCGGGACTCTCCATGCTGCAATGGGGACTTCATGGGAAAGGATTCCGGGCGAGCGGCCAACCGGTCAGACCGATGGCTCCGGTGTGAACCTCAATGGGCCACGGTGTCTTCCGAGGCGTTCTTCTCCAGGCTCTTCTTGAAGCTGCTGTCGATTTTCTTGTCGAGACGAGGCAGGGGTTTGACCAGCGCCAGGTCGAAAACCTCATCCACCCATTCCACCAGGTGGAAATTCAACGCTTCGTGGACATCATCGGGCAGTTCCGTCAGATCCTTCTCATTGTCTTTGGACAGAATGATATCGCTCATTCCCATGCGATGGGCCGCGATGATCTTCTCCTTGACCCCGCCCACCGGCAGGACCTTCCCACGCAGCGTGATTTCTCCGGTCATGGCCACATCCCAGCGGACCGCGATACCGGTCAGGGCCGACAGCATGGCCGTGGCAATGGTGATTCCCGCCGACGGGCCGTCCTTGGGGATTGCCCCTTCCGGGACATGGATATGAAGATCATATTTGCGATAGAAGTTTTCATCGATCTGGTACTGGGCCGTGCGCGAGCGAATGAAGGACAGGGCGGCATGAGCAGATTCCTTCATCACATCGCCCAGTTGCCCGGTCAGTGAAAGTTGCCCCCGGCCCTTCATGAGAGTGGCTTCCGTGGAGAGAAGTTCACCCCCACTCTCCGTCCAGGCCAATCCCGTGGCAACGCCTACCTGGTTGATTTTTTCGGCTTGCCAGGGCCGGAAGCGCGCCACGCCCAGATACTTGCCGACCAGATCCGGGGTGACCTCCACCGAAAAATGGTCACCCTTCTTCACCACCTCCATGGCCAGCTTGCGACAGACCGAGGCAATCTCCCTCTCCAGATTTCTCACACCAGCCTCACGGGTGTATTTTTCGATAAGATCCCGCAGCGCATCATCCTGGAAGGTGACACTCTCCACTTTCAGGCCATGGGCTGCAAGCTGCTTGGGCAACAGGTATTGGCGGGCAATGGCAAGCTTTTCCCTGAGCGTATAGCCCGCCAGGCGCAAGATCTCCAGCCTGTCCCTGAGGGCCGGCGAGAGAGTGTGGATGACATTGGCCGTGCAGATGAACATCACCTCGGAGAGGTCGAATTCGCAGTCGATATAGTGATCGGTGAACTGATGATTGAGTTCCGTATCCAGGACTTCAAGGAGCGCCGCAGAGGGGTCTCCCCTGAAGTCCATGCTCATCTTGTCGACCTCATCCAAGAGAAAGATGGGGTTCCTGGTCCCGGCCTTCTTCATCATCTGGA
This sequence comes from Acidobacteriota bacterium, assembly GCA_004356015.1. Classification (GTDB taxonomy): domain Bacteria; phylum Acidobacteriota; class Polarisedimenticolia; order SMYD01; family SMYD01; genus SMYD01. Next base: position 14,774 of record SMYD01000104.1, on the reverse strand, counting down.
TGATCTGGCCGGGGAAGGCGCCGATGTATGTCCGCCGATGGCCGCGGATCTCGGCCTCATCCCGCATACCACCCAGGGAGATGCGCACGAATTTGCGCCCTGTGGCCCTGGCAATGGACTTCCCGAGGGAGGTTTTGCCCACCCCTGGAGGCCCCACCAGGCAAAGGATCGATCCATTGACCGGTTTCTTGACCAGCTGGCGCACGGCCAGGAACTCGAGGATTCTCTCCTTGACCTTCACCAGGCCGTAATGGTCTTCGTTGAGAATCTTCTCTGCCTTGAGAATATCCCGATTCTCTCTCGTCTTCTTCTTCCACGGCAAGGCCACCAACCAGTCCACATAGTTGCGTGAGACGGTGGCCTCTGCAGAAACTGGAGGCATCGCCTCCAGGCGCTTCAACTCCTGCTCGGCGCGCTCATGGGCATCCTTCGGCATGCCTGCCTTCTTGATCTGCTCCCGCAATTCCTCCAGGTCACCGGCTCGGTCTTCACGTCCACCGAGTTCATGCTGAATGGCTTTGATCTTCTCGTTGAGGTAATACTCCTTCTGGGCGCGCTCCATCTGTTTTTTGACCTTGTTGTGGATACGTCGATCCATACGCAGCCGGTCAAGTTCGCTCTCCAGCATGGTGGCGATGCCATTGAGACGGTCAAGGGGATAGAGCGTCTCCAGAAGATTCTGCTTCTGATCGACACCCACCTGCATGTTGTTGGCGATGGCGTCTGCCAGACGACCCGGATCCGATGACCTGCCAACCGGCAGCAACCCTTCGTTAGGGAGGTTGGGTGAGAGTTTCACGTAGCTCTTGAAAAGCGATGCGACCTTCTTCATCCGATCCCTGATCTCGGGAGTGACCTCCTGGCGACGGTCCAGGATCTTCAGCAGCGCCGTGTGGTGGTCATCCTTCTCATGCACTTCGATGATCCGGGCCCGGGCAACACCTTCCACAAGGACCTTGACATTGCCATTGGGCAGGTGCTGGTGCTGAACAATAATCGCCACCGTGCCGATGGAATTCAGGCCTTCCATGGCAGGCTCATCCTCCGACGCGTCCCGCTGAGTGGCGAGGAAGAGCCGCTTATCCCCGTCGAGCGCTGCACTGAAGGCGCGCAGCGAACCCTCCCGTCCAACGATGAACGGCAGGAGTGTCCCCGGGAATACCACGATATCCCGCAAAGGGACCAGGGGCAGCGTAATAAGGTCCTCTTTGGGATTTTCTGAATTGAAGTCGTCCATGATTCCTATTATAGCCCATCAAGATGATTGCGCTGTCAAACACAGGCGCAGACTGGTTCTGAAAGCAAAAGTTGCGGCGCAGACGCCGCAGCGGATGGGAGCGGGGAAAGGCCTAGCCGGCCTTCTCGATGAGGGTCAGAGGGGTACTCCGGTTCTCCACCGCCTCCTTGGTGATGACGCACTCCGAAATATTGTCCTTGGACGGCAGATGAAACATGATCTCCAGCATGAGTTCCTCCAGGATCATCCGCAATCCACGCGCACCCACTTTACGATCGATCGCCCGGCGGGCGATTGATTCCAGGGCATCACTGGTGAATTTGAGCTTGACGTTCTCGTACTCGAAGATGCGCTGATATTGCTTGACCAGGGCGTTCCGCGGCTCGGTCAGAATTTGCACCAGGGCGCCGCGATCCAGATCCTCCAGGCTCGCGACCACCGCCAGTCGGCCCACGAACTCCGGGATCAAGCCGTACTGGATCAGATCCACCGGCTGCACGCATGCCAGAAGTTCATCGTTCTTCAGATCGCTGGAATGCCCCACGTCGGCCCGGAAACCCATGGAGTTCTTCCCCAGCCGCTGCTGGACCACCTTTTCCAGTCCCACGAAGGCGCCACCACAGATGAACAGGATATGGGTGGTATCCACCGGAACGAACTCCTGGTGCGGGTGCTTGCGGCCACCCTGGGGCGGCACATTGGCGATGGTTCCCTCCAGGATCTTCAGCAGCGCCTGCTGAACGCCTTCTCCCGAGACATCCCGGGTAATGGACGGGTTCTCGCCCTTGCGACAGATCTTGTCGATCTCATCGATATAAATGATGCCCCGCTGGCATTTTTCCACATCGTTGTCAGCCGCCTGAAGAAGCTTCAGGATGATATTTTCAACGTCCTCACCGACATAACCTGCTTCGGTCAGGGTTGTGGCATCCACCAGGGCGAAGGGAACCGAGAGAATGCGTGCCAGAGTCTGCGCCAGAAGGGTCTTGCCCGTCCCGGTCGGTCCAATGAGCATGATGTTGCTCTTCTGGATCTCCACATCGCTCTTCCGCAGGCTGAATTCGTTGCGCTTGTAGTGGTTGTAGACCGCGACCGCGAGCTTCTTCTTGGCCTGCTCCTGGCCGATGACATACTCATCCAGGAGAGCCTTGATCTCCACCGGCTTGGGCAGCTTGGTCTCGCCCCTGGGCTCATCACCTTCTCGGCCATCGGCAATGATGTCCAGGCAGATATCGACGCATTCATTGCAGATGTAAACCGTCGGCCCGGCTATGAGCTTCTCCACATCCTTCTGGTGCTTGTTGCAGAAACTGCAGCGCAGACCTTCTCCTTCATTGTTTTTCTTCCGCACCATGGTGTCAGGCCCCCGGAGAAATCAGTCTTCTCGGCTGGTGATCACTTCGTCGATGATCCCGTACTTTCTGGATGCCTCGGCGGTCATGATGAAATCACGTTCCGTATCCGTGTTGATCGTTTCTATACTCTGGCCGGAATGTTTTGCCAGGATCTTGTTGAGTGTCGCGCGCATGCGCAGAATCTCCCGCGCCTGGATATCAATGTCGGTGGCCTGACCTTGAACGCCACCCAGCGGCTGATGAATCACGATACGCGAGTGAGGGAGCGCGGAGCGCTTGCCCTTGGTGCCGCCCGCCAGGAGCACCGCCCCCATACTGGCAGCCTGCCCCATGCAGATGGTGGAGATATCCGGACGCACGAACTGCATGGTGTCATAGATCGCCAGGCCGGAGGTGATATGCCCGCCCGGGCTGTTGATGTAGAGCGAGATGTCCCGCTTGGAATCCTCGGACTCGAGAAACAGGAGCTGTGCGATGACGAGATTGGCAACATTGTCATCGATGGGAGAACCGATGAAAATGATGTTGTCCTTGAGCAGCCGGGAATAGATATCGAAAGCCCGTTCGCCACGCGCCGTCTGCTCCACAACCATTGGAATCAGTTGCATTTACGCCGATTCTCCTTCCTTCTGAATATGACCAACGGAACTCAGAAAGTCAAGCACGGCATCACGCTTCAAGTGGCGGTGAAGAGCATCAAGGCGCCCGTCTTTCTGCCAGCTGGCGCGCAGAACAGTGAGTGGCTGATTCGCCCTCGCGGCTTCTTCCGCCAGATGGCGCTCCATGTCCACGTCCTTCACTTCAAGCTTCTCCGCCTCGGCGATGGCGTCCAGCAGGCGCGCCGCACGGAGATCCTCCCGCACACGCTCGTCCTGCCGCTTCTTCTCCTTGGGCCAATCCACGCCGGCCTGGGTGGGGTCCACACCCTGCCTGGCCAGTTGATGGGCGATGGATTCCAGTCGCCGGTGGACCTCCTGGTCCACCAGGACCTGGGGCACCGCCAGGGGATGCCGTTCCAGCAACTGGTGCAGGAGTGACTGGCGCACACTCTCGTGGGCGTCTTTCTCCTTGCGATGCTGCAGATCCTCCTGCACGCGCTGGCGCAGTTCCGCAAGATCCTTGAAATCGCCCGCATTCCGGGCAAGGTCGTCATCCAGAAGGGGTGTGCGTGGCTGGCGCACTGATTTCACATTGAGTTGATACCGGATGGTCCGGCCGGCCAGGCCCTTGGTCCGGTAATCATCCGGGTAGGCCACGGTGACCTCCCGGCAAAATCCTGTCTGGGCGCCGAGGAGGGCCTTCCAGAGCTCAGGATGAACATCATCCCCTGCAAGGCGCATCCCGATTCCTTCTCTCCGAAAGGTGACGCCTTTCTCCTCTCCTTCCAGGTCCAGGCCCTCCATGTCCACCAGGATATCGTCCCCTTCCGCCGCCCCTCTGTCCTCAACCGGATGGAGCCGGGTCATCCCCATCCGGATCGATTCCAGGGCGTCGTCCACCTCCTGATCGGACAAGGTGGTCGAGGGCCTGCTCGCAGCCAACCCCCGGTACTCCCCCAGCTGGACCGGCGGCTGGACCTCATAAATGGCGACCAGCTTCAGGCTGCCATCCTTGACCACCTGCTGCTCCTTGAGGACCGGCGGCGCCACCGGGTCTTCCTGGCCGGAGTCCATGAACGCCGCAACGTGCCGGGAAGCCAGTTGCTCGATGACCTCCTCCTGCAGCTCACGTGCAAATCGCTGGCGGACAACCTTGGTGGGCACATGTCCCCGGCGGAACCCAGGAATACGCAGCTTGCGGCCCATCTGCCGGGCAGCTTCCTCCGTGGCTGTCTCCATCTCCGCCGCAGGAATGGTCAGGTCGAGACGCCGCCGGGTCTCGTTCTCCCGGGTCAGCTTGGGGTCCACCTTGGCTGGCATGGATGTCACGTTGATCCTCTTGGACTCTTGTGGTGCGAAAGGGGGGATTCGAACCCCCATGGGGAGTTCCCCACTGGATCCTAAATCCAGCGCGTCTACCAGTTCCGCCACTTTCGCCCGTCGCGGCAGCGGACCATACAGGTCGCAGGGTTTCAGGGTCTCATGCAGGATGGGGAAAATACCACTGCCGCCCGCGCAGGGTCAACCAGGACCCGCCCGCGCTGAGGCGGCACCCTGAATCCGGAATCATCGACCACTCAACTCGTGGGACGGCGCCGGCGCCTCCGCCGGCGTTTCCTGCCAGTCGCCACCACCTGGCCTTCCAGCCCGCTTTCGCCACCCTCTCTGACCGCCTTGATGCGTTCCTCCCACTTCTTGAGAACTTCCTCGTGCTTTCCGGTCACAGCGGCGTGAATGCGCAGGATTTGATAGGCACCGGGAAAGTAGCCGCGCCGGACAAATCCGGCCATGCTGAAGCGGCGCCCGTGGGGGCGCAGAAGATGGCGCTGGGCGATCAGCATCTGGATGACCTTGGCCGTGTCGGCCCGGGTCATGCGCAAGCGCATGGCGATGGGCTTGATGATCTCATGCACCCGTTCACCGATGCCTTCTCCACCGGTGGAGGATGACGTCAGCAGCGGCCTCACCAGGCCATCCAGAAGGACAGCCATTTCCACGGCACGGGTGACCTCTTCAACCCCCGCCTTCACCATGCGATCCAGTTCCCGCAGGTTCGGCCAGAAAAAACCCTGCTGGTGATCCGCCAGGGGCATGATCTCGGGAATCAGATGGAGGAGAAGACCCGTTTCGTGGAGCAAGCGAAAGCTGGTCTCAGCACAGCCCGATTCCAGCAGCCGGTAGATCTCCTCCATGACCCTGGGCGCAGCCGACAGGCTGATACCGGCGGCCTGCCGGGAAAGTGCTGCCCGCGTCTCCTTCTCGATGCGAAGGTCCAGGCGGGCGGAGAACTTGATGGCCCGCATCATGCGCACCGGGTCCTCCTGGAACCGGATGTCCGGGTCGCCGATGGCGCGCACCAGGCGCTTCTCAATATCTTTGAGCCCGCCTACGTAATCGATGATGGCAAAGGTGTCAATATCGTAGAAGAGTCCGTTGATGCTCAAATCCCGGCGCCGGGCATCCTCTTCAGGCGTCCCGAAGGTGTTCTCCCAGGTCACAAGCAGCCCCCCCCCTGTCCTGGCGGGCACCTTCTTCGTACCGGGGTGGGCGGCCACCGCTGCCGGGGAACGAGCGTCCCGGCCCGGATCAGCCGGCGGTTCGATCTCGGATTTGGCGCGAAAAGTCGCCACTTCCACGACCTTTCGCTCCCGGCCAAACACCACATGAACCAGACGGAACCGTCGCCCTACGATCCAGGAATTCCGGAAAAGCTTCTTCACCTCACCGGGATGAGCATCGGTGACGATATCGAAGTCCTTGGGCGTGCCGCCCAGGAGAAGATCCCGGACGCTGCCTCCCACCAGGTACGCAATCCGGCCATGCCGGTGCAACCGATACAACACCTTCAGGGCATCCGGATCGATCTGCCGGCGCGAGATCGGATGCTGGGATCGAGGGATGATGCGGGGTTCCATCAGTTGATGTTCAACTCGAAGACAGTCCGGCGGCATGAGATGCTGAAAGCCCGGAAGGAGCGTGATCTACCGCTTGGGATTCTCCTCGGTCCGCTGGGCCGTGCTGGAACTGGTTGAACGGCCGCGACCGCTGTCATCCAGAAGCGAACGCCAGCCGCCGTTTGAGATTCCTCCGGCCAGATCTGAACCGGTGGCCTCGGCCGGTACCTCCTGGCCCTTCCCGGTGGGCGGGACACGCCCCACCCTGCCGGTGCTGGCCCGGTTCGCCGCCCGTGCCAGAGCATCGCTGCGGGCACGGGTTGCAGCCTCAGCCTGCGCATCACCGGGCGCGCCGCCGCCCCGCAGGGTGTTGCCGGATCGAGCGCCGGGTGGACGCCCGCGCTGGGAAGCCGTGGCGCGAACCCTGGATGCCGGACCCCCGGCCGCAGACTGAGCATTGGGCACTGGAAAAGATTTTCCATCCGTGAGGGACTCGATATCGTTCACGGTGACGATGAGCCGCGAGAGAACACCCATCTCGGATTTCTCGCCCAGGGTCAGAAAGAGCCATGCTCCCTCATCCCTCACGGCCTGGACCCTGAGAGTACGCCCGTTCTGAAAGACGACCAGCTTGTCGGCATAAACCCAACCGCTCAAGAACAGGCCGAACAGAACTGCCAGCAGCGCCTTGCGGCCATAGGCCATGCGAGGCCTCCTTTCCGCAACTAATACTAGAACCCAAGTATACCACGGGCCAGCCACAGGGCCGCAGACCCGGGCCAGCATGCGATAAAGTGGCGAACAGGTATCCCCATGAATCGCCACCTACGCGTCATGACATTTCTGCTCCTGGCAGCTCTCACAGCCATTCCGGCGCCGGCGGGCCCCGCCCCGGGCCAGATCCCGGCTGAGGACGATAGCGGGCTTCCTGAGGATCTCATGGCAGGCCTGCGCCGGCGTTCCCATCTCTACCGTCGCGCCATACTGCGTTTCAGCGCCAGGGAGGAACTCCTGGAAGAGAACGTGAAGCCTGAAACGGGCCAGCTCAGCTCACGCCATGAAGCCGTCTATCGCTACCTCCTGCAGATCGACCCTGGGGAGCTGAAAGTCTCTGAATACCGCGAAACCCTGTCCCGTGCCGGCGTTCCGGTGCGCAGTTCTCCCGCCGTCCTGCAGACGTTCATGCCGCCTCCCTACCTCTGGGCAACCCTCTTCGCCTCGGAGAACGAATCCCTGTTCCGTTACCGGCTCCTGCGACCCGAGCGCCGCGGCGTCACCGATACTCTGGTCATCGCCTTTGACGGTCTTCTCGCCTTTGATCTGGGCAATCGCCCGGCCGAATGGAGCGGCCGCATCTGGGTCGATCGGGATCGCCTGGTCCCCCTTCATCTGGAAGCGGAACCGGCCCGCCAGGAAGAGATCCTGGAGGCCCAAATGGCGCGGTACCGCAAGGCATTTCGCCTGGGAGGACTGCGTCTTCGCAGCCGCCCCACGGCCCACGTGCTTTCTGTGGAGTTCCTGGTGAGCCGGTTCGGACTCAGCTTTCCGTCTCAATCGATCTGGAAACGCCAGGTTCTTGACTTGGATGGCAGCCGGCTCACGACCCGTTACATCCGGCACAGATACTTGGACTACCGCTTCATCAATGTGAGAACTGACGAGATACTCGGCGAGGTTCTCCAGGAAGAGTCCGGCTCCTGACCTCGGCCCGCCATCAAGCTTTCGCGAGATTCGGGTCCGGGTTCAGGCCCGGGTCAGGTAGTTGCCGCTGCGGGTATCGACCTCGATGCTCTCCCCCACTTCAACAAACTGGGGAATGCTCACCACCAGCCCTGTCTCCAGGGTCGCCGGCTTGGGCGAGCCCGCGGCTGTGGCTCCCTTCAGGCCAGGTTCGGTCTCCACGATCTTGAGCGTGACCGAGTTGGGAAGTTCCAGACCCACCGGTCGCTCTTCATGAAGGAGAACTTTCACCGTGGTGTTGGGCAACAGGTAATCCATGGCCTTGCCCAGGAGTTCGCCGGGAAGGGGGAACTGCTCGTACGTTTCGCTGTTCATGAAGACATGGCTGTCGCCATCGGCGTAGAGATACTCCATTTCCACGGTGGTGAGAACGGCTTTCTCCACCTTGGCATCGGAAGAAAAACGAACATCCGAGGCCGCCCCGGTACGCATGTTGCGCAGCAGCGTCTGGACGTGCGCCCGGCCTTTACCCGGCGTGACGTGGTCCACCGATTCAACCCGGAACAACTCGTTGTTCCGGATGAGAATCTGGCCCGCGCGGATTTGTGTCGCCTTGAGTGCCATGACCGCTCCGCATCGTAGCATCAGCGGCCCATGCCCTCAAGATCTGTCAGTCCCGGCGGCGGCGCGCACACCCAGGAGGCGCTGCAGATCAGCAAACTCCCCCAGCAGGACATCAGGGGACGCGGCCATGAGCTGGGAACGACTGCAACTGCCGGTGGGCACAACCCAGACATCGACATCGGCCCTCCGGGCGGTCTCGATGTCAATTTCCATATCGCCGACATAGAGTGCCTGGCGCCGTGACACCCCCAGGTCGGCCAGCACCTTCAGCAACATTTCAGGGCGGGGCTTGGGTGGAATCCCCTCGCCTGGCCCGAGAACCGCGCGCACCGGAGGCATGAGGCCGAGAGCGCGGAGAATGCGCACGGCAAAGCGAGTGGGCTTATTGGTGGCCACCCCCAGACGCAGACCACCTGCCGCCAGGCGCGGCAGCGTGCCGGCAACACCTGGCAGAAGAGTCGTGCGCTCTTCGCAGATAACGTCGTAGCGCTCCCGGAACAACGCCACCGCCCGGACCACTTGTGCAGGGCCCACGGCATCTTCCATGAGGGACTCCAGTCCATGTCCCACCAGGCCCCGGACCGTCTCCGGGGACACCGCCGGCTGACCCAGACTGGTACAGGCATGGTTGTAGCACTCCGTTATGGCGGCGTAGGAATCGACCAGGGTGCCATCCAGGTCAAACACCACGCCCTCATAGCGAAGATGCGACGCCGTCTTCCCCTGCATCACTCCGCTCATGGTCGGGCAAGGTAACACGCCACCGCGTAAGGGTCCATGTTCCCTGACTTGATGTCATCCTGCCGCCATGTTATAAGCGGGCCTTATGAACGCCAAAACCTCCCCGCCGGTCGGCCGGCCCGCCACCCTCCTCACCCTGGACGCTCGCCAGGAAACGCTCACCAACGGCCTGCGGATTCTTCTTCTGGAAGATCACGGGGCGCCGGTTGTTTCCTACCAGGTCCACTTCGCCGCCGGATCCCGCAACGAGCGCCCGGGCATCACCGGGATCTCGCACCTCTTCGAGCATATGATGTTCAAGGGAACCCCGGACTGTGGCCCTGAGGAGTTCGCCCGCATCATCCAGGCCGAGGGCGGGCAGGTCAACGCATTTACCACCGAAGACAGCACCTGCTATTACGAAAACCTGCCCGCCCATGGGCTGGAGCTGGCCATCCGCATGGAAGCTGACCGGCAGGCGCATCTTCTGCTCACAGAGGAGAACCTGGCTTCCGAGCGGGAGGTGGTCCGCAACGAGCGCCTGCTGCGCACGGTGAACACGCCTTATGGGGAAGCCCGGGAACTTCTCATGGCGCTCACCTTCCCGCGCCATGCCTACGGCTGGCCGGTGGTGGGCTGGGATTCAGATCTGGTCGCCATGTCTCTCGTCGACTGCCAGTCCTATTTCTCGACCTATTACGCCCCCAACAATGCCACCGTGGTCGTGGCCGGGGACATGGACCCCGACGACACCCTGGCCATGATCACGGCTGCCTATGACAACATGCAGCCCGCACCGCCGCCACCGCCCGTGGTGACGAGGGAAGAACCTCAGCGAGGAGAACGCCGGGGTGAATTCCACAAACGGGTTGAAGCCGGTGCTGTCATGGCTGCCTTCCATGTGCCGGAGTTGACGCACCCCGATACGGTCCCGCTCCTGGTTCTTGCCTCCCTGCTCACCGACGGCCATTCGGCTCGCTTCCATCGCCACTTCGTGAAGAGCGGGCGTGCCGGATCGGTCTCCGCGTCGGTGGGGTCATCGTTTCTCAACACCGATCCCAGCATTTTCCGGCTTGATGCCGTGGCCAACCCCGGAGAATCCGCCGCCGACCTGGAAGTTCAGTTGTGGGCCGAGCTGGATCGCCTGCAGGAAAACGGCGTCGGGGCCGACGAGGTACGCCGGGCCGTGCGCCAGATTCGAGCCGGCCTGGTGCTGCAGGCGCGGACCCAGTTCTACCGCGGACTCCTGGCCGGGCTTTACCAGGTCCGGGCCAACGACTGGCGCTTTTCCAACCAACTGGATGAAGCCATGCTGGCCGTCACGCCCGAGGACCTGAACCGGGTGGCGCGAACCTATCTTGTGCCGTCCAACCGGACGGTGGTCACCCTGATCCCGGAGACGTCATGAACATTCTGCCGGAGAGCGCCCGTGTGCGCCGGCCGGCACACCGCCGGGAACATCTTGACAATGGCCTGACCATCCTCATCATCGAGGATCAGCGCCTGCCGGCCATCAGCCTCACGCTCCTGCTCCCCGCCGGTGGCGCCACCGACCCGCCTGGACAGGCCGGGACAGCCAGTCTGGTGGCCGGCCTGCTGAACAAAGGCAGCCGGCGCCGGGACGCCGACAGCCTGGCAGTGGCCATTGACGACATGGGCGCATCCTATTCGGCCCGTACGGGGCGGGACAGCCTGGTGGTCAGCCTGGCCGGATTGTCGGAAGATTTCATGGACCTGATCGCCCTGCTGGGCGAGATCACTCTGGAGCCCGCCTTTCCCGCCGATGAATTCCATCTTCTTCGCCAGCGACGGCTGCACGCGTTGACCCGTGCCATGGACCAGGCGGCCACTGTGGCCGATTGGACCTTCTCCCACGGCCTCTACGGGGAGCACCCCTACGGCCCGCCGCTGTCGGGAACTGCCGCCTCCATGACAAATCTGGCCGAGACCGCTCCCGAGGCCTGGCACAGACGACTGTTCGTCCCTGCCGGCAGTTGCCTGGCCATCGCCGGTGCGGTTCCCGCGGAGCAGGCCCTCAAAGCCGCTGCGGACATTTTCGACAGCTGGCAGGGAACCTCTCCCCCCCCGGTATCTCACCCCGACCCGGTTCCTGCGGCGCGCCGCATCCTGCTGGTGGATCGTCCCGACTCCCCACAGGCTCAGATCCGCTGGGGTCACCTGGGCATCAGCCGCCGGGATCCTCGCCATGACGCCGCCGAACTCGTCAATGACGTTCTGGGCGGCGGGGGATTCTCATCGCGCCTCATGCAGACCATCCGCTCCGAGAAGGGACTGACCTACGGCATTCACAGCGGCTTCTCAGCCCGCCTCCACGCCGGCCCATTTCAGATTTCCACCTTCACGCCCACCGCCTCGGTGGGTGAAGTCCTCCGGGATATCGACGATCTGGTCGGCGCCTTTCGCGAAGGCGGCCCCACAGCCATGGAACTCGACGATGCCCGCCGCCGGCTCGTCGGTGGATACCCGCTTCAGTTCGAGACCGCAACCCAGGTGGCCGGACAGCTCCTGGAGATGGAACTGTACGGACTGCCCGAGGATACCCTGGAGTCCTACCAGGATAGGATCCTGGCAGTCGACCTCGGGCAGGCGGCCGATCTTGCCCATGATCTGCTGCACCCTGAATCCGCTCTGGCCGTGGTTGTGGGCGATCTGAGTGCCATGGGTTCAGCACCTGCCGACTGGGGAACGACTGAAACCGTTGACATGGGGCTCCTCTTTTCCGCCCGCACCGGATCCTGCTAGCCACGGCTCCCCGGGGGCTAGCGGCCCAACAGCCGCTGCCAGAAGCTGCGCCGGCTATGCAGGGGGCACTCATCCTCCGGCTCGGTCCCCGCCATGAACCACTCTTCCGCCACCCGGGGACAGTTTTTGGTGGCGACGCCGCCGGTCTCCGGATCGTACCTGACCCGCAGCAGGCTTTCTGCCGGTGGCGAGGCATCTCCAGGAAAGGGTTTGAGGCTCTGTACCAGTTCCAGCCAGATAGGCAGGGCCGCCTGCGAGCCTGTCAACCCCACCGGCCGGTTGTCATCAGCGCCCACCCAGACAACAGCCAGCAGACCCGGCACATAACCCACGAACCAGGCATCCCGTCTCCTGTTGGTGGTTCCGGTCTTGCCGGCTACGGCTCCTGTCAGCCCGGCAGCGGCCACTCGTCGGCCGGTCCCGCTGCGCACGACCTCAGCCAGGATATCACTGACGATGAAAGCCGCCGCCGGGTCGGCCACAACCACTTGCCGGACCTCGTTGAGGGTCAGCCGGCCGCCGTCCGCGGCCATGGTGGACGTCCAAAAACGCGGCGTGGGCCGGTGGCCCCCCATGGCCAGCACACTGTACGCCACGGCCACCTCCAGGGGTGACGCCTCAGCCGCACCCAGGGCCACGGCAGGAACCCTGGGCAGACCGGCAGGAAACCCGCAGGCCTCGGCCAGGCGGGTGATCACCGGGATGCCCACGCCCAGGGCCACCTTCACCGCCGGAATATTGATGGAGTCGGCCAGGGCCCTGCGGACCGAAACCTCACCCCGGAATCTTCCATCGCTGTTGACCGGGCGCCAGACATGGTCGTCCAGGTCCAGCTCCAGGGCCTCGTCCACCAGGCCCGAAGCCATGGTCAGCCCCCCATCCTGTCCGTTTGCCGCGGCCTGGAAAGCTGCCAGATAGACAAACGGCTTGAACAGCGAGCCCACCGGTCGCCGGGCATCTACGGCGCGGTTGAAACGCCCACGCCCGGGCTTCCTGTCCCCGACCAGGGCCAGAACGGCGCCGCTGCCAGGATCCATGACCACCACGGCCCCCTGCAGGCCCCCCTCCCCGACCTGCCGCGCGACCGCTCCGTCCGCCTCCAATCGACGCAGGCCTCGGTCCAGGATCCTGGTAGCGAGCCGCTGGGCGCGAGTGTCCAGGGTGGTGAGAATGCGCAACCCGCCGTGCTCCAGGGCCTCGAGACCAAAGGCGTTCACCATCTGGCGCCGGACCACCTCCAGGAAGGCCGCGGCCTCGGGCATGCCTTCCAGCGTCGTGTCGGACAGGTGCAGAGGGCGCGCGCCGGCAGCTTCGGCGGCAGCGGCATCAAGATGGCCGCCGCGGACCATCATCTGAAGGACGTGGTCACGTCGAACCCGCGCCGCCCTGGGATGGCGCCATGGGTTGTAGGTGCCGGGCGAACGGATGAGCCCGGCCAGCAAGGCCGACTGGCCCAGATCAAGATCCGCAGCCGGACGGCCGAAATAATAGCGGGCGGCCGCCCCCATCCCCACCACTGAAAACGAGCCCTTCTGTCCCAGGTAGATCTCGTTGAGATAGATCTCGAGAATCTCATCCTTCTCGAGCAACGTCTCCAGGAGCGGTGCCATGATCATCTCGCGCAGCTTCCGCCCCCAGCGCCGTTGTGGGTCCAGCATGACGTTCTTGAGCACCTGCTGGGTGATGGTGGAACCACCCTGCTCGACTCGTCCCGCCCACAGGTCCTCCCACAGCGCCCGGCCGATCCCGCGGGGGTCAAGGCCTCTGTGGGTGCGAAAGCGGCGGTCTTCCACCTCAAGAACAGCCGCGATCAGATGCTCCGGAAGCTCCTGGAGGCGGATCGGTTCGCGCAGCTGGTTCCGGCGACCGTGAAAGATGCCCAGGGAACGTGGCTCGACCATCAGGAGATCCAGGGGTTCGCCGCCCGGCAGCAGAACCATGCCGGACACACTCCTCCCTGAGAAGTCCAGCCGAGCCGGATAACCCTTCACCTGGCCACCCCTGTAGAGGAAGGCGCGCAGGCTCAGGTCGACGCTCTCACCTTCCCACAGGTATTCACCGGGCCGGAGACGGCTTTCCGCCCCGGCCGTGTAGCCGCGGCTCCTGAGTTCATCCACCAGTTCAGCGGCGCTCCAGGCGGACCCCGGCCGCAGGACCAGCGGCGCCGAATAGAGTTGCGACGGGGCGCCCCCCAGTCGCTCATGGAAGGTGAAGACGATCTGCAGGTAACTGATTCCCACCCAGGCGAGACCAGCGACAAGAAGGAACCCTGCCAGGCGGAACAGCCAGCGTCGCCGCCACATCCTCCTGGCGGGCGTCCGCCGCCGCCCTGCTGGTCGTTTGACTCGTCGGCGAGAGACCATGGCGGCTGCGGCAGGAAGACGTCCGGATCAGCGCTTGCGGTCGGGAATGCCCCCCAGAGCAGCGGCATCGGTCCCCATGGCCTTGCGCCCTTCGGGACTCAGGGGATCCGGAAGAGCCGCGCCGGGCATCTCCCACATGTTCCTGTCGGGATTGACCAGTTGCTTCGGTCCTTTTTGATCGTCGTCGAAGGAGAAGATGGAAATCTCGTAACCACTGTAGTCGCCATGCCCCTTCCATTCCCTGAATGCCGGTCCGGTGTACGACGTCGCGACACCCACGATGGGGCCGATACCCTGGGTTGACAGGATGGAGCTGTCCGTGTCAAAACTGCCCAGATTGACGCTGGGAGTGCTGCCGAAAGGGGTCTGCGCTCGTCGCTGCTGCCGGTCGAGGGCCTTGGAGGCAGAGATGAGGGACCGAGCCTTGTCGGCATCATAGCCGCCGCTCCCCAGAGGGATGCTCAACTGGTTGAGATTCAGGGCCGCCGATGGAGTCACATTCTTGCCCAGCTGGGGGGAGGTACGAAAGGAACCGGTAC
>SMYD01000002.1 GCA_004356015.1 Acidobacteriota bacterium | reverse complement strand
TGTGCCATGGAGGCAGTACAAGTTATGTGTTCATGATTGGTCAGGCAGTGAGGAAGAACTCTTCAGGGTATGCCTGCCGGACCGATGCTCAAGGATCCTGAGATAGGAGATTCCTGCGCATGAATTACTTGACCAAGACGCTGGGCAGGGGCCTGAGTACGCTGGCCAATGCGGCATGGATCGGTGTGAGGGCTGGAGATCGTCTCTTCCCCGAGAAGAGTTTCAAGCCCAGGTGGGCGAGGTCAGCTTCTGTGCTTACAACACGGGCGTGGGGTGGCGAAATATCGTTGAGGAGATGTACAAGACCGCCAGCACGGTGGAGTGGTTCAAGGCCAGGGGACGCCATCCTGTTTTACGCTGGTGGCCACCGCCTCAGCAACAATCATGGCAACGGCAACGGTCATGAACCCCTGGCCCGCAAGGTTGCCATCACCAAGCTGCCCAGCCTGCGGGACAACGCAAGGCTCTGAGGCTTCGCTCATCTGTGGAATTCCAGGGCCGGCGGGAAAACCCGCCGGCCTTCTGTTGTCGGGGCAGGATCCCGGGCCGGTCAGAACAGGCCCGCAGAGGGGCAGAACGGGATCATGCTGCAGGCTTCGCACGCGGGCCGGCGTGCTCCGCAGATTCTGCGCCCGTGCCAGATGAGAGCATGGCTGGTGTAGGTCCGGTCCGCCTCAGGGAGGACTTCTTCCAGATCCCCCTCGACCTTCACCGGGTCCGTATGGCGGCTGAGGCCGAGACGACGTGACAGTCGTCCCACATGGGTGTCCACAGTGATGGCCGGCAGCCCGAAAAACGTGCCGCGGACGACGTGGGCTGTCTTGCGTCCCACCCCGGGCAGCGCCGTCAGGTCGGCCATGCCCTTGGGGACGCGGCCATTGTGGTCCGCAATGATGGCCCGGGCCGCACCCTGGATGGAACGGGCCTTGTTGCGAAAAAAACCGGTCGAGCGGATCTCCTCCTGGATTTCCTCCAGGCCGGCCCCGGCAAACGCCTTGATGGACCGGAAGCGGCGAAACAGGCCGGGGGTGACCTTGTTGACCCGCTCGTCGGTGCATTGAGCCGAGAGAATGGTGGCCACAAGGAGTTGCCAGGCATTGTGGTAGGTCAGCGCACAGTCCGCTTCAGGGTAGTTCTCCCTGAGGGCCGTGATGATCCGTTGTGCCCTGGCCTTCCGTCGTACCAGCGATTCCAGGGCGGCCCGCCGGGCGGGGGCGGGTATCACGGCCATCAGGAACGAGTCCCATGGGAAGTTCTGCGCATGGGATCATTCTAACATCGAGTCCTGCGACAGAAGGTGCGCCGGTGTACCCTACCGGGAATATGACCCGCCCCCGTGACAGCATGCTCTGGGTCGTCCTGCCCTGCCTGGGACTCTACCTGTGCATGGCAGCCTGGTTTCTCCTGCACGGGGTGGAGGCCATCGACGACGCTTATATTTCCCTGCGTTACGCCCGCAACCTCGTCCGCGGAGCGGGTCTTGTCTATAACCCCGGCGAGTTTGTTCAGGGTTATACGAATTTTCTCTGGGTGTTGATCATGGCCGGAGTTCTCTCCGTCGGCCTGCCTGCCGTGCCGACGCTGTGTGCTCTGGGAGGGCTCGCCGGTGCAGCCGTTGTGACTCTCACGGCCGTCTGGTCCTGCCGCAGGCTGGCTCCCGGTTTGCGGATCTCGGCAGGGGTGGCCCCGGTGCTGCTGGCGTCCAATCTGGGCCTGGTCGTCTGGTCCCTCCGCGGCCTGGAGACAGGTCTGTTCACCCTGCTGATCCTGTCAGGTGGTCTCCTGTACCTGCGCCGGGGACCATTGGGCCCCCTCTCCATGCCGGTGGCCCTTCTCTTTGCCCTGGCGGCTCTCACCCGTCCTGAAGGGGTTCTCGCTTTTGCCCTGACCCTGGGACATCTCATCCTGGTGCGCTTGCGGCAGGGACGAGCCCCGCTGAGCCGGGATGATGTGCCGGGCCTGGCCCTTTTTCTGGTTGTGCTGGGTGTCTATGGCGCGTGGACAACCTGGTACTACGGTGATCTTCTTCCCAACACTTTTCACGCCAAGGTCGGGGGGCCGCTGGCCTCGCTTCCCAGGGGCCTGGGCTATTTGTGGAAATTCGGCCGTTATGGCACGGGTCTTCCCCTGTTGCTCATCCCCCTGTCTCTCCTCAGTCGGCGGCGCCGGGATCACACACGCTCTTATGCGTGCATCATGACGGCTGGATTCGCTCTCTACGTGGCGGCCGTGGGCGGGGACGTCTTCCCGGCCTATCGCTTCCTGATCCCGGTCCTGCCGTTCTTCTATCTCCTGGTTGCTGATGCCGTGGCGGTGGTGGAAGAACGCTGGCGGCACCGCCAGGCCACTGCCCGCAGGTGGTGGGCTGGAGAGGGCCTGATCCGTGGGACTCTGGCCCTGGTCCTGGCGGTGCTGGCGCTGGCGACCTTTCGTCCCTCGTCGGCGTTTGCCTGGCGGGAGTGGCGGGGAGGGAACCGATATACCCGTTCCATGCTCATGGTCGGGAACTGGTTGCACGCCCATGAGCCTCCGGGCACCTGGATCGCCGTCAACCCGGCGGGTGCCCTGCCGTACGCAGCCGACTTGCCGGCCATCGACATGCTGGGCCTTACCGACAGGGAGATCGCCGGAACCCCGATCTCGGGCCTGGGCACGGGACGGCTGGCAGGCCACGAGAAGGGGAACGGCGCTTCGGTTCTTCGGCGTCGCCCCGAACTCATCCTCATGAGCGGTGTCAAGCTCGACGTGGATCCGCCCACCCGGGAGTGGAACCCTCACGGCCGCTCGGAGCATGAGATCGCTGCAACGCCGGACCTTTACAGGATCTATGGCCTGGAGCAGCAGGCCATGCCCGATGGCCGGATTCTGACCTTTCTGCGCCGGCGCGAGCCCTGACTCACATCATCCGCGTACTGTCGCTGATGGCTACCGGTTATGTTAGGATCGCCCGTCATATCCGGGCCGGAGAGACGGCCCGCCGCCGAAATTTTTCCCAGCTGCCCGCAGCCGGATGGGGATTCCATGTCCGCCCACGAAGCGCAGACCAGGTCAGTTCTGCTTGAGTCGCTGCGGCGACTCCTCCGCCGGGGTGCATCCGGACATGTGGTCAATCTACTGTCCAAATTCAGGCCCGCCGATGTTGCAGCCCTGTTCAAGGACCTGAACGAGCGGCAGCGGCGCGAGGTGTTCGTTGCGCTGGCCAGCCGGGATCCGGATCGCGCCGCCCTGGTCTTGAGAGAACTCAACGTGCATGCCGGCTTGGAGCTCCTGGATGTCCTGGACAAGGAGCAGCGCGCCATGGTCATGGGCGCTCTGACCCCTGATGATGCCGCCGAGCTGATCTCCGAGATGGATGAGGACGGGCGCCAGGAACTGCTGGAGACCCTGAGGAGCCGGGAAGCCCGTGAAATTCGCCACCTCCTGGAATACGGTGAGGAGACCGGCGGTCGGATCATGAATCCGGAATTCTTCGCGGTGAAGGAGACCGTGACAGCGGCTGAGGCCATCACGGCTCTCCAGGACCGGGGTGCGGAAGTCGAGGTTCCGTTCTATATCTACGTGGTGGATGAGCGCCAGCATCTGCTGGGCGTTCTCTCCCTGCGCCAGCTTCTACTGGTCCGTCCCGGCGAACAGGTATCCCACACCATGACCACCGATGTGGTCTCCGCCACCACCGACATGGACCAGGAGGAGATCGCCCGCCTGGTGGCCCGATACGACCTGCTGGCGATTCCCGTGGTCGACGGCCAGCACCGTCTCGTGGGTGTGATTGCCATCGACGACATCATCGATGTCCTCAAAGAAGAGGCCACCGAAGACTTCTATCGCCTGGCGGGAACCTCCGAGGATGAGCGACTGCATCGCTCCGTCTTCCGGGCGGTGCGCTTGCGCATCCCCTGGCTTCTGGCATCCCTCGCCGGCGGTCTTCTCGCCTCCCAGGTGATCAATCACTACCAGGGGGTACTGACCAAGGTTGTGATCCTGGCGGGATTCATTCCGGTGATCCTGGGCATGGGTGGAAATATCGGTACCCAGTGCTCCACCATCATCGTTCGTGGCCTGGCGACCGGCCGCATCGAGATCCGCGAATTGTGGCGGGTGATCTTCCGGGAGGTGCGCATCGCCATGATCCTGGGGGTTATCTATGGCACGCTCCTTGGCCTGGGTGGTCTGTTCCTGCTGGAGATTTCCCCGAGCGTGGCGCTGCTCATCGGGTTATCCCTGCTGGCTTCCATGCTCATCGCGGCCTTGTTCGGGTCGGCTCTGCCCATGCTTCTGAGCCGCATGGGTGTTGATCCGGCCGTGGCCACCGGCCCGCTGATCACCACTTCGGTGGATGTCATGGCCATCGCCATCTTTTTCCAACTGGCGGTGCTCCTCGTTCTCGACTGAGTCACTGTATGCACCTGGAGTCAACCGGTTTTGTTCTGCGCACCTACCCCTTGAGGGAGTCGGATCGAATCGTTGTGCTCTTCAGCCGGGCCGAGGGGAAGGTGCGTGGCGTGGCACCACGGGCAGCCGCCAGCCGCCGGCGATTCGGCGGCGCACTCTCGGTCCTTGGCGAGGTTGAGTTCTCATACCGCGAGAAAGAGGGCCAGGATCTGGGACGGCTGGAATGGTGCCGGGTCCTGGCGCCGACGCCGGGGGAAGGCCGCGACCTGGATGCTTTTTATGTCAGTCAGTATATGGCGGAGATCCTGGAACAGATGGGCCGGGAGCGTGAAGCTGACGAGCATCTCTACCGCCTCACCCGGGCCTGTGCAGGCGCCCTGGCCCAGGGCCTGACGGCAACGGCTGTGGCGCGCTACTTCGAGGTCTGGACCCTGCGCCTGGGTGGACTGCTGCCCGATCTGGCTGCCTGCGCCGCCTGTGGCCGCGATCTGGCGAAGACCGGGGCTGCCCTGCTGCCCGGGGAGGAGGCGGTCTGCGCCGGCTGTCGCGGCCTGAATCCTGCGGCTTGCACGCTGCCGGGAGAGGCTGTGGCTCTGGTGCGGCGGATGCTGGCACGGCCACCTGCGGAGGTTGTCCAGCCGGACCCCACGCCTGATCATCTGGCTGCCGTGGCCCGTATGGCGGCGGCTCAGTTTCTGCATGTCACGGAGAGGCCGTTCCGCACGGCGGCCATGGTGGCTGTGGGCCACAGGGAGGCGGCGAAAGTTGCACCAGGGAGGGAACGTTGACGTTCCAGGACCTATTGCTCGCCCTCACCCGCTTCTGGGCGGAGAGAGGCTGTGTGATCCAGATGCCTTATGACCTGGAGGTCGGCGCCGGGACCATGAACCCTGACACCTTCTTTCGTGCTCTGGGTCCCGAACCCTGGAAGGTCGCCTACTGTGAGCCTTCGCGCCGGCCGGTGGACGGCCGTTATGGCGACAACCCGTATCGCCTCTACAAGCACTACCAGTTCCAGGTCCTGGTCAAGCCGGGGCCGGATGACATCCAGGACATCTACCTGGATTCTCTGAAGTCGTTCGGGATCGATCCAGCCCGGCACGAGATCCGCTTCGAAGAAGATAACTGGGAATCGCCCACTCTGGGCGCTGCCGGGGTGGGCTGGCAGGTACTCCTGGATGGCATGGAGATCACCCAGTTCACCTACTTTCAGCAGGTGGGGGGGATTCCCCTGACCCGAATTCCGGTGGAAATTACCTATGGAGTGGAGCGCATCGCCATGTATCTGGCCGGGGTGGAAAACGTGTTCGACCTGCCCTGGAACGACACCATCACGTATGGTGAAGTTCGCCGGAGAGATGAGTTCGAACAATCCAGCTACGCATTCAAGACGGCCGACGTGGAGTTTCTCCAGGAGATGTTCGATCGCCACGAGGCCGAGGCCCGGAGGACTCTCGCAGCGGATCTGGTGATTCCCGCCTACGAACATGCTCTGCGCTGCTCCCACACCTTCAATCTGCTGGATGCCCGGGGCGCGGTCTCGGTGACCGAGCGGCCTGCGCTCATCGGGCGGGTGCGCCGCCTGGCCTGCGCCATGGCTGCCGCCTGGCTGGAGCAAAGGGCCAGGCTGGAGTTTCCGTTGCTGCCCCGGGACAAGGCCCGTGAGGCAATGGCGGAGATGGAGGCCCGATCGAAGAAAGGTGGCGGCAAGGCCGGCGGGCGGAAGCCATCATGAGCGCTCAGGGAACCCACACTTTCCTCCTGGAGATCGGCTGCGAGGAGATCCCGGATCGCATGCTGGAAACGGCCCGCCAGGATCTGGCTGCGGCGCTGCAGGAGGCCCTGATATCCCAGCGCCTTCTCCCGGCAGAGGTAGAGGCCCAGGTTGAGAGTTTCGCAACTCCGCGCCGCCTTGCGGTGCGGGTGGCGGGAGTCCGCAGCCGCCAGCCTCAGGAGACCCTGGTGATCACCGGGCCGCCGGTGACCACCGCGTTTGACGGCGAAGGCAAGCCGACCCGTGCCGCCCAGGGGTTTGCCGCCAGCCAGGATGTCGCCGTCAGCGACCTGTTTCGCCAGGCGGGGGCCAAGGGGGAGGTGGTGGCGGTGCGTCGGACCAGGCGCGGCCTTCCCGCAGCCGAAGTTCTTGCCGGGCTGGTGCCCGGCCTGGTTCTGGGCCTGACCTTTCCCAAGTCCATGTCCTGGGGCGAAGGGGGCATCCAGTTCGTGCGCCCCATCCGCTGGCTGGTGGCCCTGCTGGATGACGTCGTCGTACCGCTCACCATCGCAGGTGTGACCGCGGATCGCCTGACCATGTCCCGCCGTGGCTCGGGCGTTGGCATCATCAGCTTGCCAGGGGCCATGGACTACGAGGAGATGCTTGCAGGTGGGGAAGTCATGGCCGATCCGGAGGTCCGGCGCGAGATGATGAAGGGCATTCATGCGGCGGCTGCCCGTGCCGGGGGCGAGATCGTTGCCGACGAGAGCCTGCTGGAGACGGTCCTCAACATGGTTGAGTATCCTGGCTGCCTGGAGGGTTCGTTCCCCGACGAGTTCCTCGACCTGCCGGTGGAGGTTCTTACCACGACTCTGCGCCACCATCAGCACTGCTTCACCGTGGCCGGGAAAGACGGCCGCCTCCTCGCCCGCTTCGTGGCAGTTGTCAACGCACCGGAGGATCCTGACGGCGCGATTCGTGCCGGGTATGAGCGTGTCATTGCCGGCCGTCTGGCCGATGCCCGTTTCTTCTACCGGGAGGATCGACGCCAGCCTCTGGCCAGTCGCCTGGAGATGCTGGAACGCACGCGGTTCCACGCGGACCTGGGATCCTATGCCGACAAGGCGAGGCGTATGCAAATCCTCGTTGGGCGTCTGGCGGACCTGGCCGGGGTGGCAGGCGAGGTCGGGAAGCGAGCCGTGCAGGCGGCGGGCCTGAGCAAGTGTGATCTGGCGACTCAGATGGAGAATGAGTTTCCGGAACTGCAGGGCGTCGTGGGCGGCCTCTATGCCCGGGAGGAAGGAGTGCCTGCTGAGGTCTGGCGGGCCGTTTACGACCATTACAGCCCGGAAGGGCTGGACGACGCCCTGCCCAGGGACAGGGAAGGCATCCTGGTCTCTTTGGCGGATCGTCTGGATAACCTGGTGGGCCTCATGGGTGTCGGTATTGTTCCCAAGGGGTCTCGGGATCCCTTCGCTCTCAGGCGGGCGGCTCTGGGTGTTGTCCGCCTGCTGGCGGAAGGACCGCTGCATCTGCCTGTTGCCGCTGCCCTGGGCGCCGCCCGCCAGGCGTATGGTGATGCGCCTGTGCCCTGGAAGAGCGCGGAGAACGAATTGCTCGATCAGGTCACCAGGTTCCTGGAGGGACGGGTACGGCATCTCTTCGAACAAGGTCATGAGAAACACCGGTACGATTCCATCGCGGCGGTGCTGGCCGCCGGTTGGGATGACCTGGCCGATACTGCGGCTCGCTTGCGGGCCCTGTCGGCTCTCCGGGGGCAGAGCGATTTCGAGGCTCTGGCGGCTGCATCCAAGAGGATACGAAATATTCTCAGCAAGGCCTGTGAGACTGGGGTGACAATCCCGGCAGAGGTGAAAACAGAACTCCTGGAAGACAAGGCCGAGAAGGAACTGCATGCTGCCGCCGCTCTTGTCGCGGTGAGGGCCGCGGCCGACGCGGCTGCAGGGAACCATGAAGCGGTGCTGGCGGCGGTGGCGGCTCTGGGGCCCGAAGTGGATCAATTCTTTGATACCGTGATGGTGATGGCGGACCGAGAGGACCTGCGCCTGAACCGTCTGGCGCTCCTGGCCCAGGTGGCCGGGCTTTACCGGCGAGAAGCAGATTTCGCTGAAATCGTTGTGGAGGGTACATCGTGAACCAGTGGGTCTATTTCTTCGGTGGGGGCGAGGCGGACGGCAACGCCAGCATGAAAAATGAGCTGGGCGGCAAGGGTGCCAACCTTGCCGAGATGACCAATCTTGGACTGCCCATACCGCCGGGGTTCACGCTGGCCGCTACCACCTGCCGCTTTGCCATGACCCATTCGGGCCGGTATCCGGAGGGCTTGCGCTCCCAGGTTGCCCGGGCCATGGAGCGCCTGGAGAAGGACACCGGGAAGAGATTCGGAGGGGAAGAGGACCCGCTGCTGGTTTCGGTGCGCTCGGGAGCGGCGGTTTCCATGCCCGGCATGATGGATACCGTCCTCAATCTGGGCCTCAATGCCAAAGCCGTGGCCGCCCTGGCCCAGGTCTCCGGCGATGAGCGGTTTGCCATGGACTGCTGGCGACGCTTCCTGCAAATGTACGGCAATGTCGTTCTCGGCATTCCCATGGAGAAGTTCGATGAGCGTCTGGAGGCCCTCAAGGCATCGTGCAAGGCGGCCAGCGACACCGACCTGAATGCCGGAAATTGGCGGGGACTGGTGGAGGATTTCCAGCAGGTGATCCTCGATGAGACCGGTGAATCCTTCCCCGAGGACCCATGGGATCAACTGTGGGGCGCGGTGGACGCGGTGTTCAAGTCATGGAACAACAAGCGTGCCGAGTCGTATCGGCGGATCCACGGCATCTCTTCGGACCTGGGGACGGGCGTGAACATTCAGGCCATGGTTTTTGGCAATCTGGGCGCCGATTGTGCCACCGGCGTAGCGTTCACCCGCGACCCGGCCAATGGCGAGAAGCGGTTTTATGGTGAGTGGCTGCCCAACGCCCAGGGGGAAGATGTGGTCGCAGGGATTCGCACGCCCCGCCCGGTCAACCGGGATGGTGCGGCGCCGGGACAGTCCCTGGAAGAGGCCATGCCCGGAATGTATGCCGAGCTGGTTGCCATCGCCCAGCGCCTTGAGAAGCACTATCTCGACATGCAGGATATCGAGTTCACGATTCAGCATGGGCGTCTCTACATGCTCCAGACGCGCTCCGGCAAGAGGACCGGAATGGCCGCAGTGCGGATCGCCGTGGAGATGGTCGATGAAGGACTCCTGGACAAGGCCCAGGCCCTGCTCAATGTGGAGCCCGATATGCTGGTTCAACTCCTGGCCCCGGTCTTCCCGCGGGACGAACATGAAGCCGCCCGCCGTGACGGGCGTGTCATCGCCAGGGGATTGCCGGCAGGCCCGGGTGCTGCTTGCGGCAGGGTGGTGCTCTCGGCGGAAAAGGCCGTGGACATGGTGCGCAACAAGGGCGAGCAGGTCCTGCTGGTTCGCAATGAGACGTCCCCGGAGGATATCGAGGGGATGGAGGTTGCCCAGGGGATCCTGACCACCCGGGGTGGCATGACCTCCCATGCGGCGGTGGTGGCCCGGGGGCGGGGCAAGGCCTGTATTGTGGGCTGTAGTGACCTGGTGGTGGATCTGCGCACCAAGGAGATCCGGGCCGGTGGGCATGTCATCCGCCAGGGTGATTGGATTTCCATCGATGGAGCCACCGGGGAGGTCATGTTGGGGCAGATGCCCACCCGTCCCTCGGAGATCGTGCAGGTGCTGGTGGAAAAATCTCTGCCGGCGGAGGAATCCCGCATCTATCGCGATTTCTCCAGGCTCATGAGCTGGGCGGCGGAAGTCCGCCGCATGAAGGTGCGCACCAATGCCGACGATCCCGGTGATGCACGGGTCGCGCGGCTGTTCGGGGCCGAGGGGATCGGCCTCTGCCGCACGGAACACATGTTCTTTGAGGCCGACCGGATTCGTGCCGTGCGCCAGATGATTCTGGCCGCCGATGAGGAGGGACGCCGCAAGGCCCTGGACCTCATCGGACCGCTGCAGAAGTCAGACTTCGAGGGCATCCTGCGGGCCATGGAGGGCCTGCCGGTGACCATCCGGCTCCTGGACCCGCCGTTGCACGAATTTCTTCCCCAGGAGCA
>SMYD01000103.1 GCA_004356015.1 Acidobacteriota bacterium | reverse complement strand
GAAGGAAGCCTCGGCGGATGAGAAGCGCGCCGAGATGGACAAGGTGGCCAAAGAGGCTCTGGCTGAGGTCCTGGAGAAAAGTGACAAGGCCAAAGAGCTCTACGAGAAAGCCGCCGGCTGGGCGGTGTTCGACAACCTGCGGATCACCTTCATCCTGAGCGGCGGCGGTGGCACCGGTGTGGCGGTGAACAAGGCCAGCGGCAAGCGGACCTACATGAAGATGGGCACTGGTGGACTCTCGTTCGGGATCGGCGCGCAGAAGTATCAGGTCATCATGCTTTTCGAGAGCGAGGAGAGACTTACCAACTTCATCGAAAAAGGCTGGAAGGCCGAGACCGGGGCTGACGCATCCGCCGGCACCAAGGGTGTCGCCGTAGGTACGACCTTCATCAACGGCATCGCGGTCTACAAGATCACCGAGAAGGGCCTCATGGCCTCGGCGGATATCTCCGGCACCAAGTACAGCCTGAACAAGAAGCTCAACGAATAGCGGACGGCTTCCTCAGCATGGAATACAAAACTCCCCGGCGGCTTCTGCCGCCGGGGAGCTTATTGTGTTATGGAGTCCGCCGGCATGGTACCGGCGCAGGTGTTGATCCCGGCCTCGTCAGGCGCTCCTGGCCACGGTCCCGGAACCAGATTCCTGGGTCCCGACCGCGATCTGGATTGGCACCCGCCGGCTGACATCTTCGAGGCTCCTGGCCGGGATGGTGACGGTCAGGACACCGTTTTCATGGCGCGCCTTGAGCTGCTCGGCCTTCACCCCCCGCGGCAGGCGGAACGAGCGCTGGAAGCGCCCGTAGGCAACCTCGTGAAGATAATGATCCTTGTCCTCTTCGCTGCGTTCCTGCTTCTTCTCGCCCTTCAGGATGAGATGCCCGTCCTCCACGGTCATCTCGATCTCCCTGGGATCCACGCCGGGAAGCTCGACCCGCACAACGAAGTTATCTCCACGCCGGAACGACTCCACCGCCGGATACCTCGTGGGGGGTTGCCAGGGTGCCGCAGCGGTTTCCCCGGATTCCATACCCAGCTCTTCCCCGCGGCCGGTGGTCTGTTGCAGCAATCTGTCAAAGTTCTGGAAAATATTCGCGAAATCTCCGTATGGGTTCCATCGAATCAGCATTTTTTCACCTTTCAAGTTGAGTTTTTGAGCTTGCAGGAACGACCGGTCAACTGGTCCTTCCCTTCTTCCTTCCAAGTTGTAAGAAACGGATTCGCCCTTGT
Source organism: Acidobacteriota bacterium (assembly GCA_004356015.1). Taxonomy (GTDB): domain Bacteria; phylum Acidobacteriota; class Polarisedimenticolia; order SMYD01; family SMYD01; genus SMYD01. The sequence continues at coordinate 9,125 of SMYD01000103.1, read as the reverse complement.
CAAAAAGAGGCCCAGGGAAGTTGCCTCTTTCGCCTGAATTCCGGCATCTCCCACGATCTTCGGGAGAAATGCTATTTTCCATCCAGGGGGAGTTGACGAGGCCATCCGCCGGGGAGTTGTTTCCCGCCGGGGCCGCGGATTGTGTTCGGGAGGAAAAGTGATCGAAGCACGCAACCTTCATAAGGCCTATGGCGAGACGATTGCCCTCGACGGGGTCTCGTTCTCCGTGCCGGCCGGTGAGGTGGTGGGTCTTCTGGGGCCCAATGGCGCCGGCAAGACCACCGCCATGAAGATCCTGGTCGGCTTCCTGCTGCCCAGCCAGGGGACGGCCATACTCGCCGGCCATGACGTGGTGAGGGACCCTCTTGAGGTCCAGAGACGTCTTGGCTACCTGCCCGAGAATGCGCCTCTCTACAACGATATGCTGGCACAGGACTTTCTCCTGTTCATGGCCGATATGCGCGAACTGCGTGGCGATCACCGCAATCGCCGTCTGTCCACCGTGGTGGAGGAATGCGGGATCGGGAATGTTCTCACCCGCACCATCGGCCACCTGTCCAAGGGTTATCGGCAGCGGGTCGGCCTGGCTGCGGCCATTCTCCACGATCCTGAAATCCTGGTCCTGGACGAGCCCACCACCGGTCTGGATCCCAACCAGATTGTGGAGGTCCGTGAGCTGATCCGCCGCATGGGAGAGACCAAGACCATCATCCTTTCGACTCATATCCTGCCGGAGGTCGAGGCCACCTGCCAGCGGGCGGTGATCCTCATCGACGGTCGCGTGCGCGCTGACGGCAGTCTCGAGGAGCTCACCCACTCCCGGGTGCAGGTGGTCACGGTGGCCGTCCCCGATCCCCGCCAGGCGTGCGACCTGTTCAGGGAGATCCCGGGGGTGAAAACCGTTGCCCTGGATGGTGTCCCTGATCACGGGTTCCAGGTCTTCCGTCTCGAGATGGACGGTGATGGCGATGTGGGTGAGCCGACGGCGGAGATCGTCCGGCAGCAGGGTTGGCGCCTGCGGGAGCTGCGCCGGGATGACCGATCCCTGGAGCAGGTCTTCCGCGAATTGACCGCAACCGGCGCGGAGGTGGCGGCATGAACAGGATCCGCGCCGTGGCCGGCCGCGAACTGCGGGCCTATTTCAACTCTCCCATCGCTTATATTTTCCTCCTGGCCTTTGCCGGGGCCGCTCTGCTGATGTTCTTCAACTCGTTCTTTTCACGGGGTGTGGCGGATCTGAGAGGCCTGTTCGACGCCGTGCCGCTGCTCATGGTGTTGCTGGTGCCGGCTCTGACCATGCGCCTGTGGGCGGAAGAGGACAAGCAGGGAACCCTGGAGATCCTCATGACGCTCCCGGCCCGGCCTGCGGAGCTGGTGGCAGGCAAATTCCTGGCAAGCTGGGCCCTTCTGGGAGTCGGATTGTTGCTGACCCTGGGCCTGCCGATCACCGTGGCCTCTCTGGGGCATCTGGACTGGGGTCCGGTTCTGGGGGGGTACCTCGGAGCCATGCTCCTGGGTGGCGCCTACCTGGCCATCGGCCAGTTCATCTCGGCCACCACCGAGAACCAGATCCTGGCGTTCATCATGGCCCTGGTGATCTGCCTGGCCTTCTACGGAGTGGGGGCCGAGGCCTTCGCCGGCCTGTTCTCGGACACCACGGCGGCCATCCTGCGCGGGCTGGGAACCGCCAGTCGTTTTCGCAGTATCGCCCGGGGTGTGGTTGATCTGCGGGATCTCATCTACTACCTGTCCCTGACAGGGTTCTTTCTGGCCGCCAGCGTGGGTGCATTGCGCGCCCGCCGCTGGGCCTGAGAGAGGAGCGTTCCATGACGGAACAGACCGGCATGGCCGGCGGCCGGCCTCCCATCCTGCAAAGGAACAAGTTGCGCTGGTCCCTGGTCCTGACCCTTCTGCTGGTGGCTCTGAACCTGGTCGCCTTCAATATGCTCATGGCCCGGCGCACCGGCCTGCGCCTGGACCTGACCCAGGAAGGCCTCTACTCCATCACGCCGGCGACCCAACGCCTGCTGGCCTCCCTGGATGACGATGTTCTCATCCACGGCTACTTTTCCCGGCGCACCCACCCCAAGCTGGCGCCCCTGGTTCCTCAGATCGAGGACCTTCTCGCCGAGTACGCCGCCCTGTCCGGTGGGCGCGTGAAATATGAGATTCTCGACCCCAACAACGACGAGATGGCCGAACAGGTTGCCAACGATCGCTTCGGCGTGAACAGCACGCCGTTCCGTCTGGCTTCCAAGTATGAGACCGGCATCGTGAACGCCTACTTCGCTCTGGTGATCCAGCGTGGCGACCAGTATGAGCGTTACGGATTCGACGATCTCATCGAGGTGGAGCGTCTTCCCGATGGTGACGCCGATGTCCACCTGCGCAACTTGGAATACGACCTGACCCGGGCCATCAAGAAGGTCGTCTACGGCTTCAACAGCACCGCCGATCTCTTTGCGCGGGTGGAGGAGCCTGTGCGTCTCATTGCCATCATGACGCCCGACTCCCTGCCCGAGATTCTTTCCCAGGTTCCTGAGGCCCTGCGCACCGCCGCCCAGGAGCTGGAGGAGAAGGGCGGCGACAAGTTTGAATACGAGGAGATTGACCCCTCCGACGAAATCCTGCAGGCGGAAGTGGCCCGGATGTATGGTGCCGGCCCCATGAGCCTGGGCATTTTCAGCGAGGGCACCTTCTATCTCTATGGGTTCCTCCAGGTGGGAGATCGGGTGGAGCAACTCAACCTGGTGGTCGAGGACATCACCTCGGGCGCCCTGAGGGAGGCCATCGAGAGCGCTCTCCGCCGCCAGGCTCCCGGCTTCCTCAAGACCGTGGGCATCGTGGCGCCCAGCAGCGGTCTGCCGCCTGAGATCATGGCCCAGTTACAGATGCAGGGGCGCATGCCTCAGCAGCCGCCGCCGGAGTTCCAGCAGGTCAAGCAATACCTGGGCCGCGACTACCAGGTCACGGACGTCGAGCTGGAGACGCCGGATGGCGTTCCCAGCGTTGTGGATGTCCTGCTGGTCATCAAACCCAAGAACCTGAGTGAGCGTGCCCTTTACAACCTGGACCAGTACCTCATGCGCGGGGGCCGCGTCATCTTGTGCGCTTCCCGCTTCGAGACGACTCTCGCCGGTGGCCAGCTTCAGGTCCTGCCCATCCAGACCGGGCTGGAAGACTGGCTGGCCAGCTTCGGCATCGATCTGCGGGACACCATGGTCCTGGATGATCGCAACCAGCCTTTACCGATCCCTGAGGTCCGCCGCACCGTGCTGGGCAACATCCGCACCTGGACGCTCAAGCCGTACCCGTACCTGGTGGAAGTGCGGGATGACGGCCTGGTGAACCCGCAGGTCACCGCCCGGCTCAACGCCGTGGGTATCTACTGGGGCAGCCCCCTGGTCATCGATGAGGAAAAGACCACCGATCTCGAGGTGATGGAGATTCTCAGGTCGTCGCAACGCTCATGGACCAGCAGCAATCTCATGGCCACCCGGTCGGCCGAATACGAGGTTCCGCCTGCGGATGAGACGGAGCCCCATCTTCTCGCCGTGGCCCTGGGCGGCCGCTTCAAGAGTTTTTTTGCCGAGAAAGGTGCGCCGAGGGCCGACGTGAGAATGCCTCCCGAGGGTGAGGAATTCGTGCCGCCGCGGGCCGAGGTGCCCTTGACCATGTCTCCCGAGACCAGGCTGGTGGTGGTGGGTAATGCCGCGTTCATCAGTGATCTGGTGGGCAGCCTCCTCTCTCAGGCCGGCGGCGGATTCTTCGCCGAGAACCTGGCCTTCGTGGAGAACCTCATCGACTGGACGACTCTGGACAACGATCTGGTGAGCATTCGCGCCCGAGGTGCCGGCACGCGCCGCCTGGAACGTCTTGACCCCGGGAGTGTGATGGTGGTGGAAGGTGCGAATTACGTGCTTCCGGCCCTGGTGCTGCTCGCACTGGGCGGCTATCGCTTCTGGAAACGCCGGCACACCATTCCCGTGGTGGCGGTGGCCGCCACCAGCAGAGCCGGCACGCGCCGGTCGCGGGAGAGTTGAAGATGAATCATAAGCAGACCATTCTGGCCGTGTTCCTGGTTGCGCAGGTGGTGCTCCTGGTGATCCTGAGAGGGCCGTTCTCGTCCCAGGCCGCCGCCAGCACTGTGCAACCGTTCTTGCCGGAGTTGGACGGTCTTGTGGCCACCCGCGTGGCCATCGAAAGTGGTGACGGCGAGACAGTGTCCCTGAGCCTCGAGGACGATGCCTGGACTCTGGATGACATGGACGGGTTTCCGGTGGATGGGGGCAAGGTGGACACCCTGATCCAGGACCTGCGCCGGCTCAAGGTGCGCCGGCCGGTGGTCACCTCCAGCCGCTTCCACGACCAGCTCATGGTCGGCGACAGCGAGTTCGAACGCCACGTTCGCATCTGGGGCGATGTGGAGGGCGACCCGGCGGTTGATTTTCTGGTGGGTGCCTCGCCCAACTACCGGGTCAGCGACGTCCGGCGAGGCGGCCAGGATGATGTCTACGAGGTCATGGGACTCAGTTCCTGGGACCTGCAGTCGGATGTGGGTTCCTGGATCGACAAGAAACTGGTGGACGTGCCGGCGGATGAGGTTACGGGGCTGAAGGTTGTCAACGGTAACGGGACTTTCGAGCTCAAGAAGGAAGACGGTACCTGGACGGTACTCACAGGCTCGCCGGGAGGCGAACTGGACCAGGGCGCCGTGGACTCCCTGGTGCGCGCCTACGCCTCTCTCTACCTGGCGGATCCGGTGGGGAAAATTGATGCCGCCGCCCAGGGTCTGGACCAGCCTGTGGCCGAGATCCATTTGATTCGGCCCGGCAAGCCGCTCCCCGTGGATTCCCCTGCGGACCCCGACTCCCCTCCCGGAGAAGAGCTTGGCCCGGACCCCGATTCCCCTCCCGGAGAAGAGCCTGGCCCGGACCCCGACTCCCCTCCCGGGGAAGAGCCTGGCCCGGACGCCGACTCCCCTTCCGGGGAAGAGCCCGTGGCAGAGCCTCAAGTCACCACCTTGCAGGTGGGCAAGGAGATGGATGATGAGAGCGGCAAGCGGTACGCCACCGTTTCCGGATTTGGTTTCGCCGTGACCCTGAACAAGTTCGACGCTGAACGGGCCACCGACAAGAAACTTGCCGACCTGATCGAGGACGTGTCCCAGGAGGAGTGACATGAGTCCAGCGGCGTCGAGACTGCGTTGGCCGGCAACCCTGCTGATTCTGCTCGCATTTTTTCCCTGGGCCATGGCCAAGCGTTACGAAATTCGCCAGGTCCGGATCCAGGTCTCCGTGAACCATGATGGTGGCGTTGATGTGGAAGAGACGCTGGTTTTCTCCTTCCGAGGCTCTTTCAAGTACGCCTACCGGGACATCCCTCTGGCGGGGGGACAGAGCATCTCACGGGTGGCCGTGGCCGAGAGGGGGATGGCCTACAGGGAGGATTTCTCCAAGGACGCCGGCTCTTTCAGCGTGACGGAGAAGGCGCACGGTGTGCAGGTGAGGTGGAACTACAGGGCCCGCAACGAGGAGCGCGAGTTCACGTTTTCCTACCGACTGCAAGGTGCTGTGATCCGCCACGACGACGTGGCCGAGCTGTTCATGAAATTCGTGGGCGAAGGCTGGGACCACCCCATGGGCCGGGTGGTTGTGGATCTTCATCTTCCCGAGGGCAACACCATGCCGGTGGAGGCCTGGGATCATGGGCCCCTGTTCGGGGATGTGCAGATCCTGTCCGCCAGCCATATCCAGTTCAAGGTGGCGCCACTGCCGGCCAATACCTTCTGGGAGGGCCGCGTGTTGTTCGCGCCGTCAGCGGTGGGGGATCTGGCGCCGGCCGGTGATGGTGAGCGGGCCGATGACATCCGCGCCCAGGAGGCCCGGCTGGCCCTTGAAGCCAACCGGATGCGGGAGGCCGCACGCGTGAGCGCCCGGCAGGCGGCGGAGCGCCGGGTGCGGCAGGATCGGTGGGCATCGCGTCTCTGGCCTCCGTGCCTCCTGCTGGGGTTGGCCGGACTCATGGTCTGGCTCATGTTGTGGAGGCGATACGGACGTCCCCACCGGGTGGCGTCCATCGCCGTTCCCGGCGAGATTCCCAGTCCTCATCCGCCGGCGCTGGTGGCGCGGCTGTTGACGGGAACCGTCGGGACTCGGGCCCTGGTGGCGACGCTTCTGGATCTGGCACGACGAGGGCACTACCGCATCAGCGAGGAGCGGGAAACCAGGCAGGGATGGTTTGGACGGACGCGCATGGAGACCGATTATCTCTTCGAGACCACCGGTGAAGAGATCGACCTTCTTGATCTGGAGAAAGACCTGGTGGAATTTGTGCATGGTCTTGTGGGCCGCCCCAAGGCGTTTCGCATGTCGGAACTCAAGAAGGCGGCCAAAGGGCAGACCGGCAAGCTCCGCCGCTGGTTTGAAAAGTGGCGCCGCCGCATCGGCAGGCTGGCGCGGGAGGAAGGCCTCCTGGAACCGGTGCCGGTCCGGCCCATGGTCCTCAATGCTCTTTGTGGTGTCCTGGTGGCCGCCGCGGGAGGAGTGGTCTGTCTGGTGACCCGGTCGCCGGCGGGCGTGCCCGCCATGGCCGGTGGCCTGCTGCAGGCTCTGGGGACCGCGGCCCTGACGCGCCGGACGCCCCAGGGACGGCGCCTCTACCTGGCGTGGAAGGCCTTCATGGAGCACATCAAGAAGACAAGTCGCAGCCTGGGGCCGGTCTCCCTGACCTCCAGCGAGTGGGAGCGATACCTGGTCTACGCAGTCGTGTTCAACCTGCACACCCCCCTGGGCAAGGTGATGGAGCGATCCCTGCACGGTTCGTCCAGTGGATTTTTCCCCTGGTTCGTGGTCGCTCCCGGTGGCAGCGGAGCGGCTGATATAGGCAGCTTATCGGCCGGCATCACCAGCATGGTCGGGTCGGTCACTTCGACCATGAGTTCGGCCACCGGCGGTGGTGGTGGCGCCAGCGGGGGTGGTGGTGGCGGCGCCGGCGGCGGAGGCGGAGGCGCCGGTTGACTCTCTTTCAGCCGGCGGTGGCCAGGCTCTCCCGCTTGGCTTCCAGGGCGGCCAGGAGATCATCGAACGGCTTCACGAACTTGGTGATTCCCTCGGCCAGGAGTTCATCGGTCACCCGGTCCATGTCGATCCCGAGATCGGCCAGGCTGGCCAGGGTGGCGCGAGCCTCCTCCACGCCGGAGGTCACGGTGAGACCTGCCTGGCCGTGGTTCTTGAAGGCGACGATGGTCTCATCGGGCATCGTGTTCACGGTGTGCGGTCCGATGAGAGGCTCCACGTACATGACGTCGGAGTAATCGGGATTCTTGGTGGAGGTGGAAGCCCAGAGGGGTTTCTGCACACGCGCTCCGGCCGCCGCCAGCGCGCGCCAGTCGGCGCTCTCCATCTTGCCCTGCCAGAGGCCATACGCCAGCTTGGCGTTGGCCACGGCAACCTTGCCCATGAGGTCACGGGCCTTGGTGGCATGTTCCCCATCCCGGGCCATGGAAGCCAGCATGGGGTCCAGTTTCACGTCGATGCGGCTGAGAAAGAAGCTGGCCACCGAGGCTATCTGGCGCAGGTCTTCGCCCTTCCCGGCGCGGGTCTTGAGGGCACGGATATGGGCATCGATGACGTCGGCATGGGCCGCCAGCGAGAACAGCAGGGTGACGTTCACGTTGATGCCCCGGGTGAGACAGGCCTCCACCGCGGGAACGCCCGCTGCTGTGCCTGGAATCTTCACCAGCAGATTCCGGCGCCCGACGGTGTTCCAGAGGCGGGCGGCCTCCTCGATGGTCCCCTGGGTGTCGTCGGCCAGATGGGGCGAGACCTCCAGGCTGACGAAGCCGTCGCTGCCGCCTGTTGCGTCATGGACAGGGCGCAGCACGTCGCAGGCATCCTGGATGTCGGTGATGGCCAGTGCCTCGTAGATCTCGAGGGTGGTCTTTCCCGCCTGAACCAGCTTCGTCATGGCTTCGTCGTAGGCCGTGCCGCTGGTCATGGCCTTGTTGAAAATGGCCGGGTTGGAGGTCACGCCGGTGATGCCATCCTCCCGAACCAGCCGCTGGAGTTCTCCGGAGCGAATCAGGGGCCGGGAAAGATTGTCCAGCCAGACGGACTGGCCGTGCTGTTTCAGGTCAAGAAGTGGATGGCTTGCCATGGGTCGACCTCCGGAGAGAGTACACAGGTGCGGCGCCCTCAATCATAGCGCTCAAAGTGGATGTCGAAGGCGCCGTCGGGTCCCTGCGGCCGCAGGCCGTGGTCCGTGACCAGGAGTTCGGTGAGGCCGGGGCCTGAGGGGTAGACCCAGCGGCCGTCTTCCCGCGTCGGCCGGCCCACCATGGCGCTGTTGCCACACAGGAAGACATGAACAGCGCCGGACGCAAGACGAACGCCGGTGAGCCGGGCCAGGGTCCCGTCCTTGAGCAGATCCTGGATATGGCGCCCGGCGTGAGATCCCTCACGGGTGGCGAAGGCCAGATAAGAGTAATTGGCGTATTTTTCGGCCAGGCGATGGTGGATCTCACGGTAAGCCAGATCCTCCTCCAGCCGGCAGGAGACGACGGCCCCGATGCGGCCCTTCTGGCCGCGCCGCAGCAGTTCCGCAATCATGGCGTTGTGAGGGGCTTCGCCGGTCCCGGTGGCACAGAGCAGCACATCGACGTCCAGGGAGATGTCGCCCAGAGTGCAGTGGCCGGCCACCTCAGGGCCTACTTCCAGGGGGTCGCCGGACTTCAGAGTACCCAGGGCCGGGCCCAGGGTGCCATCGTCGGTGCGCACGTAGAACTCCAGTTCAGGATCGTCGGCGGCCAGGAGTGAATGACCATCGGCGGCCAGGATCGGTGAGCTGATGGAGTAGGGCTGGCGGTCCCCGTTCAGCCCCAGAAACGTGTATTGCCCGGCCTCCCAGTCCAGCGGCCGCCCGTCGAGCCGCACCCGCAGTCGCACCAGGCCGGGATGGACGCGGATGAGGGCCGTGACGCGGCCATTGGGGGTGAAGGTCATGGGGCCGGGATTATAGAACGCCGGCTTCCAGGGCCGCCTCTCCGTGGCAGAGGTGGACCCCGGATTTCGGACAGCCTGTCAAGGTGGCTCCAATGTGTCCTTCGCCGTGGCGCGGCCATTGGG
>SMYD01000102.1 GCA_004356015.1 Acidobacteriota bacterium | reverse complement strand
CTCCTCGGTGTCGTTCACCCGGGGTGCGGACCTGCCGTGCGATCTGGACGCGGTCACCGTGGGTGACATCAATGGTGGTGCTTGCGGCCCCGACAACCTGCAGATCATCGGGAATGGCGACGACGGTTTATCGCCGGTGATCTTCGACGCCGATGGCTCTCTCATCGACTTTCTCCTGGGTATCGGGGCGGGCAACGATGTGCTGGGCTTCGCCACCATCGTCAGCGGTACCTTTCTGCCGCCGGTCATCATCGAGGCCGAGGTCATCCTCAACGGGCGCTGGTTCGACGGCCTTCCCGGCCCCGAGAGCGCCAGCATCGATGCCTTCCAGGCCGTCCTGGTACACGAGAACGGCCACTGGCTCAACCTGGATCACTCGCAACTGAACATCCAGTTCTGGCTGGACGGCGACGGCCCCAACGATGACTTCCTGCCGACCATGTTCCCCTCATCGGGTGACGATGACAGCCAGTTGCTGACCCTGGCAGCCGATGATGTGGCGACTCTCATCGATCTTTACCCGGCCGCCGGCGTCAACCAGATCGTGGCTCGCATCCAGGGTGAAATCGTGGCGCCGGCCGGCGGCGGCACACCGTTTCAGGGCGCCAACGTGGTCCTGCGCTCGGTGAGCCAGCCGTTCCTTGAAGCGTATTCTTCTCTCTCGGGAGGCCGCTATGTTCCCGACGTGCCGCCGTCTTTAACTCGGGATGAATTCGGCGGACCGGTCCCGGAGACACTGCACGGATCCTTCTCTTTTTTGGTGGCGCCGGGGACCTACACTCTCGAGGTCGAAGAGGTCGAGCCGGTCTTCACGGGCGGCTCCGGCATCGGTCCCCTGGTGGCGCCGGTCCTGGTTCCCGGCAGCAACGAGTTCTGGAATGAGGGCGAGTCGGCCGACCCGGCCGCCGACCCGCCGGGTCTTTCAACGGAGATTGTCGTGACCGGCGGCCAGATTCTGGCTGGCATGGACATCCTGCTCAACGTGCCGCCGCTGCCAGCGCTGCTCTATGCCGTGGACGATCAGGCATTCGATCCCGGCAACCTGGGCGGGCCCACCGCCATCATCGAGCTGGACCTGGCCACCATGACCATCCTGCGCCGCATCCCTGCGCCTGAGGTCAATTCGGCCTTCCAGGAAGGGCTGGCCTATGCCGCCTCCCGCGGCACGCTCTTCTTCACCGACGGCGGCGCCGGCTCGGAGCAGATCTACGAGCTGGATCCGGTGAACGGGACGGTGCTCAACACCTTCCCGTGGCCGGCGGCCGCCCAGCGGCTCGACGGGCTGGCCTTCCTCGACGGCCCCAACCAGCCGGCCGGTGGCGTCCTCTATGCCCTGGATAGTGATGGGGACATGATCTTCGGTCTCGATCCCGACACGGGCGGGGCCAAGGGATTCGACATCATCGCCGGCGCCAATCTCTTCGGCGCCCTGGGCGGCGCCGGTGACGATCTCTTCGTGTCCACCTTCGGCGATCAGATCATTCATCTGCACCCGGCCGACCTGGCCAACCCGGTGGTCAATTTCTTCACCAAGCCCAGCCTCCTGCAGTTCGACCCCACCGGCGCATCCCCGGGTCTGGACCGGTTCATGGTGGGGCTGGGTTATGACGGCGAAGATCTCTATGCCACGTCCATCGCCGCGCCCGAATTCCGTATCTGGCGCATCGACCCGTTACCTGCCACCGACGGCGGCGTCCCCACCACCCGCCTGGATGTGCTGACCAGCGATCCCGACCCGACGCCTGTCGTCTTCGGCGGCTTCTCGGCCGCCGCCGTGGCCATGCGCGGCGATATCGACGGTAGCCTGCGGGTGGATGGTTTCGACCTGGCGTCCCTGGCGCGCGCTTTCGGGACCAGCGCCGGCAATCCCGCCTTCAAGGCAGGAGCTGATCTGGATCGGGACGACGACGTGGATGGGGACGATCTGAATATTCTCGCGGCCTACTTCGGCCGCGGCCTGAGGAGCGACTGATGTCCGGAAGAAAGAAAAAGGGAGGCGGCCGTGAATCGTTGCCGCCGGATGGCGAGGATGACATCATGGACGCCGCCGAGAGCGCCCTGGCAGCCGACCTGCTCTACTCGGGGCTGACCGCCGCCGACGTCATGATCAGTGACGTCATCACCATCCGGGCTACCACCACCATCGAGGAGGTTGCCGAGCTCTTTCAGATCCAGAACATCAACGGCGCCCCGGTGGTGGATGATGACGGCCTGTTGATCGGTATCGTCACCGAGGACGATCTCGTGGTAGGAGGGATGGGACTCAGCGACGAGGCGTTGAGCGGACTCGAAGACGATCAGGATGTCGCCGAACCGGCGGCGGTTTCCGGGAGTGAGACCGTGTCCGCCAAAGAGGATGAAGTCATCTCGGATGTCCGGCAGGTGGGAGAGATCATGACGCCACGCCCTATTGCGGTCGCCGAAAACACGCCCGTCGAGGAGCTGTGCAACCTCATGTGGAATCTCAAGATCCATCGCATTCCCATTGTCAGTCATGGAAGGGTGCGTGGCATCGTCTCCACCATCGACATCTGCCGGCTGGTGGCCGAGGGGCGAGCGCGGATCGTGCCGGTGGACTGAGCGAACGGTGCGCCTCACCGTCCTGGGCTCGGGAACCGCGGCCCCCAACCGCAGGCGCGGAGCGCCTGGCTGCCTGGTGGAAGCCGGCCGGGAAACCCTGCTTGTGGATTGCGGCGCCGGTACCCTGGACCGTCTTCTGCGGGCCGGCGGTGATCCCAACCGCATCGACCGCGTTCTCTTCACCCATCACCACCTGGATCACTTCGGCGAGATCGGACATCTTCTTTTCGCCGCCGGCCTGCCTGTTCATGGCCGCCGCAAGCCACTCACCCTGGCGGGATCCGGACCGCTGCTGGCGTCGCTCCGCGCGTTTCAGATGCTGTTCGGGCACTGGCTCATGCCCACTGGTTTCTCCCTGAAACTGCACGATCTGGATGAGGAACCGCTGGTGGGGGAAGGTATCCGCGTCTCCGGGTACGCGGTGGACCATATCCCGGCATCCAGGGCCCTGCGCCTGGAAGAGGAGGGCGGCGCAGTGCTGACGCTGTCGGGCGACACCGACCTCTGTGATGGTGTGGTGACGGCGGCCCGGGATGCGGATCTGTTCGTCTGCGAGGCCTCGTTCCCCGAAGGGAGCAAGACGCCCGGGCACCTGGTGCCTTCCGAGGCGGGTGCGCTGGCTCGCCGCGCCGGCGCCCGCCGCCTGCTCCTCAACCACTTCTATCCTGAGTGTGACCAGGTCGACATGGCCAGTCCCGCGGCCGCGGCCTTCGGCCGTCCGGTGGAACTGGCCGAGGACGGCATGGTGGTGGATATCCTCCCGGCCGCCATGAAGCCTGCATCGTGAAGCGATGGATGCTCTCGCCGGCGCTGTTCCTGGCCCTGGCCGCCACCGGAAACGCCGGCGCGCAGGAGAGCGTCGTGCCCGCAACACCTGCGTCCGCCCTGGCGGCGGAGATCGCCGCTGCCCCGTCGCCTCCCCCGCTGGCCGGCGGGCGCGGGCGCATCAAGGGCACCGTCTCGGGCTCCGGTCGCAGTCGCCTGACAGCGGCGCGGGTCATGGCCCGGGTGGCCCTGGACGACCGGGACATCATCTATCTGACCACCACCGATCATTCGGGCACCTACTACTTCGAGAACCTGCCGGCGGGGATCTTTGTCCTCGAGGCGCTGGCGGAAGGGATGGCCACCGGCCGCTACGACGACGTCCGGGTACGGCCGCCGTTTCGCAGCATTCTCGACTTCCGCCTCGTCCCCGGAGACACGACCGCCGCCACCGCCACACCGGCCGTCGAGGTGCCGGACTCCGCAAACCCCGTCATGGACGTCGTCCAGGTGCGCGGCCTGGTCCTGGCCGAGGGAGACATGCCTCTGCCCGATGCCGAGATCGCTTTCGCCGGTGGGCCACCGCCGGGGCACCGGCTGGTGCTCTCCCGGCAGAATGGCCGCCTTTTTCTGCCGGATCTGCCCGCCGCCCTCTATGAACTGCGCGTGACGGCGCCGGGGACCATTCCCATTCGCGTGCCGGGTGTGCTGGTGCGGCCAGGGCGGCCGCTGGAGCTCACGATCCGCCTGGTGGACTACCCGGTGGAGATGGCCGCACAGCGCGGCGTCATCCTGCCGCCGGAGGAGCCTCTGCCGCCGCGCCGTTATCTGACGATTCCTGCTGCTCCGGATCCGGACCCGGCGGCGTCTCTTCCGGATGATGTTCCGGCTCAGGATCCGGTTCCGTCTGCTGCGCCTCAGGATCCGGCTGCGTCTCCTCCGGATCAGGCTCTGCCTCCGGATCCGTCTGCGTCTCCTGCGGATGAGGTTCCGACTCAGGATCAGGCTCTGCCTGAGGATCCGGCTCCGCCTCCTCCGGCGCCGGTCTCTCCTCCGTCACCGGCGGCTGATCCAGAGGCCGCGGACGACTCCGCACGGCATAGTAACCCCGTCTGAAGCGCACCTTGTAGTCGCCCTTGCCCCTGAATTCCACCTGCAGCTTGCGCCACTTGCCGTCGTACTCCGGGTTGGTGGAGGCGTACGCCATGATGTACTGGTGGCGCAGTTCGTCGGCGATCTTCTGGTAGACACCGGCCAGTTCGTCCGCCGAGCCGACGAAATAGGCCCGGCCACCGGCTTCCCTGGAGATGGATTTGAGCACGGAATGATCGGCGCCGCCGATGCCGATGGCGTAGATCAACACGTCGCTGGCGCGCGTGGCCTGCAGGGTGTTGTCCTTGTCCATGACGCTGGCGGTGTCCCCGCCGTCGGAGAGCAGGACGATGGCCTTGCGTTCCTTCTGCGGCGCCAGCCGGCGCAGGGTGGCGTGGATGGCGTCGTACATGGCGGTGCCGCCGCGGGCAAAGGTGCTCATGAGGGCGTCCCGCAGTGCCGTGCGGTCGCCGGTGAGGTCCTGCAGAAGCATCACCTGGTCGTCGAAGTCCACCACCATGGCCCGGTCCTCGGGCAGCAGAACATCCAGAAAACCGGCGGCGGCGAGCTGCACCTGGGTCAACTGGCCGCGCATGGAGCCGCTGGTGTCCAGCACCAGGGCCAGGCGCAGGGGCCTCTCCTCGACGTCGAACTCGAGAATTTCCTGGGCGGTGCCATCTTCGAAGACGCGAAAGTTCTCGCGGGACAGGCCGGTGACGGGCATGCCGTCGGGGCCGGTGACCGTCACCGTCAACACCACCCGCCGCACCTCCACCGAGTAGGAGAGTTTCAACTCGCGGGTGACCACCGAGGTCTCCACGGAGTAGCCGGCGGTATGGGTGGCCACGGCCTTCACCACCGTTCGCCGCGGCGTGGAGCCGAAGTCGTACAGCGTCTGGTACGGCGCCTCCGTGTCCACGAAGACGACCTGGTCGTCCACGTAGAATGTCACCCTGGCGATGCGGGCCGTGTCGTCGGCCTTGACCCGGACGCTGATGCGGGACGGGCCCATGATGATGGCTCCGTCGGCCGGCTCGATGATTTTAATCTCGAAGCCGCGGCGGGCCGCCTGGGGAGCGGTGACGGCGCGGGTGGCGTTGGGCGAGCGCCGCGGCACCGGCGACTGGGCGAGAGCGGCCGGCGCTGCCGCCAGGGCCGCTGCCAGCAACAGAGCGAAGACCGTCACCCGGGTGCAACGGCTGCTCATGAATCACCTTTCCTGTTCTTCTTCCTGCCGTCCTGCCCGTCGGCATCTTCATCGTCCGCCTCGAGGTCGGCGGCGGCCGCCGCCGCTTCCCGGAGCCGGCGTTCTTCATCCAGGTGGAGCAGCACTTTCTGCAGCCGGTCGATGTCCTCCTTGCTGCGGGCGAGGGTGAGCGCCGTGCGGTAAGCCGCTTCAGCCTCATCCAGCTTGCCCAGCCTGTACCAGGCGTTGCCCATGTAGGTGCTGGCCTCGGGCGAGCGGGCGTTCACGGCCAGGGCGCGTTCCAGGGTCGTGACGGTGCTGCTCAGGCGCCCCAGGCCGGTATAGGCCTGGGCGAGGTTGATGAGATGGCGGACATCGGTCTCATCGCGGGTGGCGGCCTCGTCCAGAAGTTCCCGGGCGGGTCCCCAGTCGCGGGCCTGCAGGGCGAAATAACCGCACTCGCCCACCAGATCCACCGGTCGTGCCAGGCGCGGCAGGGCTTCCCGGCAGGCCTCCAGAGCCCCGGCCAGGTCGCCGGCGTCGTGGCGCAGGCGCGCCGTTTCCAGCCATGACCAGCCCAGCTCACGGGCGGACTCTTCGCTGCCGGGGCCGGCGACCGGGGCGGTTGCCGCCTCGAGGCTGCCGCTGTCGTCCGCATCGGTGGCGGCGCGCGCCAGGGCAAGGCGGTGGCGGGCCGCCTGGGCGCGCCGCGCCTCGCGGCGCAAGGTGGTCTGCAAGGCCAGCAGGTCGGTGCGGGTGGCGTCGCTGAGCCCGGGCAGGGTGAGGGCCTGGTCCAGCAGGTCATCAGCTTCCTGGTAACGGCCCTCCCGCCGGGCCAGTTCGGCCAGCCCCCGCCGCGGCTCGAAGCGCTGCGGTCCCAGG
>SMYD01000101.1 GCA_004356015.1 Acidobacteriota bacterium | reverse complement strand
TCCACGGGTGGTCGGTCCAGGAGACCACGACCTATCAGGCCTTCCACACGAAACTGGCAGAGAACGGATTTGACCTTCACGAGGTCTATCTCGGGCGGTATGTATCTCTGGAGGACGACATCGAGATCCGGGATATCGCGAAGGCTCTGCACCGTGCGCTTCACAAGAAATTGAACGGAGACTGGGGACAGCCATTCCATATGGTCACCCACAGCACAGGCGCCCTGATCGCGAAGCAGTGGATCGTGCATCATTACAAGGGGCGCTTCGCGAGGGAGAAATCCCTCAAGAATCTTGTGTTCCTGGCCGGCCCGCACTTTGGCTCACGCCTTGCCCATCATGGACGCTCCATGATGGCCCAGGCACGCTACCGGGGTGAAACCGGAAAGAAGGTCCTGAACGCTCTTGAGCTCGGGAGTGCCTTCTCCTGGCAGATCAACGAGGCGTGGCTCGACCCGGCCAACTGGAAGAAGAAGGGGATACGTCCTTTCAATCTCATCGGAGACAAGGTCAGAAACGATCGCTTCAAATCCAGGATCTTTCCCGCGGGTTACGAGCAGGGCTCGGACATGGTGGTCCGTGTCCCGGCAGGGAACAGCAATTTCAAGCTCTTTTCTCTCTCCGCCGGAAAGAAAAAACTGAACCCGGTGGGCAGCATCGAGGGAGTTCCCTTCGCAGCGCTGAAGGATTTTACTCACTCCGGTGATGACCTGGGCATCATGAACAGCATCACCTCGAATTCCACGCCTCATACGCACCTGGGCTTGAAGCTGATCCTTCAATGTCTCCGAGTGCGGACCAAGGGCGACTACCAGTCCGCCTATGGTGCTCTTGCCGGAGAAACCCGGCGGACCCGCAGGGTCAGGCCCGGCTTCGCCCAGCTCGATTTCCGCTTTCGGGATGACCAGGGAGCGCCCATCGATGATTATGTCTTCAAGCTCGGAGCCATCAAGAACGGGCGAGAAGTACCTTCCAGGACGGTCGCTCACATCCACAAGAACAAGAATGACCCGGGTCACTTCACCGTCTTCATCAACTTGAAGAAGCTGGAGCCGAAGCTGGTCTATTTCATCGAGTTCGATGCCGATTCCGGCTCCGACCTGTTCCAGTACAAGCCCGATCCCTTCCGGGCGACCGTAAGCCCCCATGGGATCACCGAGATCATCACCGAGGATCAGACCACCCAACTCGATGTCACGCTCTCACGCGAGCCCAGCGAGAACCTTTTTGTCTTCCACCATGGTGATGACCCGAACCTTCATGTCCGCTGGAACAGGGCGGGCAAGGTGACCAGCAGGAAGCCACTGAAATACAAGTAGATGGCTGTAGTGGTCCAGCGAAAGCGAGGCCCTGAATTCCGTGGCTTCTCGCTCACTGAGGGGAATATTTCGCCGACGTTTCGTGTCATCTGTAGCATGAGAATGCGCGTCAGCGGTGTGGTGGGCCTGCTCGTCCTCCTGGCTCTTGGTCTTGCGGCGCCGGCGTCCACGGCTCAGGCCGGCGGCACGGAGGCAACTCCTGCTCCACAGTGGGTTGTCTCCGAGTGGCTCAACAGCGACCCCGGTACTCTTGCCGAGAACAAGGGGAAGGTCGTTCTGATCGATTTTTTCCAGCTCTGGTGTCCGGGATGCAGAACCTTTTCCATCCCGCTGTTCCAGGAATGGGACGAGAAATATGGCGATCGGGATGATGTCCGCATCGTCTCCATTCACACCGTGTTCGAGGGGCACTCACGCCAGACGCCGGAACGGTTGCGCACATTCATCCGTGATGAGGGGATCACCCATCCGGTGGGCGTGGACGCCTACCTGACTGAGGGCGACCGGCGCCCTATCACCATGCAACGCTACCGCACCGGCGGCACACCTCATATTGTCATCATTGACAAGGCCGGGCGCATCCGCTTCAGTCATTTCGGTAGTTTTCGTCCCGAGCCGGTGGAGGCGTTCATCGACGAGTTGCTGGCGGAAGACGACGGGAGCGGTACGCCACGGAACTGACGGCCGTCTCCCCATGCGGAGGGGTCACATGCGGATCCGGCAGCCATCGAGTGTTGCACTCCTCTTCGCCTTGGTCGGTGCCGGCCTGGCCTATGGTCAGGACAACCACGACATCCCCAAGGTACGGCAAACCCCTGCTTATCTCGTTGGCGAGGAATTGCGTGCGGCCAGGCTCTACGCTGAGGTCCTTCCCACGGTGGTGACCATCACCGCGCTGGGCGCTGCTCCCGCCAAGGAGGGGCAGGAGCCACCGCGTTCCATCGGCAGTGGTGTCGTGATCTCGGCGAACGGGCATGTGGTGACCGCTGCTCATGTCGTTGAGCGCAGCGAGAGCATTCTTGTCAAGACACATGATGGCAAATCACGTCCGGCGGAGATTCTTTTCATTGAATCCAGCGCCGACATCGCTCTCTTGCGGATACTGGACCCCGGCGAAGATCTCGAGTTCGCCCGCCTCGGCGATTCGGATCAACTGGCCATCGGGCAGATGGCTTACGTGATCGGGGCGCCCTTGGGGCTCGAAAATTCCTTCTCGGTGGGGCACATCAGCAGTTTTCGTGAATTCGGACGTTTGTATGACGGGACCATCCTGGCTGAATTCATCCAGACGGATGCCGCCATCAACTCGGGGAACAGCGGTGGACCGGTTTTCAGCTCCAATGGCGAGGTGATCGGCATCGCCTCCATGATCCTCAGCAAGTCCGGCGGGTTCGAGGGGCTTGGCTTTGTCATCACCATCAACACAGCCAAGCAACTCCTGGCCCTGGAGGACCGGGGCTGGATGGGAATTGAAACCGTCTACTTGAATTCGGCAGGTGTTGCGCGTCTGCTGAATCAGGATCTGGAGGGTGGCCTGCTCATCCAGCATGTGGTCAATGGGAGTCCTGCCGACAAGGCGGGACTGCGAGGCGGGCAATTCTCCGTGCAGACCGGCAATCAGGTGTTCCTGCTTGGTGGCGATCTGATTCTTGAGATTGGCGAGCAGGAGACCTGCCACAGTCAATGCCTGATCCGCGCCCACGACCGCACGTCCCACCTGGACAAGATTCCGATCAAGCTGCTTCGCGACGGCAAGATCCTGGACGTGGTGGTCGACATCTCCAGAACCCGCATGAACTTCCTTCTCGGCGCGGCTACGGAATAACTGCCCGAGGGCAGGGGATCCCGGCCCGTCTTCCGACGCGGTCCAAAAAAAGCCTTGAGATGCTCTCTCCTGAGGTATGATTCCCCGTCCCTGAGGCAACTACCCCATGACTCTCGAACCTGGAACACAGCTTTCCCATTACCGTCTCGGCAAGAAGCTTGGCGAGGGAGGGATGGGGGTCGTGTACCACGCCGAGGATACGAAGCTTCGCCGCCAGGTGGCGGTGAAGGTTTTGCCGCCGGAGCTGGTGGAGAACAAGGAACGGCGGCTCCGGTTCATGCGCGAAGCGCGGACGGCGGCGGCGGTGAACCACCCGAACATCGCCACGGTGTATGAGGTTGACGAGGTCGACGGCGTGCTGTTCATCGCCATGGAATTGATCCAGGGGAAGTCGCTGCGCGAGACCCTGGCCTCGGGCAGGCCGCTGCCTCTCAGGCAGACGCTGCGGCTGGCGTCAGAAATGTCCGAGGGGCTGGCCCGTGCCCACAAGGCCGGCGTCATCCACCGGGATCTCAAGCCGGACAACATCATGCTGACCGAGGATGGTCACGCCAAGATCCTGGACTTCGGTCTGGCGAAGCTGCGCGAGGAGACTCCAAGCGGCGGCGCCGGCGACGACGCGGACTCCAGCCGCATGGCGACCATCTCCGGCGAGATGACGAAAGAGGGGAAGATCTTCGGCACGGCGAAGTACATGTCGCCGGAGCAGGCCCGCGGCCGTATTGTGGACGAGCGCTCGGACCTGTTCAGCCTGGGCTCGGTTCTGTACGAGATGGCAACGGGCAAGGCGCCGTTCGGCGGTGAGACGACCACCGACACACTGAGCTCCATCCTCCGGGACTCGCCGCCACCGCCGATGCAGCTCAATCCCCAGGTGCCGCCAGAGCTTGAGCGCATCATCGTCAACTGCCTGGAGAAAGACGCGCAGGACCGCTACCAGCACGCCGATCAGATCGTGGTCGACCTGCGCAAGCTGCGCCGGGCCACCGATTCGGGAGTGCAGGCGGTGAGCTCCAGCGGGCCCATCACGGCGGCGCAAACGGTGGCCACGACGGGTCCGGTCTCGGCAGCGGGGACGGCGGCGGGCGCAGGCGCGCGGCGTGGCGGTCTGATCGCCATGGGTGCTGTGGCCGTCATCGCCCTGGGGTGGCTGGCGTGGCAGCAGTTCGGTCCTCGGTCCGGGGCACCAGCAGCGTCCGCGATCCCGGGCACGGCCCAGCCGGATACACCGGCGGGAACGCCGATCACCCCGGAGCGGGCGCCGATCCAGATCGCGGTGCTGCCATTCCAGAACGTGCGCGGGGATGACCGCATCGATTTCCTGGGCTTCGCCCTGGCGGACGCGGTGATCTCCAAGCTCTCCTATCTCGACTCCGTGACGGTGCGGCCTTCATCTTATATACAGAGATACCGCAACCAGACGCCCGACCCGAAGCAGGTCGGCGAGGATCTGGGAATCAACCATCTGCTCACCGGCAGCATGCTGGCCTCCGGCGATAATCTGCGGGTGTCGGTGCAGTTTGTCGACCTGGAGCGCGGCGAGGTACGCTGGGAAGAGACCATCAACGCCCGCCTGGACAACCTGCTGGAGGTGCAGGACGAGGTGGTGGAGCGGATTGTCACCGGCATGCGCCTCGACCTGACACCCAGGGAGGCCTCCAAGCTGCAGCTTGATCAGCCGCAGGACCCGGAGGCATTCGACATGTACTTGCGGGCCCGGGCACAGCCGCAGACGGTAGTCGGCGATCGCACCGCCATGGAGTTGCTGGAGAACTCCATCGAGCGGGACGAAACCTTCGCCCCGGCCTGGGCCGAACTGGCCTCCCGGCAGCGCTCGTCGGCCTCGTACACCGGCGGCAAGCTCAGCGACTACGAGGCCTCGGACCGCAGCGCTCGCCGGGCGCTGGAGCTGAACCCGAACCTTCCCGAGGCCCAGTGGGGGTACGCGGTATCCCTGGTCGAGCGCGATCGCCACCGGGAGGCGTATGTACAGTTGCAGGAATGGCTGGAGCGCGACCCTTACTCGGCACGAGCCCGCTTCGGTCTATCTTATCTCTACCGCTACGCCGGGCTTCTGGACCGGGCGGCTGCTGAGCTGCAGCAGGCGATCCTGCTGGAGCCGGGCAACCCCGGGTTCCGCAGCGGCGGGCACATCTATATGTATAACGGCGCCCCCGTCCGGGGTGAACCGATCTTCGCCCTCGACCGCGGTAGCGCCTGGAGCCTTGCTCACATCGCCGTCATCTCATACCTGGCCGGTGACGAGGGCCGGATGCGCAATCTGGCGCAACAGGTCATTAGCCTCGACCCGGAGTCACGCCTGGCCGATACCGCCCGTGCCTGGATCCAGATCCTGGACGGCAACCCGGAGGCAGGGCGGGCGATTCTGCAGAAGAACCTGGCCAGTATCGCTCCCGACCCGGAAATTCTGTTCGAGGAAGGGATCGACTACTACTGGGCCGGCGATTTTGAAACCGCCCGGGAGCTCTTCGCCCGCGCTGTGGCCGGCGGCTTCTACTGCTACCCGGCGTTCAACAACGACCGTCGCCTGGCCGATCTGGACCAGCACCCGGAGTTCGCGCCGATTCTCGAGAAGGCTCGTCGCCGCCACGAAGAATTCAAAGCATTCGTCGAGAGCGAAAGCTCGCGGTAGGCGGTAGCGCACCCCTGAAGCGAGATCTCCGTCAACGAGTATCAGGTCAGCTTATGGGGGGACCGCTGGCCCCAGGCATCTTCGCCTGCTTGATGGCGCTCATGGCCAGGGCGATCATGGAGCCCACGTCGGCCACGCTGGCCGGCAGCACCAGGGTGTTGCTGGCTTTGGCCAGTTCTCCGAACTGAGTGATGTATTCCTCTGCGACGCGGAG
>SMYD01000100.1 GCA_004356015.1 Acidobacteriota bacterium | reverse complement strand
TGTATGATCTCTACTTCGTCAATCAGGTCGGCAGCAACCAGCTCTGGCGAAATCTGGGGGGAGGCAAATTCGAAGATATGACAGCTGCGGCCGGTGTTGCCATGACCCAGCCGATCAGTGTTGGCAGCTCCTTCGCTGATATCGACAACGACGGGGACCCTGATCTCTATGTCACCACGGTTCGCGGGGGCAATTTCCTGTTCGAGAATGACGGCACCGGGAAATTCCGCGATATTTCTGCCGCCTCGGGCCTGGACTACAACGGCTACTCCTCGGCGGCTGTGTTCTTCGATTTCAACCGGGACGGGCTACTTGATCTCTTCCTGACCAACGTGGGCCGGTACACCAGTGACATGGTCATGACCGTGGTCAATGATTCGACCACCAGCGGCCAGGAAGCGGGGGAGTTCCAGTTCTATGCCGGTTTCACCGACGCCTTCGCCGGGCATCTGAAGCCCGAGCGCGCCGAACAGAGCATTCTGTTCAAAAATATGGGCAACAACCGTTTCAGTGACGTGTCCGCGCAGGTCAATCTCCAGGACAAGAGCTGGTCGGGCGATGCCAGTCCCCTGGATGTCAACGAGGATGGGTGGATCGACCTCTATGTGCTGAACATGGAGGGACATGATGAGTACTACGAGAACGTGGGCGGTAAGTACTTTGTCAAGAAGAGCCGCGAACTGTTTCCCTCGACATCCTGGGGAGCCATGGGCATCAAGGTCTTCGACTACAACAATGATGGCAGGATGGATATTTTCATCACGGATATGCATTCGGAGATGAGCGAGGATATCGGCCCGGCGCGCGAGAAGCTCAAGGCCGAGATTAAATATCCTGAGGCGTTCTACCGCTATCAGGGCGGGTCCAATGTTTACGGCAATTCTTTCTTCCGGAAGGAGGCGAACGGAGAGTTCCGCGAAATTTCGGACCAGATAGGCGTGGAGAATTACTGGCCCTGGGGGTTGAGTGTCGGCGACCTCAATGCGGATGGATACGAGGACGTGTTCATCGCCTCAAGCATGAACTTTCCCTTCCGCTACGGCATCAACTCGGTTCTTCTGAACAACCGTGGCCAAGAATTTCTGGACAGCGAATTCATCCTCGGCGTGGAGCCACGCAGGGGGCGGAAGACCGCCAAGCCATGGTTTGAGTTGCAGTGCTCCGGCGCCGATGCCGAGCGCAGGCTTTGCGAAGATCGCAGCGGGGATGTTGTCTTTTGGGGAGCCCTGGGTTCCAGATCCTCGGTGATCTTCGATCTGGACAACGATGGCGATCTGGACATTGTCACCAACGATTTCAACTCCGAGCCCATGGTTCTGGTCAGCAATCTGTCTGAGCGGACAACCGTCAATTTCCTGAAAGTCAAGTTGACCGGGGCCGTTTCAAATCGGGACGGGTTGGGGGCCACCGTGAAGGTCCGGGTTGGCTCCCAGACGTTCACCAAGGTCCACGACGGACAATCGGGCCACCTCTCGCAAAGCCTGTTCCCGCTCTATTTCGGCCTGGGTGAGGCCAAAAGTATCGACGAGATGGAGATCCTCTGGCCGTCCGGACGCACGCAGGTCATCTCCGGGCCCATCGGAATCAACACCTTGATCGAGGTGAAAGAGCAATAGGCCTGAGAAACAGTCGGGTGTGAAGCGATTGCCGGTGGAAACTACGCCTCATGGCATGAATCCCCTGGTTTTCAGCCCCTGCGGCGTGGTTACCGCGCCGCCTTCCTGCTGCCAGTTGCATCAGGTGGCAGGGCACATAGAGTTCAGGGCATGGAGAGTGGCGCCCATCTTCAGGCTCTGGACCTGGCCGTTAACCAGGCCCGTGATGGCCAGTATCTGAGAGCCATCGAGCGGTTTGAATCGGCTCTCGAGTCCGGGATGGCCGACCTCCTTGAGTTCTCTCATGCGGTTCGCGCTGTCGCCACGCATCTCGTAGAATTTGTAGACGGTTTCAGGCTGGGAACGTAGACTGGTTACCCCGAAGCGTTGTTTGCACAGCGATTCTAGCAAGTTAGCAGGATTTTACTTTTTTCCTTCATGCATGATCCGGGCTAGGGTAGGATCACTCCCTGGCTTGTCACACTCGACCGGACTTGGTAGGCGCTGTGGAAGTCCAGGGTGTAGTTTTGCGGAAAGTCGTTACCTGAAATTCCTGTCCAGAAGAAGAACGCAGGAGGCTTGCCGGGCACCTGGTAACACCTGACGACACGTCCTGCGTGGACGATGCCCCGGGACAGGCAAAGGAGGACAAATGCCGGTGAGAGAGGTGATCACGGCAGGCAAGGTGCCTGTCATGGTTTACACCCAGGATCTGGAAGCGCGGGCGCGTACTCAGCTCGAGCAGATGGCCCAGTTGCCGTTCATTCACCAGCACATCGCAGCCATGGCGGATGTCCACTGGGGTCTGGGAGCCACCATCGGCAGCGTGATTCCGACCACCGGGGCCATCATCCCCGCAGCCGTCGGCGTCGATCTCGGGTGTGGCATGCGGGCGACCCGGCTGGACCTTGCCGCAAGCGATCTCCCGGACAATCTCGCAGGTCTTCGCCGGGCTATCGAGGAGGCTGTGCCCCACGGGAGGACAGACCGCGGCGGCCCCAACGACCGCGGTGCCTGGGGCGAGATGCCTCGCGCCGTGCAGCAACAGTGGGCGGAACTGGCGGGCGATGACGCTTTCCGGATTCTGCGCGACCGTCATGTCAAGCTGGTGCACAGGCGCACCAACACGGGGCGGCACCTGGGCACGTTGGGCACGGGCAACCACTTCATCGAGGTATGCCTGGACGAGAAAGACAGGGTGTGGGTGGTCCTGCACTCGGGCAGCCGGGGCATCGGTAACCGCATCGGCACCTACTTCATCGACCTGGCGAAGAAGGACATGAAAGCCCACTTCATCGACCTGCCGGATCTCGACCTGGCCTACCTGGCGGAAGGTACCGGTCTCTTCACAGACTATGTGGGTGCAGTCAAGTGGGCGCAGTCTTTCGCGCTGCACAACCGGCATCTCATGATGGCAGCCACTCTGGGCGCGATGCAGCGGCAGCTTGGGCGGGAGGTTCTGGGGATCGAAGAGAGCATCGACTGCCACCACAACTTCATCGCCCGCGAAAACCACTTCGGCAAGGATGTCTGGGTGACCCGCAAAGGGGCCGTGCGCGCCCGGGAAGGGGACCGGTGCATCATTCCCGGCAGTATGGGCACCGCGACCTATATCGCCCGGGGCAAGGGCGACAGGACATCGTTCAGTTCCTGCGCTCACGGCGCCGGTCGGGCCATGGGGAGGCGCGAGGCTCGGCGAAAATTCACGGTCGTCGATCTCGCGGCACAGACGGCGGGGATCGAGTGCCGAAAAGATGCCGATGTCCTGGACGAGATCCCCGGCGCCTACAAGAACATCGAGACGGTGATGAACAACCAGCGCGACCTCATCGAGATCGAGCACGTGCTGCGCCAGGTCGTCAACGTGAAGGGATGACCCTGGGCCACATGGGAGTGAACTGACGACTCACGACGCGCTGAGGCAGGATAGGGCCGGTCAGGCGGCTTCAGTCATGGCGGCTGGAGTCATGCGGGAAGGTCGCCGGAACAACCGGGGCGGTTCAGTCGATTTCCTTGTTTTTCCGGCGCTGCGGTCCAAGTGCCGCTTCGTGTTCCTCCCGCCGGTTGCATCAGGTGGCAGGGCACATAGATTCAAGGGTATGGAGAGTGGCGCCCATCTTCAGGCTCTGGACCTGGCCGTTCAGCAGACCCGTGATGGCCAGTATCTCAGAGCCATCGAGCGGTTTGAATCGGCTCTCGAGTCCGGGATGGCCGACCTGAATGAGGCCAAGCGACAGGCGCTGATGTCGTACTACGGGGTGTGCGTCGCCATGGTCTGGGGACGGACCGCCCAGCCCCTGGAATGGTGTCACGCGGCTGTCGGTCATGGCCCGGTGCACCCGGACCTTCAGCATAATCTGGCCATGGTCCTTCTGCGGGCCAACCGGCGGGGAGAAGCCGTTCAGGCCCTTGAGAAGGGTGCGCGCAGCGACCCCGACCATGAAGGAATCAAGGCGACCTTCCAGCGCCTCACCCGTCGGCGCAAGCTCCTGATCCCCTTCCTGGGCCGGAAGCACTTTCTGAACAGGTCTCTGGGCCATTTGCTCACCCGCACCGGCATCCAGCACTGAAAATCCCCATTTTGCTGCGCCTGCCTCCGCCGGGAACGGCAGGTGGGAATGCCGGGGTCTGTGTCAGCGTTGACGGACACGGAAGCAACAGCGGGTCGTTGGTGACGTCCCGGCCCGGAATTCTCAACGGCTCAAAATTGTGGAGGAAGAACGATGTTGCGCTGGAAGAACACACGAATGAGACGCCATGTCTCGACTGCGCTGGCCGCGGTGCTGGTTCTGGGGAGCCTCACGCTGGCTGTTCCCAGCCAGGCGGAACTGGTGAAATACAACCTGGACATGGAGCACACCGCCATCACATTCAAAGTGCGCCACTTCTTCAGCAAGGTGCCAGGTCGGTTCTCCAAGTTTTCGGGCACTCTCATGATCGATGAGGAGAACTTCGCCAACAGCTCCGTGAAGGTGGAGATCGAGTCTGCCAGTATCGATACCAACGACGAGGCTCGCGATCGCCATCTGCGCAGCGATGCTTTTTTCGATGTGGAGAATCACCCTGCAATCACGTTTGACTCGACTGGGATCCGGCTCCAGGGTGACACCAAGCTTTTCATCGATGGCAATCTCACCATCCGGGGGGTCACCAAGGCGGTGACTCTGGAGGGAGAAATTCTCGGCTTCGGCAAGATGTACGGTGTCCGGCGCGGGGCGTTCGAAGCGTCGGTCACCATCAACCGCAAGGATTTCAACGTTTCCTGGAACGACGTGATCGAGGGCGGCGGTTTTGTTCTGGGCAACGATGTGGAGATCACCCTCAACCTGGAAGCCAAGAAGGCAAAAAGCTGATCCAGGAGGTCATACTCCGGCCATGAAGAAGGGCCCGGCTCCATGCCGGGCCTTTTTTTGTCCTAGAATGAGCCAGATTCAGGAGGACATAACATGATCTCTCGCTCATTGCCGCGTTGGTTGTCTGCAGGTCACCCACGACTCTGCCTCCACGGCGCCATGGCCTTTCTCCTTACCATGCTGCCGGTGTCTGCGGCGGTGAATCCTCCTGCAGCCCAGGACGGGGTCTTCGACCAGAAGCAGCTTGAGACCCAGACGCAACCATCGTCA
>SMYD01000099.1 GCA_004356015.1 Acidobacteriota bacterium | reverse complement strand
CCCCTTACCAAGATGATGGCCGCTTTTAGACAAGAAAAAGGTGTGGTAATCCAGCTTCTCCCTGAGGTGTCCACGGACCCCAGAAGGGAGGAAAGATGTCTGAGACCACCCGCGGGCAGCCCGCAGCTCCAGGATGGCCAGCCGCTCGGTGGGCAGGTAGTGCGGTCGGCGCTGAGCCGAGATGCCTTTCATCCGGGCATCCTTGATGAGCATTTCCTCTTTGAGAAGAAGGATCTCCTCAGTGAGGCGGGAAATCCGTCCAGAGCCAGGATCGGAGGGATTGGCCTGTCCTCGGGCTGTGGTCAGGGCCAGTCGGGCCAGGGCTATGGCGTGGACAGCCGCCGAACGGACATGACGAGGCCAGGCCCTGGGAAGAGGTAGTGATGAGTGAGGTCGTCTGGGCACAAAATTCCTCCCGGAAATTTAGGGAACCATTCCGGATAGCGGGGAGATAATGCCAGGAAACCGCTGGACTTAGTTGATTGTGGGGCGCATTAAGAATCGGTGGACCACTACACCCTGCGGGTAGCGGAACTCGAGATCCGCAATCCGGGTCATGGTCGCCGCTCTATTGGAGGCCATTCTCCTTCTTGAATTCCTCGACCATCGAGGCCTGCGCTTGTTCGGCGGGTTGCCAGCGGCCGGCCTTGATGAAGTCGGAGATCGGATCGGGTACGCTGCCCCTGGCCGGTGGCTTCAGCGGCTTGTTGGGTCCGCTGACCGCCCACGCCTGATTCGGGGACACGACCATCCGTTCGGTGATCTTCTCCTTGGTGATATTCCAGACCATGTTGTCGACCGCCAACGACAGCGGACCCGTATAGGTCTGCAGCACGCCCCGGAGAATGTTGTCATGCGTGGCCTGCTCATTGAAGAAGTGATAGCCCACTGCATGGCGTGGCTTGATCGTGCTCATGACCTTGCCGAAGGCCTGCGGTGAGGTGTGAATCTGCGTGCCCACGCCGATCGCCGCCTCGGGCGACTGGCCGTAGAGCAGCACGAGGTCCGCCGGGGTCAGGAAGGTCTCGTGAATCGCGAGATCGGCGTTGGCGGCGTGCTCGATGTACCACCTGTTGGGAAACGTGTCCCCGCCGATCACAACCTTAAGCCCTGCGTACTCGAGGATAAAGCTCACCGGACCGTCGCCCGCATGGATGGCAGGGATGGATCGAATGGTCACGCCATTCTCCTGATAGACGACGGCATTCACGGCTTTGTAGTCGAACTCGGTCACGCTGATCTTGCCTGGCTCGGGGCTGAGCACGAAGTCCCTCGTTTTCGCATCCCAGTTGTAGGCCTTGAGGAAGTTCTCGACGGCGTAGGCGGTGCCCATGTCGGGCGTTGAGCCCTTGGGCCCCCATACCCTCAGCGGCTTCGTTCTTCCTGCCGTCCAGCCGCCGGCCCAGATCGTCGCCAGGTCACCCCAGTGATCGGTATGCAGATGGGTCAGGAATATCTTGTCGAGAAAGTCGTAGGGGATCATCAGGGCCGCAACATTGGCCATCGAGCCTGTACCGACATCGAAGAGGAACTTATCGCCGTTGCCGACCTCGGCGAGGAAGCAAGTAGCGGCCTGATCACGCCGCGCCGAAGGCAGTCCCGTACCGCAGGCGATCAGCCGGATCTCGTCCTTGGCCAGTTCTTCGGTGCCGGGGTAGTAGGCGTAACGGTCGGGTGCCGTACCCGTGGGCGAATTCACCGTGCCCCCCGCTCCCATGAGAATCATGGTTCCTAAGGTGAGAACTGCACCGGCAAGGAATGCTGTGATAACGCGGGGTCTCATAGGGCTGTCTCCTCAAGTGAAGTCGTGGTTCGCTTCAAGCCTTTCCGGGTTCGGGTTGAATCGCCCAACATGACCGACTCACCTTCCTTGCGTAGCTCGGGTCTTTTCCCTTTGCTGCCATCTTCGCCACGCTTCTTTCGATCTAGTGGATTAGTTTATCCGGCTTGAACTTGACGGTCACGGGGTGTGGCGCCGCACTGCGCGGCGGCGGTGGCGACGGTGAACGCCCGCGACGGAGCCGGGGGACATCGGACGACCGATCACGTCGATGAACAGCGCCGATGCACCTCCGACGGCCGGCGGTTCCCCTTCGATGATGCGGACGTTCGGGTAGATGAATGCGCCGTCTTCATGTCTTGGCCTCTCGGCTAGTTCCAGGACGACGTCGACGAAAGTGTTGCCGACGAGGCTGACCAAAGTGGCGTTGGGCGGGTCGGCGGCGAAGCTGTCGGGACCCGTGCTGACCTCGTCCATGAACTCGTCCAGGGTCCAGTAGCCCGCGACTCGCTCGGGCCGGTCGGTGAAGAACAGGATAGAGGGTTTCACGTCCTTCATCGTCAACGTGTTGCCGTTGAAGGCAATGCTCTGCGCCTCTTGCACGAACAGGAGTTCAGCCTGATCCGGATCATTCGTCCCCGCGGGCTGACTGCTGGAGTCGTGCTGCGGTTGATTGCACCCGATCAGCGTGACGGAAAGAACGAGAGAACTAAGAAAGAGCTTATTCATAGCACGACTCCTTATGGACACGGCGGGCAGCGCTTCGAAGCGTGGGTGTATGACCTGAACCGCCATAAGAAGGTGGCGAGCAGTATGGCCTACGAAAAGTGACAGGAGTAATCCACAGCAATGGCTGTACCGTGACCATCCGGTGGCACTCCTCAATTGCTACTGCTCCCGGGGTTTTCCATCTTTTTCATGGCCTCTTCAATCGCCTTCTTCATGCTGAGCGAGTCTGCTCCCTGGCGCGGTGGATACTCCTGCAGGCTCTTCAGGTGAGCCGCGAGGAAGGGAGAAGCCGCAGTCGGCGCCCACATCTTCTGAGCGAAGAATTTGCGTCCGATGTAGCCCCACTCGTGCGACTCTGGGTCCATTTTTTCCATCGGGTCCATTAACAGGTTAAAGACGTAGGGAACACTCGGGTAATATTTCTCATTCCACCAGCTCCCCTCCGGTTTGACACCGATGTGCATCTTCCAGGCATCCACGCGGATGGCCATCAGGTCGGTCTCGTCGTAATAGAAGAATTCCCGGCGGGCGGACTTCTCGGATTTTCCGATCCAGTAGTCGAGCTGGTTATAACCATCCAAATGGACTTGGTAGGTCATGTCGCCGATTTGGTATCCAGTAAGCAGTTTCTCCTTGATGTCCGGTAATCCCGCTGCAGCAGCCAGGGTGACAAATAGGTCTTCATGGCTTTGGATTCCGTTCAATGTGGTTCCTGGCGCGATGTGTCCGGGCCACCTAACCAGAGCAGGCACGCGCACGCCACCTTCCCAGGTAGTGCCCTTCTCGCCGCGGAAGGGCGCATAACCGCCATCCGGCCACATCATCAACTCGTTCCCGTTGTCGGTGGAATAGATGACGATGGTGCTGTCCGCGATACCAAGTTCTTCGAGCTTCTTCAAGATCGCACCGACATGCTCGTCATGCTCGATCATCTTCGCTCTCACAACATCTGTTTCGGAGCGCCCTTCATCCACAGCCATCTGGATATACTTCTGAGTTGGGTGCGACCAAATGTGGATGGCAGTTGTGTTGAACCAGAGGAAGAACGGCTTGTCGCCCTTGCCCACCTTATCCATGTATTTCAGCGTCTCGTCTAGAATCTCGCGGTCAATGGTCTCCATCCGCTTTCGTGTCAGTCTGCCAGTATCTACGATTCTCTGCTTGCCGACTCTGCCAAATTTCGGGTCCACCGTTGGGTCATCCACACTGGTCGCCCAGGTATGCAGGACGCCGCGAGGGCCATACTTCTCCGCATAAGCGGGATTCTTCTGACCTGGATAATCAAGCTGCTCCGGCTCCTCTTCGGCGTTGAGGTGATAGAGGTTGCCCATGAACTCGTCGAAACCGCGGACCGTCGGCAAGAATTCATTGCGGTCACCCAAGTGGTTCTTGCCGAACTGGGCGGTGGCATAGCCCTGCGATTTGAGCACCTCGGCCAGCGTCGGGTCTTCCTTTTGAAGCCCGAGTGTCGAGCCAGGGATGCCAATGGTGGTCATGCCGGTTCGAATCGGCATCTGCCCCGTTAGGAATGCAGCGCGTCCGGCGGTGCAACTGGGCTGGCCATAATGGTCAGTAAACAGCGCACCTTGCTGCGCGATGCTATCAATATTCGGCGTACGGCCCATCATGCCGTGTGTGTAGGCGCCGACGTTCCAAATGCCGATGTCATCACCCCAGATGACAACGATGTTGGGCTTTTCCTGGGCACTGGCCGGAGCCGTGACCATGGACAGGCCCAGCAGCACGAACAGGACGGTAGAAAGGCAAATCGAAAACGAGCCACGACTCATGATATTCTCCTTGACTTCGATCCCGCACCGACACGAAACAGGAAGGCGTCCCTGCCGTCTGTACGATCGACCTCCACGCCGGTAGCGGCGAGAATTTTCACTTCCTTCCAAGAGTGCCAGTTGTAACAGTCGTACTTGTCTCGATCCATCTGGTCCGTGCTCTCTCCCTGGCTCGGGCAGATGTCGGGTTCGTCTGCGAGAGCGGGCGCAGCGGACAGGGTCAGCCCCATCAAAGTGGCTACGAGATTCCTCCTTGGCGACACGAAGATACCTCCGTTCCCTGAATTGCTGGAATCTCGCGGATTCTACACGGAATCGAAACAAACGCACAATCCGCGTCGGTCCGTTGGCGGTCCAGGGACACTGCGTTGAAACCTTTCTCAACACCAAGGCGGTCGCCTGTTGACGGTCGCCAGCCGTCGGTGGCTGGCCTGCCACCCCTGAAACCGCGCTTTCAAGTTGCCAGCATAGGCTCTCGTTCTTGGGCGGCGGGACACTGTTCCCGCCGCCCTCCACGATTCCTCCACGACTCAGGGGGACTCCTGAGGAGTCACGAGGACAACAAGTTAGAGCCGAACCCTCTCTCCCTCTTCGGTTTGGGCGCTAAGTCGTGCGTCGTCACGACTTAACGAAAAGGGAGGGACGCGGGTTCGACTCCCGCCGCCTCCACCATTGAACCCAAGTCAGATCAACGACTTGGGTTTTCAGTTCCCACTATAGCAGACCACCGAAACTGAATGCCGAAATTTGGGGTATTTTAACATTAGAATGCAAAGCCAGACCGACAGTGTCATGTTTCCGACGCTAGTTAAAGACGCGTTGAGGAAGATCAGCCATACGCCCGCTGGGAAAAATTTGCTGACCGGTATTACACAGCTGGCCGGTCACAAGAAGTTCGGTTACACCGTCTGCATTATGCGAGCAGACATGACGTATGACCCCGGATGTGCAACCGGTTGGCGAGGCACGAACGTGGCCATTCGAGGTGATGAGAATGCTGCTACCCACGGTGGCCACTCGGTGACGGCCATTAAATATAACGCCAACATGATCCAATGCCCTGACGGGGCGCGACCGTCCTAGGTCGGGCTAGCCCACGAGCTAATCCACGCCTACTACAACCTCAAAGGCAAGGGCAAGCCTGGCGGAAAAATCATGAATAAGAATGGCCCCGTGGAGAAAGAGGAGATGGCAACTGTTGGCCTGGGACTCGGTCCCCACCGAAGCATCACTGAGAACCTGATCAGGAAGCAGGCCCATCTCCCCGAGCGACAGACTTACGGCGGCGAATACAAAGCGGTCGGGTAGAGCGATGGTGGATTAGTAGGGTCGGACCAACCCAAGTGCAGAAATGATTTGAGTTGTCTCCCAAGAACCGTCGAAATCAGGTCTTGGAACCCGGTTTTGACCCCCGAAGAGCCGTCTCTCACATGGGGAAGTTGGTACGTCCCTCGACACGCTCGCGGGGGGTACCTCCAGAATCTCGGAAGCGGGGTCGGCAAGCCCAGCAAGTGCTATCATTTTGCCATGAGGTTTTTGGGTGATGTTTCCGCGCAATCTCGGCGCGAATGGAGGCTCATCATCATGGGATTGAACACCTCCCGACGCCGAGCATGGAATCGGGTCATACGAAGCGTCGTGGCGCTTGGCTGCGCGGTCCTGCTCGTTCCCGGTGGCGGCTTGGTCCTAGCGCAGGAAACGTCGGCGGCCGGCACGGCGGATCCGGCCGACGCGACGCTCCCCCCGGACCAACTCGACGCGCTCGTGGCGCCGATCGCGCTCTACCCCGACCCGCTCTTGGCTCAGACTCTCGTCGCCGCGACCTATCCACTGGAGATAATTCAGCTGCAGCAGTGGATGGCGAAGAACCCCGACCTGAAGGACAAGGAACTGGCCGATGCGGTCGCCAAGCAGCCCTGGGACCCGGCGATCCAGTCCATGGCCGCGGTTCCCGAGGTGGTGAATCGGCTCGCGGACGATCTCCAATGGACGACGGATCTCGGGAACGCCTTCCTCGCGCAGCAAAACGACGTGATGGACTCCGTCCAGCGGATGCGGCTGAAGGCCAAGGACAAAGGAGCCCTGGAGTCCAACACACAGCAGACGGTCGAGACGAAGGTCATCGAGCAAAAGACGGTCATCATCGTGCAACAGACGAACCCTGAGGTCATCTACGTTCCGTCCTACAGCCCCGTGGTCGTCTACGGTCCGCCCATCTACCCGTATCCGCCGATCTACTATCCGCCGTATCCGCCTGGCGCCGCGTTCGTGTCGTTTAGCATCGGCGTGGCGATTGGCGCCTCCATCTGGGGCGGCTCTTGTTGCGGCTGCAGCTGGGGACACAGCAACAACATCAACATCAACGTGAACAACAATTTCAACAGGAACGCCAACATCAACACCGGGAACCGCGGCGGCGGAAACAACAACTGGCAGCACAACGCCCAGCATCGCGGGGCGGCCCCCTATTCGAGCCAAGCGACGGCGAACAAGTACGGCGGATCGGCGAGGGGACAGTTGCCAAGCACGAGACAGGCGAGTGCCAAACAGCAACCCGCCGGCGGCAATCGAAGCGGCGGCGCCAGCGCGAAGCCGCAGCCCAGCGGCGGCGGGAACCGTGGGGCGAGCCCCAGCACGAGCAATCGCGCGGCGGGGCCGGCCACCGCAAACCGCGGTGGAAGCGGCGGTGGCGACCGGATCGGCAACCAGAACATTCCGAAGAGCAGCCCGTCGAAGGCCGGGGGCTTCGGTGGCGGTTCCAGCGGGTTCAGTGGAAGCAGGGCCAAGGCCAGCAGGTCGCGTGGCGCCTCGAGCATGGGCTCGCGGGGCGGCGGCGGACGCCGGAGGTGAGTGCGATGACGTTCAGGATTTGCGTTTGGATCGCGTGCTTATCCACGCTTTTGACGGTTTCGTGTACCGAGCAGCCCAAGCCCAAGGAAGTGGCGGCGCAACCGGTCGCCAAACAATCGACGTTCCCCACGCCTGAAGCGGCGAGCGAGGCGCTGATCGCGGCCGCCGAGCGATTCGACGTCCCTGCTTTGACGGAGATCCTCGGGCCGGATGGCGAGGACCTGATTGTTACCAAAGATACCGTGCAGGACGAGAAGCAGGCCGCCGCGTTCGCGGCGCAGGCCCGCGTGAAGACCGGAATCGTCCGCGATCCCGAGACACCGGAGTTTGCAACCCTCATCGTGGGGGCAGAAGACTGGCCGATGCCGATTCCCATCGTCGAAGAGAAGGGCAAGTGGCGGTTCGATTCCAAGGCGGGACGCGAGGAGGTGCTGTACCGCCGCATAGGCCGGAACGAGCTCGACGCGATCGAGGTCTGCCGCGGGTACGTCGAGGCCCAGTACGAGTACGCCTCGCAGAAACGCAACGGCGGGCTGGTGAACCAGTACGCGCAGCGAGTCGTCAGCACCCCCGGAAAGCAGGACGGACTGGCGTGGCAAGCCGCGGACGGCTCGTGGGAGGGACCGGTGGGTGAGGGGATCGCCCGCATCATTGCCGAGGGGTACACCGAGCAGCAAGACGTCTTCCACGGGTACTACTTCAAGATCTTGAAGGGACAAGGCCCGGACGCGCCGATGGGCGAGATGGACTTCGTATTGGGAGGTGTGATGATCGGCGGCTTCGCCCTCGTCGCCGCGCCGGCGGAGTACGCCGTAACCGGCGTGAGTTCCTTCATCGCGAGCAGCACTGGGGTCGTTTACCAGAAAGACTTCGGGCCGAGCACGCTCGACGAATTCCGCCTGATGGAACGGTACAACCCGGACCCGACCTGGACGCCGGTGGCGGAGCCCGAGCCGGAGTCCTGACGCTACGGCGTCGCCCGTAGTGTCCAAGAAGAAGGCGCCCTGCGGTGTAATGGTCCAGCGAGAGTTCGTGTCGCTCTCTCCAGGCTGAAGGGCCTGCCTTGACAATGGTTTATCTTACCTCCTGATCCGCTCCGGCACAGTTTCTTTCAGGAGGTATTTCATGCCGGGCACGAGGCCTGATTCTCGTTTTCTGCTCCCCACCGGCTGGGCGCGCCGGGTGCCCTCGGTGGTGGTGCATGCCATCTCGCTCACGCATGTCTCCCTGACCGTCGCCCGCAGCCGGGTCTCCGAGGGCACCCACGGTAACTCGCGGCTGCAGATAGACGTGGATCGGCTTCGGCAGGAAACCTCCCCGTCCTGCTGCCCCTTGCCCATGCTATTAAGTCCTCTGAGTAGGCTCGCCTGCTTGGGCGGCGGGACACTGTTCCCGCCGCCCTCCACTATTCCTCCAAGACTCAGGAGGACTCACGGGGACTCCTGAGGAGTCACGAGGACAACAAGTTAGAGCCGAACCCTCTCTCCCTCTTCGGTTTAGGCGCTAAAGTCGTGCGTCGTCACCACTTAGCAAAAAGGGACGGATCGGGTTCGACTCCCGCCGCCTCCACGACGGTGACCCGGCAGCCAGAATATCTGTCACATGGAGTATTATGATTCTGGTCCACGTGAAGGGAGGACGACGCATGACGAAGAAGCTTCTCCGCGCCGGCGCCGCGCTGGCGTTGATCACCATCATCGCCACGCCGTTGCTGCTGGCCGACAGTTATGACGGCGCCGGACAGCGGCTGGTCTACGACAAGAAATGTGCCATGTGTCATGGCAAGCATGGCGTGGCGAAAGAGACGGCCTCCGGCTCCGCAAGCTTTAATGATCCCGAATGGCAGACCCAGACCGACCTGGAGACCATCATCGAGGTGGTCAAGAAGGGCAAGGGCAAGATGAAGGGCTTCACGGGCAAGCTGAGCGAGGAGGAGATCGTTGCTGTCGCCAAGTACCTGAAGACGATGTAAGCCCAGATCCATCCATCCACGGCATCCTGCAATAGCTTGGCGCGGGCCATCGATATCTTGACGGAGGAGCACTTGTAGCGTGCCCGGCGGATATGCTCGCTTCCCACCGGGGCCCCGCCCAGTGTTGTAACGTTGAACACATGCTAACCGGGTTGGCCCGCCTTACCAAGACCATGCTGGATCATGCCTTCGAGATGGGCGTGGATCGAGATCGGGTGATCCGCGAGGCGGGACTGCACAAGGTCGACCTGGACGACCTCGACGGCCGCATCCCGGCCATCACCATCGAGCGCTTCTGGCGCAGCCTGATGAAACACGACCCGGATCCGGCCCTGGGCCTCCGCCTGGGCAGTTCCATCTCGGTGAGAGAGATGGGCGTTGTGGGCTACGCCATGGCCTACAGCCGTACCCTGGGTGACGCTCTGCGCCGGTTGGGCCGTTATTGCAACATCCTGAACCAGGGACTGCGCTGCACTCTTTCCGAGGAAGGACTGCGGGCCACCCTGGAGTTCCAGAGTGAACTCGCCTTCGATGATCTCAGACACCCGGTGGATATCCGCCTGGCCGCCGTGCTCAATGTGGCCCGGGAGATCACCGGCACCAAGATCATGCCGGTGGAGGTGCATTTCTCATATCCCAGGCCTGACGACACCTCGCATCACGCACATTATTTCGGGTGCCCGCTCTCCTTCGGATGTGACGAAACGGCGCTGGTCTTCAGCCGTGACGACATGAAGCGCAAGGCCGGTGGCGCCGACGAGGAGCTCTGCAGGTACCTGGATCGTCTGGCCGAAGAGATGATCGCTTCCCTGACCCAGGATGCTTCATTTGCCAACAAGGTCCACCATGTCATCCGGACCGAGCTGAGCGGTGGCCTCCCCACGCTGGAGCACACTGCCGGTATCCTGGGAATGAGCGTGCGGGTCCTGCAAAGACGCCTCAGCGACGAGGGCACCACCTTCGCAACCGTTCTGAGAGATCTGCGCCGGGAAGTCGCCATGGGCCTGATCCGCCGCCGTGAGATCGCGGCCTGCGAGATTGCCTACCTGCTGGGCTACTCGGAAGCCAGCACATTCCAACGGGCGTTCAGGCGCTGGACCGGAACCTCACCGCGGGAATACCGCCGCAGCATGACCTGAAAACCGGCACCATGGCAGGCGGTTTGCCCCGGTGAATTAACAACTTGCCGGGTCCCTGGCACGAGTTACCTTATTATAGGCGTCTTCGGCCACTTTTGCGCGGTCTTTCCCTCCTTACACTCTCTGCAGTTGATTGCTATAGGAGGGACTTTCAAATGCGCGATGACACTCAACATGCCATCAGCAGCGCTGACGGCAAGGATGGCCGGAACCACCTGCAGGCGGACGACGTCCTGGAATGCACCTCACTCGGGAACTATCTGGGTGCGCTGCACGCCATTCCTCGCCTCACCCGTGAAGAGGAAGTTCGCCTGGCAAAGCAGATCCATCGGACCCGGATGGATCTCACCCGGATGCTCCTGGATCTGCCGGAGCCGTGGCGCGGCAGCGTCCTGCAGGACGCTGAAGACAAGGATTCCGAGAACAACATGCCTCGGTGGTCCTTGAATCACCTGGACACCATCTGCACCCGTCTGTTCAAGCTGGAGGAAGACCCGCAGACGGAAATCCGCCTGGGGCCAGTTCTTCGCGCCGTCAGGATCATGAAGAAGAAACTGGCCACGGCCGAGGAGACCCTGGTGGTGTCTAACCTCCGCCTAGTGGTCTACATGGCCAAGAAGGTCAGGGGCCGCGGTGTGCCGTTTCTGGATCTCATCCAGGAAGGAAACCTGGGACTGATGAAAGCTGCGGACAGGTTCGAATGGGAGCGGGGCTATAAGTTCTCCACCTTCGCCGTCTGGTGGATCCGCAGCGGCCTGTCCAAGGCATTCATCGATCGCTCCAGCGTGGTGCGCCTGCCGGGGCACTGCCGCCAGAAGATCGCAGCTCTCAAGAGCCAGATCGCCGAGTCTCTGGTAGCCATGGGCCGGACACCCACCTCAAGGGAACTGGCTGAACACATGGACATGAGCGAAACGGAGGTCAACGAACTTTTAACTCTGGCGAAGGACCCGATCCCGCTGGAGAACCATACCGAGGACGACCGCCAGTCACTGCTGGAACAACTTGCGGACGAAAGCGCCGGCGACCCCCACGCGCTCATGGAGAAGGGTGAGGCACCCACAGTCATCAGCAACATGCTGGACAAGGTTCTCAACCCGGTGGAACGGCGCATCGTGGAGTTACGCTTCGGTCTCGACTCCAACAAACCGTACACCCTGCGCCAGATAGCTGAAATATTCAGCCTGTCCCGGGAGAGAATCCGCCAGATCGAGATGCACGCCCTCGCCAAGCTCCGGGGCCAGCGGGATCAGTTCGCCTGACCCAGCCGGCGACACTTCAGGAGGGGGGGGCAGCGGGGGGAAACCCAGAACGGGTTTCCCCCCGCTTTTTTTCGCCGCAAGGCTCTTGCAGACCGCGGCCCCACCATCCTGCTTCGCCTGACCGGCCAATCAGCATCCAACACGCCCTGTCTGGACAGCAGTTGGGAATGGGGGTCTTAATGATAGAAACCGACCCTCCCGATGGTGTCAACGAAGTCTTCGGGTCGCGCAAGTTCCAGCTCCTCAAGGGTTTTGTACCTGGACGCGGGTTCGACACCCGCCGCCTCCACCATTGAACCCAAGTCAAATTAACGGCCAGGTTTCTCCGTTTCCGCAGCTTCCATTATTATTCCGTTCCGGTGCTCTACGTCTGCTTCTCTTCCAGGTCAGCCCAGCGGGCGTAGAGATGCTCGACTCGGGATTGGAGTTTCTCGAGTTCAGCGAACCGCTCCTGCAGCCTGGCCGCATCCGTTGCGATGGCCGGGTCCTCGGCGGTCTTCCGGGCCGCGGTGACTCGCGCTTCGGCCTCGAGCACGGCGGCCTCCATCCCGTCCCATTCGCGCTGCTCCATGTAGCTCAGCCGCCGCGTTTTCGAGGATTTCTGTATCCTGGGCGTCTGGCGCTGGGATCTCTTTCTGGTCTGGGGCGCTGACGGTCGGTTCGCCTCCCACTGCTCGTAGTCGGCGAAGTGGTGCGCGCCGCCCAGGCCGTCGAGGGCCAGGATCTGGGTTGAAACACGGTGGAGAAGCCAGCGGTCGTGGCTTACCAGGACGAGGGCGCCCGGGAACTCCAGCAGGGCTTCCTCGAGAACATCCAGGGCGGGGATGTCGAGGTCATTGGTGGGCTCATCGAGAACGAGGATATCGGCCGGTTCCAGCATCATCCTGGCCAGAGAGATTCTGGCGCGCTCGCCTCCCGAGAGCTGGGAGACCGGGGACTCTAGCTGTTCGGGGCGAAAGAGAAAGCGCTTGGCCCAGGAGGCGACATGGAGTGGCCGATCACGGTAGATCACGGTGTCCCCCTTGGGCGCGAGGGCCTGCTTGAGGGTGAGGGAAGGGTCAGGTGTTTCCCTGTTCTGCTTGAAGTACACAACACGCAGCCCCTCGGCGTGCTGAATCGTGCCGGCCGCAGGGGCCATCTCTCCCACGATGGTCTGCAGCAGGGACGTCTTGCCCGAGCCGTTGGGACCGATGACGCCGCAGCGCATGCCCGGCTTGAGCAGCAGGTCAAGATGGTCGATGAGCGTCTTTCCGGGGAATCCGATCTTCACGTCCTCGCCGGACCACAGCCGCTTCGTCTTGCGTCCAGATGATGAAAATTCAATGCCAATGGTCGAGCCGGAGCTACGCTCACGTGCTTCGGCGAGTTCTCCCATACTGCTCTCTGCCGACTGGATGCGAGCCTTTGACTTGGACGTGCGCGCCTTGGCGCCACGACGGAGCCAGGCCACCTCTCGTCGGACGAGCCCGGCCAGGCTGTCCTGGTATGCCGCCTGGTTGCTCAGAGCATCGTCGCGCTTCTGAAGAAAGTCAGCGTAGGAGCCATCAACATGAAACAGACCCGTATGGTGAAGCCGGTTGATCTCGAGCATTCGCTGCGCCACGTTTTCGAGAAAATAGCGATCGTGGCTGACCACCACAAAGGCACCGGACGCGCTGCGCAGGAGGGACTCGAGCCAGAGAATCGACTCGATGTCGAGGTGATTTGTCGGCTCGTCCAGCAGGAGGAGGTCGGGAGTGCGGGCGAGCTCACGGGCGATAGCGAGCCTGGCGCGCCAGCCGCCCGAGAGGACGTCGGTGGAGATGCCGGGATCGGTGAATCCCGCCTTGCCCAGGGCCACGCTGGCCTGCCTGTGCCGGTCGCGGTCGTCCAGGCGTGTGTCCAGAGCCAGCGCTGCCGTGATCACGTCCTCCACCGACTTCCCGGGAGGAAAGACGGGATTCTGGGGGACATACCCGATGCGCAGGCTTTTCGGGTGAGTGCATGTTCCCTTGTCGGCCTTCTCCAGGCCGCAGAGGATCTTCAGGAAGGTCGACTTCCCCGAGCCGTTGGGGCCTACGAGGCCGACGTGATCCCGGTCGTGAAGGGTGAAGGTCAACCCCTCGAACAGCGGGGTTGACCCGAAAGATTTGCTCAGGTTTTCACAGCAGAGGAGCGCTTTACGGGGCATGAAGTTCCATGAGGAGAAGATGGGGATGACAGAGGACGGCCACCCTGACATTGTCTGTGGCCTGGTTCGCGCCGGTCAGGTCGGCGCCAAAGTAGCATATATCGACATGAATCCCTCTCGTGGGTGTGCCATTTTCAGGTTATGTATCATGGGGCCGGCCGCGCTGCGTCGGCAAGCGGATCGGGACCGGCCGGTCCCGATAATAGGTTCCCCGGCGCCGTGGCCGTGCAGTTTCCCTCGACCCTGCCTTACTCCCTGACTGCACATGAGGACGAGGGTTCGACTCCGGCCGCCTCCACCACCTTAAATCATTTATACTCAATGGTTTACCGCCGGGCGCGGGAGCCTGTCCCGCGTCCATGCATGAGCAAAGCAGGCTTCGTCGCTGGTTCTGGGGACCTTGCGGCCCTTGCTGGAAGCTGAAGAAGGCTCGATGCAATGGAGATGATCGGCCCGGAAAGGCTATTCTCGAACGGAAGGTCGTCTGTCTTGCGGGAAGGGAGCTTCCCCTCATCGATTGGCCGCGCCAGATTGCCGCGCCGCGACCGTCTCCAAGTTGTCTCCACGACTGGGGTCGACTCCAGGGGACTCTCGATGGACGGATCCTTGGTAGGATCCTGCCTGAGACGTGTATGGAGAAGGAGACGGCGATGTTCACCGATGCCAGCAGTGCCCTCGGAAAGCCGCTGACTAGCGCGGGGGAGCTGATCGGTCATGTCCACCTGATTGTGCTGTTGGCGGCTCTTCTGTTGCACGGAGGCTGCGCGGCGGGAACTGGCGCGCCGATGACACCGGCGACGAACGACTACGACCTTGTAATCGCCAACGGTCGCGTGATGGATCCCGAATCAGGGCTGGACGCGGTCCGGAACCTCGGCATTCGCGACGGCGTCATTCGGTCGATCAGTTCGGGCGCACTCTCAGGCGACACCGTGCTCGATGCTGAAGGTCTCGTCGTCGCGCCGGGCTTCATCGATCTCGACACCTACGCACGGCTAGCGCGGTTTCACGTCGCCGACGGTGTCACCACCGTGGTCAACTTTCGCGAGGGAACGGCGGATGTTGATGACTGGTATGCACAATACGAAGGAGAGATGCTCGTTCACTATGGCGTGGCGATCGGGTTCCAGGAGCTTCGAGTCGAAATAATCGGCGAGGCAGAGCCGGCGCCGGACGCCGATCCGCGTGTGTACGACAAAGACAAACTCGAACAAATTCTCACGCGCATCGATCACGGTCTTCAGCGCGGGGCGATCGGCGTGGGCGTCGGCGGCGCAAAGTTTCGCGCGCCGAGCAACCGTGAACTCCTCGAGACCTTCACAGTTGCAGCGAGCCACGATGCGCCCGTCTCGGCGACGCTTCGCGACGTCCTCTGG
>SMYD01000098.1 GCA_004356015.1 Acidobacteriota bacterium | reverse complement strand
CTCGCGATAGACATCCGCCGACAGGTCCAGACGGCCATGCCGGCGATACAGGCGCGCCAGACTGAGCGTGCGATCCGCCTCTTCCTCCTCAGCGAAGGAAACAGCCATGCCCATGGCCGGGTTTTCGACATCGGAGACGGCAACAGGCCCCGTATCTCCATCCTCCGCCGGAGGAGGCGCCACCAGCGCCACCTCAGTCGCCAGGAGTTCGTTCTCCACAGGATTATCGTCGGCGGGACGCTCATCCACCGTCAACGTGGACCCCTCCGTCATGAGAGCGGCAGCAGGAGGGCTTTCCAGGGCGTCGGGTGCGTCAGTGGGGTCCACCTCCGGAGTCGCCTCGGATCCGGACTCCTCGTCCATGGTCAGGGTGCCGGCGGCTTCGACTGCAGATTCCACCTCTTCTGAATCCGGCTCGGCCTTCTCCACTTCCGGGCCGGCCTCTCCGGCTTCGTCCGGCTCCTCCGGGAATTCCGGGCCGGCGGAAGATACCGGCAGCAGATCGCTGCGCTGAAGCCGGACCGTCTCAAAAGACTGCGGCGTGGCCTCAGGCTCTTCAGCAGAGTCAACCGTGACTCCATGCGCCGGCCCGACGTTCACCTCGCCGTGAGGCTCATCCCAGATCCGGTCGATCGACTCATCCTCGTCGATCGACGTGTCCTCATGTTTCCAGACTCCGGGCTCGGGCGAGGGAGGCTCCAGCAGGTCGGCGTGGGGGTCGGCCCACACCGATTCACTCCGGGCCGCTGCCTCCCCCAGATCCGAGCAGGGCTCGTTCCTCAGGGCCGCAGAATCGGCTTCTTCCTCATCGAGTCCATCATCGACCGAGACGTGGAAGCCGAGATCTTCGGCCTCGGGGACGTCAGAGTCGGAACATTCGTCTTCTTCCGGTTCAACGGCGGTCTGGCCGTCATCGGCTCGGGCGTGGATGCCGGGTTCTTCGGACGCCGGGTCTTCTTGGCCGTCAAGATCGTGGATTTCAGGCTCGTCGGACGCTTTGCCGTTGCCGCCGGCCTCGTCAACGGCGTGATTCACCGTGTCTTCAGGCGCAGGCAACGATGAATCGCCGGCCGGTGTTCGCGGTCCGGAATCTGAGCGTTCCGGATCGGCGGACGAACCCTGCTGCTCGGCCACATCCGATTCCTCCAGTGGGCCGCCTGAATCGTCCAGCAACTTACGGGCCAGAAGGTTGTCCGGGACTTCCAGGAGCAGCTTCGTGAGGAGGCGCCGTCCCTCGGTCATCTGGCCCCGCTCCAGGTACACGCGGCCCAGCGCCACGCTGGCGACGTTGTAGGCTGGATTATGCTTCAGGCCCTCATGGAGAACGGTGGCCGCACGCTCCAGATCCCCCTGATGTCGATATTGTTCCGCCAGGGAGAGGAAGATCTTGGAGGCCGGGTTGGCCGCCAGTTTTGCCTCCAGGCTCGCGAGGTTATTTTCGGTGTTAGGGCTCACAGTCTCGGTGACCTCAGGCACGCCCGCGGCGCAGGGGGGAACGGTGGCCCCAGAGAGGAGTCACCCCGGGGCCGGTCCTCATCAGTTGACGATCTTCGGAGTGATGAAGATCAGGAGTTCTTTGTTCTGCTTCGTGATGTTCCTGTTCCTGAACAACCACCCCAGCCCGGGAATCTTGCGCAGACCGGGAACGCCCACCTCTGATTCACCTTCATTGAGGAAGAAGACGCCGCCGATCACCGCGGTCCCGCCATCTTCAACGAGAACCCGGGTCGAAGCTCTCTGAGTGTTGATGGCCGGCGTGGTACCCACACGATTGTTGAAGTCCGGCGAGTTGTTCTCCACCTTGATATCCATGATGATGGTGCCCTCGGCGGTGATCTGCGGAGTCACCTCCAGCTTCAGGGATGCCGAGATGAACTCCACGTTGATCTCGGTGGCCGTGGTGTTCACCACCGGGATCTGGGTACCCTGTTCAATGATGGCCGTGGTGTTGTTCTGGGCCATGATTTTAGGAGCCGACAGAACGCGCCCGCGACCCTCGGTTTCCAGAGCGTCCAGGGCAATGTCAATGGCAAAGCCGTTGGGACCCAGGTCACCGAAGAAAAGGCCCAGACGGTTGGCATCGGCCACCCGGGGGAGGTTCAGATCATAGTCGACCGAGAAACTGTTACCGGCGCCCCGCTGGTCGTTGGCCAGGAAGCCCCAGTCGATTCCCAGGTCACGGGTGAACTCCCGGGATGTCTCCACGATGCGGGCCTCGATCATGACCTGGGGTGACTGTTGATCCAGCTCATCCAGCAACTTGGAGATCGCTTCTGCACGACCTGGAATGGTGGTAAAAATGATGATATTGGTGCGGTCATCGTACTGCGACTGAAACCTCGAAGACCCTCCTGTGGCTCCTCCGGTCAACATGCGCTTGATGATCCGATCGACCTCCTGTGCTTTTGCATAGGAAAGCTTGCGTGTAATCGTCACAGGTTCCTGATCAAGGAGTTGGGCTTCCTTGAGAGCACGCCGCTGCTGCGCCTCTTTCGCCAACTGTGTGGTGGTTGAAATCCGCACGACGTTGTTCTCGAACGTCTGGGCCAGGCCACTGTTACGCAGGATGATATCCAGGCACTGGTCCCACGGCACGTTGTCCAGCACCACTGTGACCTTGCCGCCAACGCTGGGATCCAGGATGAAGTTCAGCCCTGAGATCTCATGGAACAGGCGAAACACCTGCTTCAGGTCGGCATCCACCAGCTCAAGACTGATCCTGCGTCCGGTATAGACCGCCTGCTTGTCAGATATGATC
Source organism: Acidobacteriota bacterium (assembly GCA_004356015.1). Lineage (GTDB taxonomy): Bacteria > Acidobacteriota > Polarisedimenticolia > SMYD01 > SMYD01 > SMYD01. Next base: position 18,803 of record SMYD01000098.1, on the reverse strand, counting down.
TTGGACTCGAAGGTCAGCCCGGCGCCGAGTTTGACACCAGAACGGTGCCCAGGGTCATCGGTATCGGCCTCACTGAAGAAAGCATAGTCCGATGGCTCGAGAGTGTCAGACTCTGCCGCCAGGGAGGCCATGGTCACCGGCTCCATCGCCGGGACAGCAACCATCTCAGCGTCCATGGCACCGGCCAGATCAGGCCGCCGGAAGGTGATATTGAGCCCGGCCACCGAAGGCTTCAGGTCATAAGAAGCTGACTTGTTCAGATCGAACACCGCCCGCACAACAGGATTGGGTTCTGTCCGGAACTGGCTCACCCGCACCTGCTTCACGAAGGATGAGTCCATGGGAATCCGGGAGGCCAGAACCTCATTGGTCAGGCCCTGGAAATCAACCACCAGTCTCGGCGGATCGGCCAGTTCGAAGGTGCTGAAGGAAGCCGGGCCGTCGGTGAGAAGAAGTACGTGGTTGCGTTCACCATCGGATGTATCCACACCGGTGAGAGCACGTCCCCGGGCCTGGCCACTCATTCCGGCCTGGGCAGCGAACGTGGCCGCATCGAACTCGCGATAGGCGATAAAGCCACGGCTGTCGGGCACACGGCTGACAGCACTCACCGCCGGGGCGGCCGCAGTGCTGCCGGCCACCGGCTCTGTGACTGTGGTCACAGGATCGGGAGTGGGCGCCTGGCTGGCATCGGAAGTGAAGGTGACCACCAGATCGTTGCCCACCTGGCGAACGGCGTGCTTGACGCCGGAAGCAAGAGTGAACAGGAAGCGAGCCAAGCTGGCCCCGTCCCCATCGGTTTCCGATTCCATGGTCATCTCAAGAACATGGGGAGATTTCGCCAGGGAGGGGATGTCCAGCTGCGACACATCACAGTCGCGCATCTCGAGGATCAACCGGTCCGTGGTCGGTCGATAGGTGAGGTAGTTGGGCGGGAAATCACCCTTGACTGTGATCTCCGTCTCGGCCGTATCAACCTTGACGGTCAAGGCGGATACGGTGATCCACTCAGGAATGGTGTTGGCGGAATCCCGTTTCGCGAAGGCCGGCCCAACTGCGACCACCATCGCAATCAGGACCATGGCCAGCAACGGGAAGGTGCGCTTGGACGTGGTCATTGGCCATCCTCCGTCGATGAACTAAGGTGCTTGATAACTTTTCGGTAAGGTTTGATCTCACGGGGGTCCTCCACCCGCTGGCGGAAAACTACCCTGCCGGCGGCACGGTCGATGTCCTGCACCAGACCGTCATACAGGTCATCGCCCACATGGAGAAAGTATCCCCGGTTGTCGGATCCGTTGAAGAACGCCAGATCCCCGCGGGGACTGGTGATGATGCCCACCAGGTCCACTTCGGAGATGAGCATGCCCTCGATCCCATCAGGACGCTCGCCCTCTCCCTTGATGGCAACACGCTCCACCAGGGAACGGAAGGGATCCCGGCGTCCCGCCGGGTCGTAGGACCAGTGGATACCCGCCATCACTGCCTCGCCTTCCTGGCGAATCCGGTCGACGGTGGCCGAGGAGGGCTCCGGGACGGCACCCAGGATCTGGGCACCGGACAGGGATTTTGAAGTCGACTCATCCTTGCTGGCCATGTGCCGGCTATCGGCGGCAACCGCCGGCGGCAGCGTAGCCACCATCACCAGAATGGCCAGAAGGAAACTCATGGAGTTCCGATGGCGCATCAGCTTCCCTCCCGGTCGTCGTAAACGAAAGTGGTTGCGGTGAACGACGACTTGATGGTCTTGGTAGGATCGTTTCGACCCAGCTTTGCAATGTCCACTCCGTTGATGTTGATAATGCGCGAGTATTTGCTGATCCGATCGAAGAACATGCCCAGATCGTGATAGGTGCCCTCGATGTTCAGGTGCACCGGGTATTCCTTGTAGAACTCGACTTTCTTGAGTGCTCCCGGGGACCAGATCTGCAGTTCAAGATTGGACTGATCCGCCAGGTTTTTCACCCAGCGCAACAGCTCGCCTGCTTCAGGTTCCGAGGGCAGAATCAGCAGAAGGTCGCCCAGCTTGGCCTGCAAGCTGGCAATTTCCGCCTCGAACTCCGGCAGCTTGGCCTCAATGGCCTGGCCCTGCCTTATCTCTCGTTCGAGATCGCTGAGCTGGCTCTGCATCGTTTCCGTCTTCATCTGCATCTCGGTGAAGCCGGGCCAGACCTTGTAGCCCACCAGAACGATTCCCATCGCGAAGACGACGGCCACCAGCATTTGCCCCCAGAAGGGAAGGCTCTTCAGATTCATCATTCTCCCCTAGGTATCCTGGGAGCCCGTTTCGGGCGCCCCATGGTCATCGTTGCCAACCGCGGCCGCGGCGGCCTGCTGATCGCGCAGCGGAATGAAGCGGCAGGTCATGGAAAAGGTGACGCCCTGCTTGGCCTGCTGCGTGGTCCCCAGGACGACATCCGCGAAATAATCGGAGGCATCGAGGTTGTTATAGAGATTGGAAACAGCGTTATAGGTCGTGGCCTGCCCTGTGAGGGATATGCCGTTGCCTCGCTCCGAGATCTTGTCGAGCCAGAGGAACTCGGGCAGGTTCCGGCTTATCTGGTCCAGAAGATGCACGGGAACAGCCTGGTTCTTCTTCAGCTCGGTGATGAGTTCGACCTTGCGCTTCAGCAATTCTCTCTGGGCCTTGAACGCCTCGCCCTTGGCCAGAATGTCCTTCAGCCGGTCCTTCTCGTGATTGGCATCAGCGATGCTGACATCCAGGTTCGCCAGCGTTGAATTCATACTGACGAACTTGTATCCGGAGAAGAGCAGGGCCATCACCAGGACGGCTCCCATCAGAACGTTGCCCAGCGCCTCATTCCCCGACTCGAAATTGAGAAGAGGCCTGCGAACCTTTTCGGTCTTGCGCTCGGCAACCAGATTGATACGAATCATCGGTCGCCTCCCTTTCTGATGGCGAGTCCCACGGCCACGACAGCCGCCGGCGCCATTTCAGCCAAGGCCTCCTTGGGAAATGCGCGTTCATCCACTGTGATGGCCTCGAACGGATTCAGGTGTTCCACCTTGCAACCGAAACGCTCGCCCAGGGCCCCTGGCAGGGACTCCAGGCGCGAGCCGCCACCGGCCAGAACGATCTTGTCCAGTTGCTCGTCGCTGTGAGAAGACAGGAAAAAATCGATGGTTTTCTGGATTTCCGTGACCATCTCGTTGTTCACGGTCTCCAGAATGGGTGTCAGTTCCTCAGCGGGGATTTCATCCTGGGACTTGCCGCACTTGGCTGCCTCCGCCGTTTCGAATGAAACGCCCATGTCACGCTGAATCGCTTCGGTGTAGTTGTTGCCGCCCATGGATAGATCACGCCAGAAGCGTGAATGGCCACCGCTGATCACCGAGACATTGGTGACGGCGGCGCCGACGTTGACCAGAGCCGTGGTCTGATTGGGAGCCAGGCCGTAATTCACCTCGAAGGCGTTCTGCACTGCGAATACATCCACGTCCACCACTAGTGGAATGCGGCCCGCCTGAGTGATGACACTGGTGTAGTCATTGATCTTGTCCTTCTTGACCGCCACCAGCAGCACCTCCATGGAGTCGCCGTCGGCACTGTCTCCCAGGACTTGATAATCAAGGTTCACGTCATCCACATCGAACGGGATATACTGCTCCGCTTCCCAGTAAATGGACTCCGCCAGCTCCTCGTTGCTCATGCTGGGTATGGAAACCCGCTTGACGATGACGGAGTGCCCCGAGAGGGATACGGCCACTTCATTGCTCTTGATGCGTGCAACTTCGCAGACCCGATTGATGGCGTCGATGATGGGGCCCGAGTCCATGATGGCTCCCTCGACGATGACTTCCGGAGGCAGGGGTTCTATCCCCAGGTTCTGGAGCGTGAAACCCTTTCCCTTCCGGTGTGGCTTCAGGACAGCGGCTTTGACGCTGCTGGTCCCGATATCCAACCCGACCAGTGGTTTACTTCTGGAGAAGAACACGTCTCTCACCCCTGCTTCGGGAGCTGTAAGGGATGCCTCTGGGGCCGGTTTCGGCCTCATACGACATCCCGGAAGGCCCCAATTGAGTCCCAATTCAAGTTCGGCTATCCGGCTGCAATATGATCAATATGCAATCCGAGGTTTGAATATAGGCCCCGGCTTCGGAGTTTCAAGAAGCCGGGGGATGGAGACGCGGGAGTCTTTACAGGGGGGCCGAAATCCTGCCGAACCGACCGCCGTGTGGCCAGGGCGGCAGGGAAATCGCCGAGCCCCACATGAGTGGGCCGTTGCCCGACTCAGGGGGCTGTGCTAGGATTCCGGTTTGCCGTCCGGCACCCGAATTCAGTCCAGATTTGTAGGAGAAAGAAAGAAATGTCTGCGGTTTGCCAGGTCTGCAAGAAGGGTCCCATGGCGGGTAATAACGTGAGCCACGCTCACAACCTCACCCGGAGGGTGTTCCGCCCCAACCTGCAGACGGTGCGGGTCCGGCAGGGCAACAACTCCCGCCGTATGCGCGTCTGTACACGCTGCATTCGCAGCGGCCGCATCGAAAAAGTCGTCCGCTAACCCTGCGCACAGGCGGCCACGGCCTCTATCTCCACAAGCACTCCCTTGGGCAGCCCTGCGGCGGCCACCGTTGCCCGCGCCGGCCGATGATCACCCAGGTAGTGGGCGTAGACGGTGTTGACGGCGGCAAAATCATCCATGCTGGCCAGGTAGATGGTCGTCTTGATCACCTGCCCCCACGAACTGCCCCCGGCCCTGAGAACGGCCTCCAGATTGCTCATCACCTGTTCAGCCTGGCGCTCCACGCCCCCGTCCACCACCTGCCCGCTGGCGGGATCGAGACCGATCTGTCCTGAACAGAAGAGAAAACCGTTGCAACTCACGGCCTGGGCGTAAGGGCCGATGGCGGCCGGAGCCTCATCTGTTTGAATGATCTGGCTGCTCATGTTCTGTCCTTTCTCGGGAGCAGGATGCCATCAGGCGCCCTGGCTGCGTTCTGCCTGGCGAATGCCCTCGATCCCCCGCAGGCGCTTGAGGATGCGCTGCAGGTGGCGCGTATCCTTGATATCCAGGACAAGGAGAACCGTTCCCCGTTGCGCCTCATCCACCCGGGCATCGACCGTTCTGATATTGATTTCTTCCTCGGAGATCGCCGTTGTGATGCGCGCCAGGACACCGGGCCGGTCATCCATGATCACCCGGATCTTCACCGGCCGGGTCGTGTTCTCACCCCTGGCGCGGGACCAGGCGACATCGATGCGCCTTTCGCTGCCATAGAGAAGGTTCTCCACATTGGTACAGTTGACGGCATGCACCGAAACCCCACGGCCACGGGTGATGTAACCGACAATTTCCTCCCCCGGGATGGGATCGCAGCAGCCGGCCATGGAGGCCATCACGTCGTCGACACCTTTGACTTTCACCCGGGGGGCCCCGACTCCCAGCGCCTTTTTCACGACCCTGGTAAGCCGGGATTCGAGACGGTCCTCGGCGCGCAGTTCCGGAGCCAGGCGGCTCACCAGCGTGGCCGGCGAAACCTTGCCATAGCCCACAGCACTCAGGAAGTCCTCGTAGTTGTCGTACCCGATGGCTTGGAGAGCCAACGTCATGTCCCGGTCCTTGACGCGTCGCGGATGGAAACGATAACGACGGAACTCCCTCCCGGTTATCTCCCGCCCCAGGCCGAGAGAGCGCTGGCGCTCGTGGACATTGAGCCACTGGCGGATCTTGGCCCTGGCCTTGGAAGTGCGCACCAGTCGCAATGAATCCCGGCTGGGATGATGCTTGGGTGACGTCTGGATTTCAACGATATCGCCGCTGCGCAACTGATGACGCAAGGGCACCATCTTGCCCTTGACCCGGGCGCCCACACACTGGTGGCCCAGATCCGTATGGATGGCATAGGCGAAATCCAGAACGGTCGCTCCACGGGGGAAACTGAAGACATCCCCCCGCGGAGAAAAAGTGTAGACCTCATCAGGAAACAGGTCCATGCGGGCCACCTGCAGGAATTCCCGCGGGTCCTTGACATCCTTCAGCAGCTCCATGTACTGCCGCAACCACTGACCCGTGGAAAGATCGCCTTCGCCGCGCCCCTGGTTGCCCTCCTTGTAGGACCAGTGGGCGGCGATGCCCTCCTCGGCGATTCGATGCATCTCGGGAGTCCGGATCTGGACTTCGAAGGGCTGCCCCTTCGCCGATATGACCGAGGTATGGAGGGATTGGTAGCCATTGGGTTTGGGCATGGCGATGTAATCCCTGAAACGGCCTGGAACTGGCCGCCAGAGACTGTGAATCAGGCCCAGAGCGCCATAGCAGTCCCTGAGGGAGGGAACCACCAGGCGGAAGGCCACATAATCGTAGACCTGCTCCACCGGAATGGCCTGGCGCTTCATCTTCGCGTGGATACTCGCCACGCTCTTCATCCGCCCCGAGACTTCCGCTTCGATGCCCTGGCCCGCCACTGCCTCGCCGAGGCGCTTGCCCACGTCTTCGATGAAATTATCGGAGACCTTGCGACGGGAGTCGAGACTGCGAAGGAGGTCATGATAGGCATCCGGATCCAGGTGCCTGAGAGCCAGATCTTCCAGCTCGCTTTTGATCCGCCCGATGCCCAGTCTGTGGGCGATAGGAGCATAAATTTCCCGTGTCTCCAGGGCGATCTCAACCTGTTTCTCCGGCGGCAGATACTCCAGGGTCCGCATGTTGTGCAGGCGGTCAGCCAGTTTCACCAGGATCACCCGGATATCATCCACCATGGCCAGGAGCATCTTCCGCAGATTCTCGGCCTGCCTCTCCTCCTTGGTGCGAAAATCCAGCTTGCTGAGCTTGGTAACACCCTCAACGATATGGGCGATATCCTTGCCGAAATATTCCTCGATGGTGGCCTGTTCCACCAGGGTGTCCTCCACCACATCGTGGAGCAACCCCACCACCAGACAGGTCATGTCCAGATGGAGATCCGCCAGAATACTCGCCACCTCCAGGGGATGGATGAGATAGGGCTCCCCCGAGCGGCGGGTTTGTCCACGGTGCTCCCGCGCTGAGAAGATGTAGGCCCGCCGGAAGAGATCAAAATCGGCCTGCGGGTTGTAGGCCTCGACCTTTTCCTGGATGTCTTCGTAGCGGATCACGACGCCCCCGTCTCTCCGGAACGCCGATTATAGCGGCAGGGAGGCCAGGCCGGCGGCGGTCAGGATCTCCCGGCCGGCCGGCCCTTGCTGCGGTGTCGCTTCCCGCCTGTCACGGCGATAGCCGGGACCTGATGGCGGGTGCTCACCTTGCGGCTCTCCATCCATTGGCCATAGAGGATAGCCACCGGCGAGGCGATGAAAATAGTGGAGTACGTTCCCACGATGATCCCCAGCATCAGGAGAAAAGCGAAGCCGTGGATGGTCTGGCCCCCAAATAGGAAGAGGGAGACCACGACAAGGAGAGTGGTCATGGAGGTGAGCAGGGTGCGGCTGAGGGTCTGATTGATGGAAGTGTTGAAAATAGTGAGGGTGTCACTGCCACGCATGAGCCGCGTGTTCTCCCTGACACGGTCGAAGATGACAATGGTGTCGTTGATGGAATACCCCAGGAGGGTGAGGATGGCGGCCACCAGGATCAGGTCAAACTGACCGCCCCAGAGATCGTAGATGCCGGCAGCAATGATACCGTCATGAATGAGAGCGATAATCCCACCCAGAGCGAAACCCAGGTTGCGGAAACGGATGGTGATATAGAGCAGCATTCCGGCCAGGGCGAGTCCCATGCCCAGCTTGGCCTTCCAGGCCAGTTCACCGCCGATCTGGGGTCCCACGAACTCCACCCGGCGGATCGTGAACGGCCCCAGAACGGTATTGGCTTCCAGGTAGGTGCGGGCCTCCGGAGTCATGCCTTCCACCTGATCCAGGTCGGAAAAGGAGAGGAACAAGCCGGCGTGATCCCTGCGGTAGCCGGCGATGGCCGTGGCCAGAGTCCCGGCCTGGGGCTCACCTCCCGGACCGGCGGCCAGAAGGAGCGCCATCTCGTGGACGTTGGCCATGTTCAGATCGGTACGGGCACCCCGGGTATCAACCCCGGAATAATTGCGCAGCACCTCCAGAACAGCATGGTAGACCCGGGTCTGCTCCCCTTCCCTGGCCACAGGCTCCTCCGGGAGAACCCCAGGAATAGGGCCAGGGTCCGGGATGGAGGCAGAATCGGGTGTCTCAGCCCGGCCGTCGACCTGATCGTCCAGGTCATCTGCCTCAGGTGGCGGCGGGACAGGCTGGGTGTCGGCCTCTTCCCTTTCCTGGGCCGCCGCTACGCCGGCCTCCTGCTGGCTGCCGATCCGGATGAGGAACTCGTGATCTTCCACGGCACCGATACTCTGCAGCGAGACGTCGCCCATGCCGAGATCGTTGAGTTGCCTGCGCAGGGTATCCAGTTCAGGTGCCTCGGCGAATTTGACCTGGATCTCGGTGCCGCCGGCAAAATCGATCCCCTTGTTGATGCCGTTGCCCAGAGCCCACAGAGAAACGGCGAGCGCAATCCCCGACACGGCAAAGAGGATGTACCTCTTGCCCAGAAAATCGATATGCGTCGGACGTAGAATTTCCATCAGATGCTCAGGCGTTCCTGGCCGGTCCTGCCGGAAAGGACGGCCATGAAGATGGTACGGGAGACGAACAGGGCGGTCACCATACTGGCCAGGATCCCCACCATGAGGGTGATGGCGAATCCTCTGATCGGGCCTGTTCCGTACTGGAAGAGGAAGACAGCGGCAATCAGGGTGGTCACATTGCTGTCCACGATGGCAGAGACGGCCTTACCGAAGCCGCCTTCCACGGCAGCCCGTACACTCTTGCCATTGCGAAGTTCTTCCTTGATCCGTTCAAAAATGAGGACATTGGCATCCACGGCCATGCCGATTGTGAGAATAAATCCGGCGATACCGGGCAGAGTCAGAGTCGCACCCATGGAGGACATGATGGCCAGCACCAGGAGCAGGTTCAGCAGCAGAGCCACCACCGCGTTGATGCCGGACAGCTTGTAGTAGACCAGCATGAAGATCATCACCATGACAAGTCCCAGGATAGCCGCGTAAACCCCCTTGCGAATGGAGTCCATGCCCAGGGAGGGTCCCACGGTCCTCTGCTCCAGGACATCCAGGGACGCCGGCAGGGCGCCGCTCTTGAGCTGCAGGGCGAGGATGTCGGCACTTTCCACGGTGTAGTTGCCTTCCAGCACACCGTTGCCGGGGATCACCGAGTTGATGACCGGCGCGGTGAGAACCTCCTTGTCCAGAAGAATGGCCATTTTCCTGCCGACGTTCTCACGGGTGAGATTCTCGAACACCCTCCCGGCGGTGGCCGTGAGCGTGAAGGCGATGTTGGCTTCACCGAACTGGCCCTGGCCACGCTGGGCGTTCTTGAGGTCGTTCCCCTTGATGGGCGAGGCCTTGGTCAGAGGCCACCAGACCGTGATCTGGCGGTCGTCCAACCCGACGGCCCGCTTTTCGGGATAGATCTCAACACCCGATGGCAGGGTGCCGCCAAAGGCATCAATGAGGGTCTGGCGGTCGGAAAAACCATCCCATGCCCTGAAATCGGTGACTCCCGGCGGGTAGACCACCAGTTTCCATTCCAGGAAGGCCTGGCGCCGGAAGACGTCGATGACGGTCTCCGGATCCTCCACTCCGGGAAGCTGGATGAGAATACGGTTGGCGTCGGGGCCGAACCCCTGTTGCTGGATGATGGGCCCGGCCACGCCATAGGCATCGACCCGCGTGTGAATGGTTTGCAGGCTCTGCTGCACGGCCGCCCGGCGAATCGCCTGGCTCTCGAATGTGTCCAGCGTGAGAATGAGGTCATCGGCGGCACTGCCTCGGTTGTAGACGGGAAGATTCTCATCCAGGAGTGCATCCAGCCGGCTGCGCCCTTCCGCATCCAGGCCTGTCACCCGGATCCTGTCCTCGCCCTCACTGGCGAGGTCGCCGAACGGGATGGAATTATCGGTGAGAAGAGCACGCACCGTTTCCACGTCCGACTCCACTTTTGCGGCGACCGCCTCACCGGAGTTCACCTGCAGGACCAGATGAATACCGCCCTTCAGATCCAGGCCCAGATGCACCTTCTCCTGGGGGGGATAAACAGCCCACACAGCTGCCACCACCATGGCCGCTATGATGAGAAAACGCCAGCGTAGAGGAGTCATTGGCCCGGTTCCGTGAAAGCGCTGTTCAGTCGCTGAGTTTGGAGGACACTGCGCTGCGTGAGACCTCGATCTTCACGCCATCTGCAATGCGGAGCTGAATGATCTGGTCGGTCACCCCGACCACCTTGCCGTGGAGACCGCCACTGGTCACCACCTTGTCACCATTGCGCAGAGCGGCCAGCATCTCCTGGGTCTTCTTGCGTTTCTTGCGCTCGGGGGCGAACAGCAGAAAATAAAAGATGACCGCCATGAGGATGAACGGAAAGAGCTGCATGAGGGCGGATGGGGCCTCTCCTCCCTCGGAAGACGACGCCATGAGAAACGTGGCCAGGACACTCGCGAACATGAACTTGCTCCCCGTTTGGGTTTGGCCGGTACGGCGCGCCGGCCCCGGCAACCGGATGTGAATCGGAACGAAGGACTTTCGCCCATCGCAGGTGCCTTGTCAAGACCGGCGCCCCTACCCGTGGAACGGCCCGGTCCGGGCGGGAAAGCCTTGAGAGCCAGGCGCGGACCGATCTAGACTCTCCTCGCCGCCAAGGGACCCGCCTTCGGTCCGCCGGCGGACGGAGCCTCATGACCCATCTTGCGGACCAGACCGGCCAGGCAATATTCATCAAATCAGGGGGATTTGACGTGGGCGGTGGTTGCCATGCTTTCTCGACCCGCGAGGGGGGAGTGCCCCATGGCGGCCAACTTGAAGGCTCTCTGGCCCGCTTTCTTGCCGCCGCCGGCTTCCCCGCCGGGTGTACACCTGTCCCTCTGCGCCAGGTCCACGGCAATCAGGTCCACACCATTCCGCCGGGAGCCCACCGGTCCCAGGTCCCAACGGCCGACGGCGCCGTCACCTCACGGTCCGACGTGATCCTCCTGCTCCAGACCGCCGATTGTGTGCCGATCCTGCTCAGGGACGCGACCTCCGGTGTGGTCGGCGTGATCCATGCAGGGTGGCGCGGGGCACTGGCAGGCGTGGTGGCCCGAACTCTGGAGGCCATGGCCTCCCTGGGGGCCTCACCTTCATCCATCCGGGCGGCCATCGGCCCGGCCATTGGTCCCTGCTGTTTTGAGGTCGGTGAAGAGGTGGCCGCACCCTTCGCGCGCCTCTCCCCTGCCCTGATCGAGGGCCAGGGTCCCTCATGGCGGCTGGACCTGCCCGGGGCCGTCGCCCATCTCCTGCGCCGAGCCGGCGTGCCCGGGGAAGATACCCGGACAGTCGCCGCCTGCACCCGCTGCCGAACCGACCTCTTCTTTTCCCACCGCGGCGAAAAGGGTCTGGCCGGCCGTCTCATCGCCGCCATCACCTTGGCCTGAGGACTACAGGTTGCCGGCCTCCTCGATGCGGTACCTGTAACCCTGCTCCGCCAGGAAGATCTGCCGGCGGCGGGCGTACTCGACTTCCACCGTCTCACGACTCACCACGGTGTAAAAACAAGCCTGATTGGCTCCTTCTTTCGGACGCAGGATGCGGCCCAGGCGCTGGGCTTCTTCCTGGCGGGACCCATAGGTACCCGATATCTGCACGGCCACCGCCGCCTCAGGCAGATCCACCGCAAAATTGGCGACCTTGGAGACCACGAGAACAGGGAGATCACCCTTCCTGAAGCGATCATAGAGGCGCTCCCGCTCGTCCTGGGGGGTGGAACCCGTCAGTAGAGGCAAGTCCAACCGCTCAGCCAGCCCGCGTAGCTGAGCCAGGTACTGTCCGATGACCAGGATGTGTTCACCCCGGTGCCGCTCCAGGAGATCGGCCACGCAGGAATCCTTGGCGGGGTTCGTGGCGGCCAGCATATAGGCCTCCCGGTCACCGGCGGCGTAGTACCGGCGGCGCAGTTCCGCGCTCAAGGGGACTCGGACCTCGACACAGGAAGCGGCGGCGATGAAACCCTGGGATTCCAGTTCACGCCAGGGTACGTCATATTTTTTCGGCCCGATCAAGGAGAAGACATCCTCCTCCCGTCCGTCTTCACGCACCAGGGTCGCCGTCAGCCCCAACCTGCGGCGACTCTGGATATCGGCCAGGAGGCGGAAGACAGGGGCCGGCAGCAGGTGGACCTCATCATAAATGATGAGGCCCCAGTTACGCTCGTGGAACAGGCCGAAGTGTGTGAACGGCGCGTCCCGGCTGCGACGGTGCGTCAATATCTGGTAGGTGGCCACGGTCACAGGGCCCACGTTCTTCGCCTTGCCACTGTACTCCCCGATCTCATCCTCACTCAGGGAGGTGCGTTCCAGCAGTTCCCTGCGCCATTGCCTGAGGGCCGTGATGCTGGTGGTCAAAATCAACGTAGAGGTCTGCAGTTCCGCCATGAGCGCCAGCCCGACCACGGTCTTGCCGGCACCACAGGGCAGGGCGATCACACCGGACCCGCCGCGGGCGCTGCCTCCGGCGTGAAAGACCCGGACGGATGCGACCTGGTAGGGGCGCAGGTTGAACGGCTCCCCCGATAACGTGGTGGCTCGCAACGACATGGGCAGGGGTTCGCCTTCCACATAGCCGGCGAGATCTTCCACCGGCCATCCCAGCCGGGTCATGGCCTGCTTCAACAATCCCCGATTGCTGGTGGCCACGGCACGACGGCCTGCACCCAGGTCGGCGCCCAGGAGGGGATGAATCCGCGGGTTGGCGGAAATCTCAGCCAGCAGCGCCTCGTCCCCGGATTCGAGGGCAAGGTGAGTGTCGTCCAGAGGGCAGAGGCGGAACCGGCCCCACCGCCCCAGGAGATCGCGCACTTCGGCAGCCAGACTTGCAGGCACCGGAAAGCGCGAATGGGAGGCCAAGGCAGCCATCACCTCGTCGGCGGTCAGGCCCGTGGATGCGGCATTCCAGAGAGAGAGGGGGGTGATGCGATAAGTGTGGACATGCTCCGGGCTCTTGATCAGCTCGGCGAACCGGGCCAGGGCATCACGGGCCTCCTCCGAGGCGGGCAAACCCATCTGCAGGAGAACCGTCCGATCCGACTGGACGATCATGGGACGCTGGGCTGGATTGCTTGACACCCCCTACCCCCTATCTATAATCGCGGAGAGAGGGGAACCTGCTGTGGAACATCAAGTCAAGGAAATTCTCGACGATCTTCGTTTCATCCAGGACCGTTTTTTCACTCGTTCCACCGGGGAGCTGGTCCTCCTGGCCGATCGTGTCGCCAACACTTTCCGTTCCCAGGGTCAACTGCTGGTCTTCGGGACGGGCCCCAGCAACCTCATCGCGCGCATCCTGGTGGATGCTCTGGTCCACCGGGTGGCTGCCAACCGTCCGCCACTGGCGGCCGTGGCCCTGGGCACCGATGCGGCCCTCATGAGCGGGATCGCTGAAGAGAGCTCTCTGGATGAAGTCCTGGCCCGTCAACTGGCCGCCCAGGCCCGCAAGGGAGACATGGTCATTGCCTTCTCCAAGGATGGTAATTCCCCCGCCTGCACCAAGGCTCTGGTGGCCGCGCGGGAAGCCAACCTGCCGACGGCGGCGTTCCTGGGCCGCGATGGCGGCACCATGAAGAGCTACGCCGATCACGCGCTGGTGGTGGAAGCGGAACACCCGGCCCGGGTCCACGAAGTTCATCTGGCGGCAGCGCAGATCCTCGCCCAGCTGATCGAGCGGAAGCTCTTTCCTCTCTGAACCACCCGGAAGCACCACCTTCGCGTCATTTGGTGGCCTTGAGCCAGAGTTCCAGTTCCGGGCGGTCCGGGGCCTTGGGCTGCAATTCCAGGTAGATGAGAAGATGTTCCCTGGCTTTGGCCGTGTTGTTCAAATCCTTGTAGGTGTACCCCAACTCTCGATGAGCGGCAACGTACTTGGGATTGATGGCGATGGCGCGTTCGAACGCATCCGCCGCAGCCTGGTATTTGCCCTCGTTGACACTGATAGCCCCGATGTTGAAGAAAATCGCCGCGCCTTTTTTCCCCTTGCTGGCACCGGCCTTGGCGGCCCGGTGAAAAAACTCCTCGGCCTTTTTCTGATCGCCGATGTTGCTGTACAAAGCCCCCAGGTTCATGAGGGCGCCCAGGTTGTCGGGATCCATTGCCAGTGATTGCTCGAATGCTGTGATGGCCTGACCGTCCTCGCCCACGTCACGGTAGAGGCCACCCATGGTCGCCATCATGCTGGCCTGGGGCTCGTCGGACCCTGAAATTTCCTTTTCCATGTAAACCACCGCGTCCCTGGTGCGCCCCTGCTTCTGGGCAACCAGCGCCTGGAAATAATTCACCCCGGCTCGATGCTTGCCGCGATCCAGTTCCTGCACACGGCGCAACTGGGCGGCGGCTTCGTCAGGACGGTCCATGTGGTAGTAGCTCTGAGCCATGGCGAAGGCCAGGCCGGCATCCTGATCACCACCATCCATGGCCTGTGCCTCTTCGAACTGCTCCAGCGCGCCGGCATAGTTCTTCACATCGAACATCTCGCGGCCCACCTCGGCCGGGTGCCGCGTGCGCGTGACCTTATCGGAGGTCTCAACGTCCGGCATCTCTCCCAGGGCTGCTTTCATGGCCAGTTCCTCGTATTTCTCATATGTGGCCATCTTGACTGTGAATTTGGTGATACCACCCACTACGAGCCGAATCTCCCGATCCGCCTGGGCCATGCTGAAGTGCGCCGGGCCGAAGGAGCCCATATCCGTATCATCGGACGCGATGTTGGACATCTCCAGGTAATAGATCTTGTAGCCTTCCTTGACGAACTCGAACTTGAACGACCCGGGACTGACCAGAGGGTGGACAAATGTCCCCTTCTTGTTGGTCTTGATCTTGGTTGTCTTGGTCTTCGTCTCGGTGCTGTTGAGAAAAAGAGTGACACCCTCAAGAGGCTTCCCTTCGGAGTCGGTGACCGCCCCCGACACCCGGCTTTTTCCCGCCGACCTGCCACGGATCTGGGCCTGAACCGAACCGGCAAGGAAACAGGCAACCATGATGAGCGCCATGGCGCTCCAAGTGCGGGATTTTCTCGAACAACGCTGCATTGGACCGGCTCCTGGACAGAGTGACCGGCGAGGCCTGAAACCGCTTCACGACCTCCCGTCGCACTGTGCATGCTAACAGCGCAGTGGGAAGGCGATCAAGCAGTGGCGCGGTGCAGGCTCCGCGCCGCCCAGAGAGAAACCCTCAGGGCAGGACCACCCGGCAGGGAGCGTAGGCGACCACCCGCTCCCGGGCCAGGCGATCCCAGAGGGCCGCCTCAGCCATGGCGCCGGCGAATGGTCCTCCGGCCGGCCCCAGGGACAGGCTCTGACCCTGCACCAGGCCCGCGAGGAATCCCCCCCCGCGCGGGTAGATGCGCAATCTGACCTGTTCCGTGTCTGAGAGGCCCGCGCGGCGTGTGGCAGCGGCAATGGCCTCGGGCAACCCGCCAAGACCATCCACAAGACCGGCATCCACGGCCTCACGTCCGGTGAAGATCCGGCCCGTGGCGAGATTCTCCACTTCCTCCACAGACAGATCGCGGCCCTCTGCGACCACCTGTTTGAACCTGTCGTGGACTTCTTCTATCTGCGCCTGTAGCAGTTGCCGCTGCTCCGGAGTCCAGGGCAGACGGTCGTGGAAGATATCTGCGTTGGGAGTCCGCTTGATCTGCTCCCAGTTCATCCCGACCCAGTCGTAGAAACCCTGCAGAGCGAACTTCCCGGCGAACACCCCTATGGACCCGGTGATGGTGGAAGGGTCCGCCAGGATCTCGTCCCCCGCAACGGCGATGTAGTAGCCGCCGGAGGCGGCGTAGTCACCCATGGAGACCACCACCGGTTTGCTGGCCGCGGTGAGGGTGATCTCTCGCCACAGGATCTCGGCCGCCTCGGCGGAGCCGCCCGGAGAATCGACGCGCAGGACAACGGCGACAATATTCTCATCATCCCGGATACTCTTGAAAGCTGCGGAGAGCGTCGCCGCGCCTGCCGCCCGGCCGTACCACTCGTTCTCCAGGGATTCTCCCTGCACCAGAACGCCTGTGACATACACCAGGGCAAGGGTGGCGGGGCGAGCCAGCCAGCCCGGAGCAAGGTGCCGCGTGTAACGCGCCAGGGAGAGTTCCTCCACGGCGTCAGGAGCCACCAGATGGCGGATGCGCTCCGCGATCTGGTCGGCGTGCAGGATACCGTTGACGAATCCCGCCTCCATGGCGTCGCGGGCGGTCAGGAGTCCCCGCTGAGCCAGGCGCTCCATGGCTTCGGACTCCAGGCCGCGGCCGGCCGCCATGTCGGAGAGGATCTGCCCCTGCAGATCATCCACGATCCGATTCATGTTCCTCCGCATGGTTTCCGACATGGAGGTTCGTGTGTAGGGGTCCGGCGAGTCCTTTCCGTCTCCCGTCGTGACAAAGTCGGGGAAAATACCGACCCTGTCCAGGACGCCCCTGAGAAAAGGCACTTCCACGACAATCCCCGCAATCATGAGACTCCCCGCCGGCAACATATAGACCTCGCTGGCTGCACTGGCGATATAGGTATCCAGGAGTCCGGTCCCCGCCAGCAGCGCCACCACCGGTTTCCCCGCCGCTCTGACCCTGAGAAGGGCGCGCCTCACCTCCTGAGCTCGTCCGAGGCCGCAGCGCACCCCTCCAAGGTGAAGGTTGACTGCCACGATGCGGCTGTCCGCCGCCGCCGCGTCAAGGGCTCGGACAACCTGCAGGACGGTCGGTTTGCGCCCGCCGAGAACGCGCGCGACCATGCCATGACCACGCTCCTCGGGGAGATCATCCTGCAAACTGACCATCAGGACAGCCCGCTCCGGAAGCGGCGAGCGGCGCAGCAGCAGCATTCCCGCGGCGACCAGCATCAGCGAGGCCACCAGGAGAACTATTGCCGTCAGGTGTCTGGAGTGCCGCACGCGCCACCTCCGGTCGCGGCCCCAGCGCCACAACCCGCATGAACAATACGGTGGCCACAGGCAAGAGTTTCCTCCGGGCCGGCCACGAAAGAGGTGTTAGGATGCCGGCATGGCACCCGACCAGCCTCCCCGAGCTGTACCGCCCGCAACTTCCCGGGTGGAGATGACCGAACTGATCATCCCCGAGGACACCAATATTTACGGCAACGTGTTCGGCGGGCGGGTTATGGCGCTGATCGACAAGGCAGCCGCCATCGCTTCCCTGCGCCATTGCCGCACCGGCATCGTCACAGCCTCCCTGGACAGCCTGGATTTCATCCACCCCATCAAGCTGGGGAACATCATCAGCTTGCTGGCCCAGGTCAACCAGGCGTGGGGCACGTCCATGGAGGTAGGGGTCAAGGTCTTCTCCGAGGACAGCCTCACCGGTGAGAAGGTGCACACATGCACGGCTTATCTCACGACCGTGGCCCTGGGAGCCGACGGCCGGCCGGCCCGCGTGGTGCCGCCCATACTCTGCCGAACCGATGAAGATCGCCGTCGCGCCGGGAATGCCGAAGAACGCCGGGTACGCCGCCTGGAGCGCGTGGCCGCCCGTCGGCGGCGGGCAACGCAGTCCTAGGGCGCCAGGAAGCTGATCACGGGCGCCTGGCTCAGGGTCACCCCGTCGGCCTGCACCACCAGCCTGGCGTCACCGATGCTGGCCGACTTCAGTTCGATGACATAAGAACCGTCTCCCTGGTGGGTGAAACCACCCACCGCTTCCGCCCGGCCGAGAGAGGCCGGGTCAAGGCGCAAGCTGACACCTTCACCCAGGGGAAAACCGCTGCCATCACGCGGAGTGACCTTGACCCGCACGAGGCTGACGCCATCGGCAGGCGCCGTGGCAGGAGCCTGCACCCGGCTCAGGTCCGCATCTACAGGGCCATCTTCCCGGCCATCCACGAACCCGACCCGGAAGGTGGCTCCATCGGCAAGGAGGAGGACCGACAGAGTGCGCGCCACGCCGGCCCCATCGCGCACGCGCAGGAAGCAGATCGTCCCGGGGCAATCGGTGTCACCCAGGTCCAGGGGCGCGGCGACTCCCTGCAGATACGACGCCGAGCCGTCGAGAGCCGAGGCATCATCGCCGAGCCACAGGTCGAACAGTTCGTTGGGGTCTTCGAGCCGAACGTTCAAGCCGATGGCATCCAGATGCAGTTCGTAACCGCTGTCGGGGCCCTGGCTCATCAGCTTGATATCCACATCCACCGTCCCCTGCAGAGCACCGGCAGGAAAAACGTAGAAGGATGAAAAATCGATGACCCAGTAGCCGGCATTGGCGCTACCCACATGCTCATTGGCACGGGCCGCGCGCAGAGTCAGCGGGCCATAGGTGCCCTGGGCGGTATCCAGGGTGACCCTGAGGTACTCATTCTGCAATGGCCCTGTCACGTAGCCGGCCAGCATCACCTGGACCACGGTGGGGACCCAGGTCTGGGCCGGGAGGGTGAAGCCCGAATAGGAACCATGGCGGGTCGGCCCACTCCATCGCCCCACAGCGTAGCTCTCATTGGGACCCATGACATCGTCGTGCCCCATCTCATGATCCTGGAAATGTCCCGGGGAAAAACCGTCCGCCGTGGCCCAGACAGCCGCCTCCACGGCAGCCGGTGTCGCCGCGGGAACCAGGACAGCGAAGGTGAGAGTCAACACCGCCGAGATGGTCATGGTCAGTCTGAGAGATGGGCGTCGAGTCATGATGGAGAGTCTCCTCGTCCTGCAACTGCATGACAGAGCATGACGCGTGCCAACCCCCTGCGCCCTGCCGTCGATATCCCACCTGCCTTCACTCAACACCCTGTCCTG
>SMYD01000097.1 GCA_004356015.1 Acidobacteriota bacterium | reverse complement strand
GCCATGGGCTCAGCCGGATCTCTCCTGGCCGGCGACCAAGGCTTCAAACTCCGGATCTCCACGCAGAGAGGCCAGATCGGGATCGATTCCCATATCGGGATTGATAAAACCCTTATCCTGGGCGAGATGCAGGTGCTTCAGGGCCGCTGCCTTGTTCCCCTGGGGGGCCAGGACACAGGCCAGATTGTAGTGGGACCGCGCCACCTTGGGGTGATCCGGGCCGAAAGCCAGTTCGTTGATGGACAGGGCCTGCTCATGGAAGGATAGGGCCATGGAGTAGTCGCCGGTTTGAGCCATCACCACGGCGAGGTTCTGCAGGGACATGGCCACGTCGGGATGATCCGGTCCCAGAACCTTCTCGCGGATGTCCAGGGCGCGCTGGTGCAGTCGTCTGGCAGCGGGGAGGTCGCCCTCCTGCTGGAGCAGGATGGCAAGATTGTTGAGGCTGCTGGCCACGTGGGGATGATCCGGCCCCAGGACCTTTTCACGGATGGCCAGGGATTCCTCATAGCTGCGCCGGGCGCGGTCCATCTCACCCATTCGTTTCTGGATATTGGCCATGTTGTTGAGAACGTTGGCCACGTCGGGGTGGTCCGCACCGAACTGTTTCTTCAGGATGAGCAAGGCCCGCCGGTACATCTGCAGAGCCTCTCGGTTTTCGCCCGCACGGCGGGCGATGATGGCGAGATTGTTGAGGCTGGTGGCCACCTCAGAATGATCGGGACCCAGGGCTTTCTCCCGGATGGCGAGAGAGCGCTCAAGAAGAGAGCGCGCCTCCTGGGGCCGGCCCATGGCCAGACGCAGGCTGGCCAGATCACTCAGGCTGGAGGCAAACTTCGGGTGGTCGGGCCCCAGGGTGGCCTCGCGAATGGCCAGCGCGCGCTGCAGCATCTCCTCGGCCTCGTCGTAGGAGCCGGTGTTGCGCAGCAGATTGCCGAGATCCTGGACAACCTTGCCGACTTCGGCTGCCTCTGGCCCCAGATCCCGTTCCTGGATGGCGAGGGCTTCTTCCAGCAGGGGCTGGGCCTGGCCATACAGACCCAGGCTGCGATAGACCTTGCCCATGATGTTCAGAAGGCGAGCCTGCACCCGGGGCTGGTCGGACAGTTCGGTGTGGATGCGGAACGCGCCCCGATCCAGGATCTCCCTGGCGGTGACCGTGTCGCCACGTGCCGTGGTGGGATCGGACTGGGTGAAGAGGCTCTCCATGACTTCAGAGACCCGGCGCGCTGTCTCCGCTTCCAGGTTGGCCCGGTCGCGCTCCCGGGCGATGCGCCCTGCCTGGATAGTCATGGTGACGGCAAAACCCATGAGCAGGACCAGGAGAGTGGCGGCGGTGGCGACACCATAGCGGTGGCGGCGCACGAATTTCTTCATGGTGTAGAGGGCGCTGGGTGGTGTGGCCAGGACCGGCTCATCAGCCAGGTAGCGGCGGATATCGGCCGCCAGTTCCGCTGGTGAACCATATCGCCGGGTCCGGTCCTTCTCGATGGCCTTCATGACGATCCAGTCGAGATCCCCCATGAGAACACTTCGCAGGCTTGTCAGATCGGTGTTGCATCCCGATGCGTGAGCCTGGGAATTCTCCCCTTGAAGAGTGAGCTGGGTGCTGGGCCGGGGTGGTTCGTCCTCACGGATGCGCCGGCGAATTTCGTCAAAACTCTGGCGGCGCAACTCCTTGGCGTCGAAAGGCAGCGCCCCTGCCAGCAGCGCGTAAAGTATGACGCCCAGGGAGTAGACATCGGTGCGGGTATCGATATTCTCTTGGGACATCTCGGCCTGCTCGGGGCTCATGTATTCGGGAGTGCCCAGGAGCTGGCCCATCTCGGTGTGCATGACCTTGTCCGTGAGGCTCTGTGCCGTCGCCTTGGCGACGCCAAAGTCAATGATCTTGGGAGTTGCCTCGTTATCCTGAAGGACGACCAGCACATTGGACGGTTTCAGATCCCGGTGGATGATGGCCTTGTGGTGGGCGTGCTGCACGCCTTCGCAGACCTTGATGAAAAGATCCAGCCTCTGCCGGGTGGTGAGACGGTATTTAAGGCAGTGTTCATCCAGGGGAAGCCCCGGGACGAATTCCATGACGAAGAACGGCCGTCCCCCTGGCGTAACCCCGGCATCGAAGACCTTGGCAATGCAGGCGTGGTCCATCAAGGCCACGGCCTGGCGCTCGGTCTCGAAGCGCGCCACCACCTCCTCGCTGTCCATGCCACGACGAATCACCTTGTAGGCGACACGGCGGCGGATGGGGGCGAGTTGCTCGGCCTCCCAGACCTCTCCCATGCCACCCTCGCCGACTTTCTGGATCAGCCGGTAGCGGCCGGTTGCCTGGTTCTCGACCTTTCCCGAGCCGGGAGCCTGGACAGTCGCTTCGTCTCCCTTCCCGGCAGCACCGGGGAGAGTGGCATCTTCGTTGGCGTGGTTCATGATTGTTTCTGTGGCGGGATTGCCGCGTTTCCCAAGTCTAGCGCGCTGGCCCGGGATTTCGCGAACTCTGTTCCCGGTGCGGCTCGGCGGCTGTGGGCCGCGTGCTGTCCAGGGCAGCGCGGAGCAGGCCCGCCAGCATGGCGGCCCCGGCGCGCAGGCGCGCTGCCGTGAACCGGGTCCCCTTCTCGCCGTCCAGATCACCCGCCTGTTCAAGGTGGTAGAGGGGTTGTACCAAAGCGTAGGTTTCCTCGAGGTAGGTGAGAATGTCCAGCCAGGGGTCGTCAGGGGCGGGCCGGGGCAGAGGTCCGAGGCCGGCGGCGAGGGCGGAGCAGGTCAGGGCCGCGTGATCTCCGGGGCGGCCGTCCACCTTGTGGTGAAAAGCACGGTCGGTGGTGTAGCCGCCGGGATTGGACCCCCGCCAGCCGTTGAAGTGGCGGGTCGTGTGCAGTGGCTGAGACCCGTCGCCCACCAGATGGCTGAGCCGGCCGAGTTCATAGATGACGTTGGCCCGGGCCTGTTCACGCGGCTGTTGGTCGTACACGCCGTGGCGGTCGCCTTCCAGGATGCGCGCCTGGTGCAGGGCGGCCTGCAGGCGGGCATACGCCTCGGCCATGGCATGGGCGAGAAAACCGGGACGTGACAGGGTTTCGGCCGGATCCCGGTTGGCCTCAGCATCCGTGCTCAGGCGGCGGGGGATGTCCGCCAGGACAAGACGGCGGAGATAGTCACGCCGGAAGCGCGGCAGGGCCGCCAACCGGAGGCCGAATTGCGGCAGGTCGTCGATGTTCAGGTAATGATCCGGCGCGTTGATGTGGCGCAGCACCGGCGAGGGCCAGGACCTGCGGCGGTCCGGCTCATTGGCCTGGAACAGGATGCGTTCGTGGGTCGCGGGTGTGGCCAGCCAGGGAACATCGGACAGGGAGACAGCATCCAGGGCCAGGCAGGTGATGACGCGATGCCCCTGGGCATCCCATGCCAGGAGCTGTGGCCCCGGCCAGGCCAGGGTCAGGCAGAGAAGGGCCGCAGCAGTGAATTGACGGTGCAACAGGCCACTTCCCCGGGCGGTGTTCACCAGAAGTTCACGGCCGGGCGAGACGGTGAGGCACGCTGGTGGCGTCCCAGTCCAGGACCAGGCCCTGGCCGATGCCGCGGGCGGCTTTGACGCCGTAGAGCTGTTCCACGAGCCACAGGGCCACATCGAAGGAGCGGGCGCCGCCCACCGACGTGAGGGCGTGACCGGCATCCACGAAGATGACGTCCCGCACCAGTTTGACCCGGGTGAAGCGGGCCTCGAACCGATCCTGATCGCCGGGGAAGGTGGTGGCCTCCAGGCCATCCAGAAGACCGGCTTCGGCCAGCACGAACGCGCCGTCGCAGAGGGACATCACATGCCGGGCCTTTCTGCCGGTGCGGCGCACCCAGTCCAGGAGGGCCTGATTGTCCAGGTCGCTGGTCATGGAACCCTCGGCCGACGGGACCACCAAAAGGTCGATGGGGGGCGCGTTGGCGAAGGAGTAGTCGGGCTGGATCGTGAGACCCTCGAATGAAGTCACCGATCGACCGTCGGGCGAGACCAGGAAGGTCTCAGGCCAGTCGTCGGCCGAGTGGAAGCGGACATGCTGAAACACGTCCAGAGGGGCGGTGAGTTCGGTGTTGTAGACGCCATCCACCACGAGGAAGGCCACGCTGCGCAGGGTGCGGGGGGCCTTGGCCGGGGAGCCGTCGGCGGTAGGGCGGGCAGCGGCCCCTGCCGCCGGCAGCAGGAGACCGGCCACCGTCAAGCCGGCAAGGATAAACCGGCGGATCGGGGCAAACGGCGTCTGGGGCATCGGGCTCTCCTTGAATAGAGGTATCTTAACAGGAGATCAGGGTCGCCCGTTCCGGCGGCCGAAGGAGAAGAGAGATGGCGGCAAAACTCAAATCAGCCTATGAGCTGGCCATGGAGCGGCTCAACCGCAAGGACAACGAGAAGGGCGAAGAAGCCCCGGCGGTACTCAGCGCCGCCCAGAAAAAGAAGATCGCCGCAGTCCGTAAGGAGTATGAGGCCAAGCTGGCGGAACAGGAGATTCTCTACCACGCAGTCCAGCAGGAGGCGGCCGGTGACCCGGACAAGCTCGACCGTGCCGGCGATGACTACCGCCGGGATCGCGATTTCACGGTTTCACGGCGTGAGGCCCGTCTTACGGCCATTCGGGAGGGAAAGGACTGATTTCAGAACGATTTGCATCGGTTTGCCGGGCGGTGGTAAACTGCTTCTTTCTCGGCAACTGACAGGCTGTTGTCGCAATGAGGTGGTCGTGGCCATCACAATGCGGGGGAGAGTGGTTTGAACGCCGACCTGGAAGCATTGATCCATCTGCAGGAAACCCATCACAAGATTACCGCCCTCACCCACCGCATCGAAACCGAAATCCCCGAACATATCGCCGTTGTCGAAAATGAACTGCGCGTGGTCAGCGACGCGGTCGATACCTCCCGCAGCACCATTGAACAGACCGAGGCCGCCCGGGTCCGCCTGGAGCATGAGTTGAGGCTCGCCGAGGACAAGCTCGAGAAGTACAAGACCAGCCTCATGCAGGTCAAGACCAACGAGGAGTACCGGGCCGCCCTCAACGAGATCGACTACATGAACCGCGCCCGCACCGAGTTGGAGTCGAGCATCCTTGAGTTGATGGAGGATAGCGAGACACGCAGGGAACAGCTCAAGACGCTCGAAGCTGAGTTCGCCGTGGAGGACGACAAGATTCGCGCCGACCGCAAGGTCCATGAGGATGAGCGGGACGAGTTGATTGCGGAGCGGAAGGGCCTGGAAGCGGAGGTCACCACCATCACGGAGTCCCTGCCCGATTCCTACCTGCGGGTCTTCAGGCGCATTGCCGCTGTGCGTGGCGGCGTGGCCCTGGCCGAGGCTGCCAACGGCGTCTGCGTCGCCTGTAACGTGGTTCTGCGGGCTGCCGTCTATCAGCAGGTCAGGCGGAACGAACGGATCATCCCCTGCGACTCTTGCGGCCGCGTCCTGTACCACCGCGCCGCCAAGCAGAACGGGGCCGAGGAGGCGCCCGCTCCGGTGGTGCAAAAGGTCGGCACCCCGGCCACCAGCCAGGGCGAATGAAAGAACCCGTCCGGGTTCACATCGACGGCGGAGCACGCGGTAATCCTGGGCCGGCTGGATTCGGAGTTCACGCCGAAGATGCCACAGGTCAAGTCGTGGCTGAACTCTATGGTTTTCTGGGCCACGCCACCAATAATGTTGCCGAATACGCGGCCTTCATCGCGGCCCTGGAATGGGCCCAGGGTCAGGGCGTGAACCAATTGCAGGTCTACTCCGATTCCCAGCTTCTGGTGCGCCAGATCGAGGGGGCCTACAAGGTGCGCCATGCCGGCCTGAAGCCCCTCTACGCCCGTTGCCGGCTCCTCATGACCCGGTTTTCTCTCCTGCGCCTGGAACATGTGCGCCGGGAAGACAACAAGGATGCCGATGCCCTGGCCAATCGGGCCATGGATGAGGGCGCCGGCAATACTCCCCCGCCGGTTTGACAGGGCATTTTCAAGAACCATATTGAAATTGAGTTCGTCGTGGCCGTTGGGTGATGGCATTCCGCGGCGCGGCCCGCCCATGGAGGAGTCACGTGAAGATCACGCCCCTGGAGGTCCATAACCATCAGTTCGGCAACTCCTTCCGGGGATACGACCGGGATGAGGTGCGCTCCTTCCTGGCCATGATCTCGGAGGAGTTCGAGCAGGCGATTTCCGAGGGCACCCGGATCAAGGACCAGATGGTGGAAGTGCGCGATCAGCTCACGGAGACCAAGAGCCGGGAGAAGAGCATCCAGAGGGCCCTGGAATCCGCCGATCGCATCAGCAAGGAGATCAAGGACACCGCCCGGCGGGAAAGCGAAGTCCTCATCAAGGAAGCCCGTCTCAAGGCCAACAAGATTCTCGAGCATGCACAGTCCCGGGTTCAAGGTGCGGAGGATCGCGTCCACGAACTCAAATCCCTGCAGAGCCGGTTCGAGCACCGCCTGCGCGCCATGCTGGAGGAGCACGTCAACATCATGGACCGGGCCCGCAAGGAAGAATCGGGAGAGGAAAAGCTCTTTCTTCTCCAGCGGCCCACCTCGGCCTGACTCCGCCCAGGTTGACTCTTATTGCTTCGTCGCCACGTAGGCGAACGCAGGCGGCAGGTTGCGCCACACCACGGGCGTCTTGCGCACCTGAGAGAACCTGGCCCTGAGGCGCTTCTCGAACCGCCTTGCCTGCGGCAGCAGCAGACCCTGCACGTAGGCGAAGGTCGTGAACCGGCCGCCCGGCCGCAGGACGTCCTGCACGGCGTCCAGAATTCGATCCTGCAATGCGTCGGGGAATGAGGCCCAGGGCAGCCCCGAGACCACCACATCGGTTCCGGTGAGACCTCGCTCAGCCAGGTGCTTGCGGGCATCGGCGGCGTCGCCGTTGACCACATCGGCACGGGGACATCGTTTGCGGGTGGCGGTGGTGAAAGCCGGATTGATCTCCACGGCCATGAAGTGGGCATCTTGGGCCAGATTCTCCAGGATGATCTCGGTCACGATACCGGTGCCCGGCCCCAGTTCGATCACCGTCTTGGCACGGTGCAACTCGGCCTGGGAGACCATCATGCGCGCCAGCCTGGAAGAACTGGGGATGACCGCTCCCGTGCGAATGGGAGAGCGGGCGAACTGTCTGAAGAATCCGAGATGGTCCACGGTCAGCAAGAGTATCACCTCGCGAGACTGAGAAACCCGGATCGACTTGCGCGGCAGTGGTTCTCGTGGTATCAAGTGAGTGACAATCCGTGCGCCCGGGTCAGGGAAAGGGGTGTGAATCCCCTGCCGCCCGGCGACTGTAATCGGTGACGGAGGCCACATTGTCCCGCCACCCGCCGTGAGGCGGAGGGCAGGACAGCCACTGGGGCATTGAGCCCTGGGAAGGCGTGGCCGAAGGTTAAGCCGAAAGTCAGGAAACCTACCGGGCGCGGAAGGCTGAACCGACCAGGGGTAGGTTCCGTCGCCAGGATCTTCACAAGAAAGCTCCCCTTTGGGGAGCTTTCTTCATGAATGAGTCCGACGCGGCAATGGGGACCGGCTTCGTGTCCGCAGTTCCCTTGATAGCCCCTGGGGGACGGGACACGGTGCCGGAAATCCCATTGTCCGGGAGGTAGTATCCATGAAGTTCAAGTCTTCTCTTGTTGTGAGCATGATTCTGGCGGTTCTGGCCGGGGCAGGTGCCACGGCGCAGAAAACTGTTGATGCGGTCCTGAACGGTACCGGCCTCTGGCTGGGGAGCGACCCCCGGGAACGGGCCGGAACTCTCATCGAGGGGGAGGCCCTGGCACGGTTGTCCTGGCAGGCCGATGCGCCGGCCTTTCCCGGTGACAGGCCGGGCTCGTTGACGGCTCTTTATGATGCACGGCTCGCACCGGGCCGGTTTGGTGTGCCGCTGGCGGAGATCTGGGATCAGGACGACACCTTCACCGCCGCCGCCGTCTTTGTCATCGAGCCCGAGGGGTTCCGTGCCGACCCCAACGGTTTCTTCGAAATTTCCTGGGGCCTGTGGAACACGGCGCAGACCGGAATGAACCGGACCGGCAACTTCAGCGACTTCGCCGCGGATTCGTTTGAGCTCCTGGAGTTCGCCTGGTTTCCCAACGTCTCGGACTTTTTCGGCGGGCCGTTTCTGTCGCCCGCCCTCTTCGGCGAAGCCGACGAGGCGAGTCCCCTCTTTCCCTTCCTGGGAGGCTTCGCCAACTTTGCCTTCGGTTCGGAGGCGGCCACTCTTCC
Organism: Acidobacteriota bacterium; assembly: GCA_004356015.1. Taxonomy (GTDB): domain Bacteria; phylum Acidobacteriota; class Polarisedimenticolia; order SMYD01; family SMYD01; genus SMYD01. The sequence continues at coordinate 5,330 of SMYD01000097.1, read as the reverse complement.
TATGGGTGAACCGCTCATGGCCGTGCTGGAACACCGCCCGGAGGCCGACGCCGTGGTGGTCTCGGTGCACCGGGTGATCCAAGGCGGCAGGGTTGTGCCGATTCCAGGAGCCGTCAGCGTGATCGATCTGACCACCCTTCCCCGCCGTATGTACAGCTTCGACGCCCTCGGCCTCACCCTGTGGCAGGACGGGTTCTCGGGCGAGCCCTCGTCGCTGTATGCCCGTGTCACCTTCCACCGGCTGGTGGCGGTGCCGGGCCGGGTGAATCGCCTGGAGTCACTGTTGCACCTTCCGCCTCCAGCGCGTCCATAACCGGGCCTGAGGTGTTGCCTCCCATGAACCTGATGTCCGTCGTGACGGCCTTCTCCCTGGGGATGGCCGTCACGGCGGCTGCCGTGGCCGGGGAAGTCTCCCTGCCGGTGGACTGCCTGCCGGACCACGTGGCGGACTGGCAGGCGGCGGCGCCCGATCCCGATTTGCGGTTCGGTGCCGGTCAGCTCCCGGGCATCGTGCTGGGTCCGCCGGGGCCGTCATCGGCATCCACCGGTGCGACCAGCGTGGCATCCCTGGGCAACGGCGGCTCGGCCACTCTGGTCTTCGATGACCTGGTCATCGAAGACGGCCCAGGCCCCGATTTCATCATCTTCGAGAACGCCTTCTTCGTCGGCGCGCCCCCGGCCGACGAGCTCTCCGACTTTTTCATCTTCGCCGAGCCCGCCACGGTGGAGGTCTCCATGGACGGGGTGACCTGGACAGCATTCAGTTTCGATGCCGCCGCCCTGGCAGCCACGGCCGGGAGCCTTGTGGATCGCGACCTGTTTGCGCGTCTGCGGGGACTGGCCGGCGTGACGCCGACGTTCACCGGCAACTGGACCGTGCCCGACGACCCGCAGGTCTGGGACGCGGCAGGCACCGGCGGCGTGTCAGGCGCCGGCGGTGATGCCTTCGATCTGGCCGACGTGGGTCTGAGCGAAGCGCGTTTCGTGCGCGTCACGGATGCCGGCTCGGCCAACGGCCCCGCGGGCGCAGGCGAGGGATTCGACCTGGACAGCGTGGTGGTGCTGCACGGGCGGCCACTGCCAACCGCCGGTGCCGACACCGACGGCGATGGCCTCAGCGACCTGGCCGAGCAGAATCTGTATGGGACGGTTGCCGGTGACATGGACAGCGATGGCGATGGTGTGGATGACGGCCGCGAACTGGCCGGTTGCCGCGACCCTTCAAGTAGCGCCGTGACACCCTGGGTCGGTCCCGAGCCTCGCCTGGTGGCACTGGGTGAGAGTTGCACCGGGTTCCGCTGGACCTACCCGGGAGGGGGACGTACGGCCGGTCTCCTGCGCGGCCTGGTGAGCGCCGCGTCCCCGCTGGCGGCCATGGTCGATCTGGGAGTCATCACCTGTCTGGCGGCGGACCTCACCATCAACACCTGGTCGTGCGATGGTGATGCTCCGCCTGTGGGCGAAGCCTTCTTCTACCTGGTGGTCTTGAACGGCGGTGGCCTGGGCTGGTCTTCCGGGCTTCTGCCGCGCGCTGCTGCAGGGAGTTGTCCGTGAGCCGGTGGCTTCACCGTTGCCGGTTGCCGGCCCTGGTTGTCGTGCTCGTGATGTGGGCGGCGATCACGCCGGCGCGTGCCGGTGAGCCGGATCGGGACGCATTCCGGCAGGAAGAGGAAGCGCCGCCGGGGCTCGCCGGCGCTGCAGAAGGAGGAGAGCCGGGTCAGGATGCGACCCGGCAGGAGGACGTGACAGCGGGCGAACCTCTTCCCAGCAGGATCGAGGAGCGGGTCACGGTGGAGGCCGAGGGCGTTGCCGACATCGCCGCCTTCGCAACCGTTGTGGACACGGAAGAGATCGCCTCTCGGGGCGAGGACCTTGCCGCCGTCCTGCGCCGGGTGCCAGGCGCCCGCGTGCGCCAGTATGGCGGCTTCGGCCAGTATGCCACCCTTTCCCTGCGCAGCTCTACCGCCGAGCAGGTGACGATTCAGGTGGACGGCATTCCCCAGAACCGTGCCCTGGGGGGAGCCGTGGACCTTTCGTTTCTGCCGGCCACTCAGCTCCAGAGCCTGACCGTCTACCGCGGCTTCGCCCCGGCGGCGTCGGGCAGTGCCGGTTTAGGCGGCCTGGTGGACATCCGCACGCGCGTGCCGGGAGAGACGCCGGAGGGTGACCTGCGTCTTCTGGGTGGCGAACTGGATTCCCGGCGGGCCGCCGGCGCTCTCTCTTTTCGGACGGGTGGCCGATGGCGCCATGGTGTCTCGGGTGAGTGGTTGCAGAGCGAGGGAGATTTCCTCTACCTGGATACCCGCGAGACCCCCTTCAATCCCGACGACGACGTCACCCGCACACGGGACAACAATAACGTAGAGCACACCTACGCGCTCTGGCAGAGCATCCGGGAGACCGAAAGCGGTGAGCTGGCTCTGCGGGCACGCGTGCAGGCCAGGCAGCGCGGTCTCGCGGGCGTTTCGTCGCGGCCGGCGACCCAGGCCCGGCTCGACGAGGACCTGGCCGACCTCTCCCTTGCCTGGACACGGCGCAGGCACGGGGTGCTGCAATCGGTCAGCGTTCTGGCCGACGGGTTCCGGCAGGAGATCCGGTTCCAGGATCCGGAGGGCGAACTGGGAGCCCGCAAAGATCAGACCACCACACTGACAGGCGGCGGTCTCGCCACCACCTTGCGCTGGTGGAAGGCGCCTCACCGCGTGCTGGCCCGCCTGGAACTGCGCCACGAAGAGGCCGACGTCCACGACAGCGCTCTTGCCGTGCCCGACCGCGGCGGCGCCCGGCGGGACCAGGCGACTCTCAGTCTCGAGGACGTGATGCCGCTGGGTCGCTGGACGCTGGCGCCGTCATTGCGGGCCCAGTGGCGCCGGGACCGCCCCGAGGCGGCCGGCGACGGGACTCTTCCGGGGAGTGGCGATGAGATCCGGGATGCACGCGCCTCGGCGCGCCTGGGCGTGGCATTTGCCTTGAACGACACCTGCGCCCTGCGTGGTTCGGCCGGGAACTTCTTTCGCAACCCCAACCTGGTGGAACTCTTCGGCGATCGCGGCTTCGTGGCCGGAAATCCGTCTCTGCGCCCCGAGCGCGGCGAGTCGGTGGAACTGGGGGCCGCCTGCGCACGCAACGAGCGCTGGTCGCTGGAGGCGGTGGGGTTTGCCCGCCGGGTGCGCGACCTCATCCAGTTCCTGCCGGTGAGCCTGGGAGTGGCCAAGGCCGTGAACCTGGCTGCGGCTGAGATCACCGGTGTTGAACTGTCTGCCGGCTGGACCCTGCCCGCCGGTTTTCGCCTTGAAGCCTCGGGCACGTTGCAGGATGCCCGCGATGACAGCGGCGGGCCGGCCGACGGCGAGCCGCTGGTCTTTCAGCCCCGGGAACTGGGCTGGTTCAGCGCGTCATGGCGGGGTGGGCGGTTCGGTACGCGCTGGGATGTCACCTACGTCGGTGAGAACAGCACCGACCGCCTGGACACGGAGGCTCTGCGCCTGCCCACGCGAATTATCCATGATCTGCTGCTGTCACATGTTGGTCGGCGGGGTTTGCGCCTGTCCCTCGACGTGCGCAACATCTTCGATCGGCGGACCCTGGATGTGCAGCGCTATCCCCTGCCGGGTCGCACCGTGTTCGCCGGCATGGGCTGGCGCTGGGGAGGTGAATCGACATGAGAGCGAGTGCCTTGACGGTCCTGCTCTGTTGCCTGTTCCTGATCGGTTGCGGCTCCGACTTCGTGCCGCCTTCCTTTCCCACCACAGGACTGGCGGCGGAACCGCTGGGGCAGGTCATGGACGTGGACGTGTCCCTGCCCCAGTTGTTTGTACCTGTGGCCATGGCCAGTGGTCTTAACCTGGTCCTGCGCCTGGAGATCGAGGCCGCCGGATTCGGCCAGCATGAGGCCCGCTACATCATCGAAGACGCTGTCGCCGACATGAACCTGATGGTCGACGTGGAGGACCTGGGCACCGGCGTCACCACCATCACCGTCACGCCGGATCGCTGGCTCACCACTCGCATCGGTCCTCTGCGCATCGGCGAGGCCCTCTTTGAATTGCTGCTGGAAGGCACACCTGAAAGAGGCGGCCGCTTCGTCAGCGGCAACGCCTGGGAGAGCCAGACGGCTCTGAGCGGCAGCTTCAGCGGCTGGGCGCGGCACCGCTTTCTGGTGGCCACCACCGACCTCTCGGCCGCCGGGCGCATCACCGAGGTCTCCCTGGTGCGTGAAGGTGAGATCCGCGTGCGGGCCAACCTGACTCCGGTCAGCCCCGATCCGTTTCTGCGCCGCTCGGGGGAGGGCGTTTTCGTCATGAACCGGTTGACCTTCGACAACGTGCAGCGCCTGGATCCCGACGCCGACTTCGCCACGACCTGGCAGGTCGGCGTCGGCGTCGGCGCCAACCCCCACGACGCGGTCCTGCTGGACGATGGCCGTGTGCTGGTCACCCGGTACGAGCCGCCGTTCAACGACCTGGTCATCCTGGACGCCGGCAGCGGGCAACTGCTGGGCACCGTGCCCCTGGCGGGGCTGGCGGAAAACCCTGACGGCACGCCAAGGGCCGATCGCCTGGCCCTGATCGACGGCGTGGTCTTCGTGGGCTTGCAGGATATCGACCGTACGTTCACCCGCTTCGCCGAAGGCAAGCTGGCCGTGGTGGACCCCCTGCAGGACGCTGTTGTGGGCGTCATTCCCCTGGGAGGCCGCAACCCGGGGGCCATGGAGGTGGTGGTCGCGAGCGACGGCACGGCGCGCCTGTACGTGGCCCTGGCCGGCATCTTCGCCGGCCTGCAACCCCAGGAACTCTCCGGCGGGGTCGTGGTCGTCGATCCCGTCAACCGGGTGCTGGAACGCATGGCGCTGGATGATGACGTCGCCGGCGGCAACATCGGCGCCCTGGCCATGGTGTCGGATGAGCTGGGGTACGTGGTCGCGTCGGATGCTGCCTTCACGAATCGTGTCCTGGCGTTTGACCCTGCCGGCGGGACCATCCGCCGGGTTCTGCTCGAGACCAACGTGTTCGTGCCAGAGCTGGAAGTGGACAGCGGCGGTGTCCTGGCAGTGCCCGACACATCGTTCAACCGGCCCCGCCTCTGCCTCTACAGAGTGGCCGCCGACCCGGCCACACCCGAAATCGAACTCGGATGTGCCGACCTGGATCTCGCGCCCCTTTCCCTGGAGGCTCTTGACTGATGAGCCAGCTCATGGCTGTTGACCGGAGTACGAAAGGATCATGGACCGAACAGGCGGAACTTTCCTGATCTTGCAGGAGCATGACAGATGATGAACAGTCCAGGACAATCGTCGGCGGGGACGCATGGGACGAGTGGCAAACTGCTTC
>SMYD01000096.1 GCA_004356015.1 Acidobacteriota bacterium | reverse complement strand
GTGCTTGGACATGACGATGGCATCTTCGGGGCACACTTCCTCGCACAGGCCGCACATGATGCAACGGAGCATGTTGATCTCGAACTTGGCCGCGTATTTCTCCACGTTGTTGGACGCCGGCAACTCGCCTGCCTGAATAGAGATGGCCAGCGGCGGGCAAATGAACTCGCACAGGAAGCAGGCGACACATTTGGCCCGATCGTGCTGATCCTTGATAAGGACGGGTATTCCTCTGTAGTGTTCGGGAAGCTCCCACTTCTCCTCCGGGTACTGCATGGTCACGGTGCGACGGAAGATATGCCGGAAGGTGATGCCCAGGCCCTGGACAATCCGAGGGAGGTACAGCTTTTCCCACCACGTGAGGCGGGCCGACGTATCAATCCTCATTGCCATTGGCCAAGGATCGTAGCGAGGCCCGACAGGGGTGTCAAGAATGGCACCGGGGAATCTCTCCCCGGTTTGAACGGCCAAAACAGAAGTTTTTATGGTAATCTCAGAAGAGTGAGCGAAAATCAGCAGTATGACTCTCTTGAGGCGTCCGAGTTGTTCTGCCCGCGCTGCAAGCGATCCCAGGCCGTGCGCCGCCATCTCCTCCTGGTTCTGCCCAATGGCAATCGTTATGAGTACCGATGCACCGCTTGCGGCACCTCAGTGGGCGGCAAGAAGGACAACGATCCGACCGAATTCCAGACCATTTTGAGAGGCACCTGACCCGGTCCGTCGCACGGCACCGGCCCCCATTCGTCTATGGCGCCGTCAGTGGTTCCTGGCCGGACGCCTCTGGAGACAACCGTTCGCCATTCCCCGCCGGAGTGAACTGCCTGTAGAGGGATAGCTGGCTGGCCAGAAGCCATATTTTCATGAACACCTTGGCGCCGAGATAGACCTGGCCCGCCAGGAAAGCCAGGGTCACCGTCACCCAGCCCGCCTGGGCCGGCCCGGGCGCCAGCCAGCTATAGACTCCCAACAGAGCCAGTGAAACGGCCCCGAGCCCCAGCGCCAGACCGAGCACCGGCCACGGATGGGCCACCACGAAGCGGAAGCCACGCCACGCGGCTTTCACCACGCTGCTGCGCTCTTCCCGGACGATGGCAATCTTGGCATAGCTGAAACTGATCTGGACAAGGTGCAGAAGAAAGACCGTCAACGCCACCGCGCCCAGGCTGTAGATGATCAGCGTGGACTCGGAGGTGACATCCCGAGTCAGGCTGTCCACCTTACCGTAGGCCCAGTCGAAAAATTTATAGACGAGATAATAAAAAGGGATGGACAGAGCCGCCAGCCTGTAGAAGCGGAAGGCGTAGCGGCCGCACGAGGCGAAGTACCGGGCCGGAGAGAAGGGTCTTTCCGGGTGGATGAATCGATCCAGAACACCTCCCAGCAGAAAGGTCCAGGTCAGCGCGAACAGGACGCCGACTGCCACCAACCCGGCGAAACCACGCCACAGTTCCCCGGATGCCCAGGCTTCATGGTTGTCGAGGAAAGCACCAGCCCCCATGACCGTGGGCCGGAAGGTCTTTTCCAGTCCGGTGGCCGCCGCCTGATACTCACCGTACCAGCCCATATCAAAGCCCTGGCGCAGGCCTTCACCGGCGCGGCTTGTCTTCAGTGAATCGTGCAGGGATGAACCGAGGGCCCAGGCAGCCGGCAGGGCAACGATGAAATTCAGCAGGAGCAGGCCGGCCATGAGCTTTCCGGCCCGGGCTGTGGTGGTGAGCCCATCACCGCAAGCATCCAGAATGGTCCTCATGGGCGCGCCCTCATGAAAAGAATGCGAAGTTCCACAGGAGATCCTGCATCCAGATCATCCATTTGGAACTCCACTTGATTGCCGGAAGCCGGTCGGACGGCTCACGCAGGAGGCTGTTGTTGGTGATATTCAGATCCAGCATCAGCTTGTGTTCAGGATCCACCACGGCATAGGCGAGCTTTGCCGGGCGCTCTTCCACGAAAAGCTTCCAGCGCGCCGCGCCGTCCCAGGAATCATGAGCCGTCGAATCATCCTCGAACACCATGAGCAGGTCCACCGGGAAGACTCCGCCGCCCAGCCGGCGCACCACCACTTCGGTGCGATAAACGGTCGAGGGGTCGTCAGGATCTTCCTCCCCGGCATCATCCTCCGGGATCAGCACCGGGCCATTCTCCCCTTCCCCATACCCCTCCAGGGTGACCGGAAAACTGGCCACCGAGTCGACGGCGTAGTCGAAACTGACGTCATCCCGGTAGACCTGGTCGAAGAACCAGTCCAGATCGCGGCCGCTGACCTCCCGGGCGACTGCCATGAAATCGTCAGGCGCCGGGTGGCCGAAGCGAAAACGCTGGAAGTAAGTGGCCATGATGGGCTGCATGGTTTCCCAGCCAAGGGTCCGCTCCAGAGTGGCGAGCCAGAGGGCTGTCTTGCTGTAGGTGATATCTCCGGCAGAACCGGGATGGTAGAGATAGGTTGGCGTGCTGGGATTGTCACTGGTCGCCGAACGCCGGTAACGGTTGACCCGGTCCAGCCACCTGTCCACCTTGACGCCGGGGAAGACCATGGGGAAAAATCCGCTCTGACGCCTTCCGCTCCCCGGCGGCTGCAGGTAACGGCGCACCAGCAGCCTGTCGCCATAGGCCGCGTCCAGGGTTCGCAGGGTGGAATAGGTATTGAGTCCTTCATCCAGCCAGGCATCTTCGAACTCGTTGTTGCCCACCAGCGCGTACCAGAACTGGTGCCCGGCTTCATGGACCGTCACCGACTCGGGAGAGTCGCCACCCACCGGATTCCAGAGGCGTGTCCCGCCGGTGAACAGGGTCGGGTATTCCATACCGCCGGCTCCGCTGCCGTAGGCCGGATCGACGATGGTGATGTGGTCGTAGGGGTACGGCCCGTACCAGGTGCCGTAGAAGTGCAGGGCGGCCCGGGTGGCGGCGAAATAGCGCTCTGCCTGAGCCGCGTGCTCCGGCTCCAGGATCAGGCGCATGGCCACGTCAGGCAACTCCCGGGAGGTGAAGTCGGCCTCAAGGACCTGGGCAGTGGGGCTGGCAACCCAGGCAAAGTCGTGAACATCGGCCTGCCTGAAATGATGGGTGACCATCTCGCCAACCCGAGTGGGAGAACCCTGCTCCGTACCTGTGGCGCCAACGGTGAACCCGGCCGGTAAGGTCAGTTTCACGTCATACACGCCGTAGTCCGAGAAGAATTCCGTGGCCGCATGGAACTGGTGGCAATTCCAGCCTTCGGCCTCAAAGACACCCACCTTGGGGAACCACTGGGCCATGAAGTAATACTCACCGCGATAGCCGGTCCTGGCGAAGGTACGCGGCACGCGGGCGTGCCAGGTGATTTCCACCCGGATGGTCTCCCCCGGCTGAACTTCACGGGGCAGACTCACCACCAGAACGGTGCGGTCCTCGGGATTCCCGTCATCGGGCGAGACGAAGCGGGACGCACCCAGGAGCTCTTCTCCCGGGCCGGGGCCCTGGTCAGGCTCCTCCCCGGCGGTCAGGAGACGAATGGAGTCGACTTCCATGTAGCTCCAGTCGGCGGGCTTGAGGTCATCCTTCCGGTCGCTGCGGCCGCGCAGGCGGTCCTCCCGCATCCATGTGCTGTGGTTGTTGCGCCACGCATTCCAGTAAAGATGGATCCAGAATTCCCCAGTGGCCTCCTGCTGAATATTTCTCCAGACAATCACTTCCCGGCCCAGGAGCTCTTTTTCAGCCGGGTTGAGAGTGGCCTGGATGCGGTAGCTGGCATTGCGAGGAGAGAGGGCGGGAGCACCCTCCACCGCCGACGCCGCGAACCCGGCCCCGGGGAACCAGAGGCTGCAGGCCGCGATCAGGAAGCCCGCCAGAACAAAGGGAATCCCGCGCGGCGGGCGGGTCAAGCTCTCTGCCGGGAGCAACAAAACAGGCCACCTCTTTTCCGCATGCCCCTGCCGGCCCTCTCCCGACCGGTCCGGACTGCTGACCGCGCTCTTGCCCGCAAGGACCCCACACGGCTGTTGCCGGCCCGACCCCGCCGGACGAGAGCGCTTCCGGGCGGGATTATGCACGCTCTGATGAATATTTGCTCACAAAAAGCGTACAATGCGCCATTCTGCCACCTGACCGATGAGAAGACCAACCGTGCTGGAGGTGTGACCTATGCGTCCTGGACCTGTTCCAAGCCCGTCCGCCCGGGAGCGGTCCCGGCGACTGTGGTGCCTCCTGGGCGCTCTGCTCATGGCCGGCACAGCCTATGCCGAACCGCCCGCTCCGCCCCCATATTATGCCGTGACGAATGTCACGGTGGTGACCGGGACGGGCGATCCCCTGGAACAAGCCACCGTCCTTCTTGCAGATGGACTGATCGAAGCCGTGGGTCAAGGCATCGAGGTTCCCGCCGACGCGTGGGTGATGGACGGCGAAGGCCTCACGCTCTATCCGGGATTGGTCGACTCGCTCACCACCCTGGGTCTTGCCCGGGAGGAGGACAGCGGCAGTGGCTCCGGCGGGTCGTCCCCCGGACGTGGCGGCCCGACCATCCGCGGGCCTGAAGACCGGCCCCGGACGACACCCTGGGTTGCCGCGGCCGACATCCTCGGTGAAGACGGGCGCATTGAAAAATGGCGCAAGGCCGGATTCACCGCCGCTGTCACCGGACCTGCGGACGGCTTCTTCGCTGGACATGCCGCGCTCATCAACCTGGGAGGCGATCCCGCGCGCAATCGGGCCGTGGTGGCGTCGCCGGTGGCCCAGCGTCTGAACTTCCGCAACCCGGGAAGAAGCCGCACCTTCCCGTCATCCCTCATGGGCTCTCTGGCCTACATCAAGCAGGTCTTCTCCGATACGCGTCACAACACACTGGCCGAAGCCGCCTATGCCACCGCACCCCGCGGGCGTGAGCGGCCCACGTATGACCGCACCCTGGCGACGCTGGAGATGGACCTGGCCCAGGGCACGCCGTTTCTCATGCCCGCTCATCTGGGTCGTGACATCGATCGTGCCCTCGCTCTCGCCTCTGAATATGACCTCCCGGTGGTGATCTACGGCGGACAGGGTGCCTACACCCGCGTGGACGCCCTCAAGGAGGCCGGCGTGCCTGTTCTGATGTCTCTCAACTGGCCCAAAGAAGAAAAAGACCGGGACCCGGAAGCCGATACTTCCCTGCGTACCCTCTATCACCGGCGCATGGCGCCGGCCGGACCGGCCAGGCTGGCGGCGGCCGGCGTGCCCATGGCGTTCTATTCCGACGGGCTGGCCACGCCGACGGAGATCTTCAAGAACGTGCGCGTGGCCATCGACGCCGGCCTCTCCAACCAGCAGGCCCTGGCGGCACTGACCTCGGCACCGGCCCGGATCTTCGGGGTCGCCGACCGGCTCGGTACCATCGAAGCCGGCAAGATCGCCAACCTGGTCCTGGCCACCGACTGGCCATGGACCAAAGACGTCGAGATCAAGGCGGTCTTCGTGGACGGTCTCAAATATGAAGAACGCGTCAGCGACGAGCCCACCGAACCGCCGGCCATGAACGTTTCGGGCGTGTGGGCCCTGACCATCAGCACTCCCCGCGGCAGTCAGGATGTGAGCCTGGAACTGACCATGGAGGAAGACGGCAAGGTCACCGGGGAAACCGTGAGCGAGCGCGGCACCACGACCCTGGAAGAGGGCCGCATGAGCGGCAACCTGCTTCGCTTCAAGACCACCCGGACCATGGGCCCAGGCACCTTCACGTCATCCTGGTCGCTGACCGTCGAGGACGAGACCCTCTCGGGCTCGTTCAGCGCAGGCCCCATGTCCATGGAGGTCACCGGCGAGCGGACTTCCGGGCCGGATGAGGACGAAACTGGCGATGAAGACTCCGACGAAGAACCCAAGGTCCCCCTTGAAGAGATGGAAGCGGCCATGGCTCTCTACCGGGGACCGGCAGCCAGGATGGGCACCTACGCCCTCACCCATGCCACGGTCTGGACGATTTCCGGTGACACCATCACCGACGGCACCGTCCTGGTGCGGGATGGAAAAATCGCCGCCGTGGGCCGGGATGTGAAAATTCCCGGCGGCATGGAGATCATCGATGCCGCCGGCGGGCATCTCATCCCGGGCATCATCGATGCCCACTCTCACATCACCATCGAGGGAGGCGGCAATGAGGGTTCCCTGGCCGTGACCTCCATGGTCCGCATCGGTGACGTCCTGAACCCCGACGACATCGCCATCTACCGGGCTCTGGCCGGCGGCGTGACCACCGTCAATGTGCTGCACGGCTCGGCCAACCCCATCGGCGGACAGAACCAGGTCATCAAGCTGCGCTGGGGCGGTACCGCTGAAGACCTCAAGTTCAAGGGAGCGCCTCCGGGCATCAAGTTCGCCCTGGGCGAGAACCCAAAACGTTCCAACTTCCGCATACCCGGCATGCCCCGGCGCTACCCGCAGACGCGCATGGGCGTCATGGACGTGATTCGCCAGGCCTTCACCGAGGCCCGGACTTACCAGAACGAGTGGCAACAGTACGAGGCCGCCGTGGCCGCCGCGTCTGTACGCAAAGGCCGGCCCCGCGACTCTTCAAACCCTGCGCCATTGTCCCCGCGCCGTGACTTCAAGCTGGAAGCCCTGGTGGAGGTTCTGGAGGGCACCCGGTTGGTTCACTCCCATTGCTACAGGGCCGACGAAATTGTCCAGCTCCTGCGCCTGGCCGAGGATTTCGGCTTCAGGGTGGCGACCCTGCAGCATGTATTGGAGGGATACAAGGTGGCCGATGAGATCGCCGCCCATGGAGCCGGCGCCTCGACCTTTTCGGACTGGTGGGGCTACAAGATGGAAGCCTACGACGCCATCCCCTATAACGCGGCCCTCATGACCCGGCGCGGCGTGCTGGTCTCCATCAATTCAGACAGTGGCGAGGAAATGCGCCACCTGAACCAGGAGGCTGCCAAGGCGATGAAGTGGGGCGGCCTCAGTGAACTCGAAGCCCTCAAGCTGGTGACTCTCAACCCGGCGCTGCAGTTGCAGATCGCGGACCGGGTCGGTTCCATCGAGGTGGGCAAGGACGCTGATATGGTGCTCTACGACGGCAACCCCCTCAGCCTGGATTCCGTGGTCCAGAAGACCTTCGTGGACGGGGATCTCTACTTCGACCGGGAGGCTGACCGGCGTCGCCAGGCAAGCATCGACGCCATCAAGGCGAAGCTGGCACCTGAGGAGAAAAAAGAAGAGGACGAAGGCAGCGATGACGCCACCGAAGGCACCGTCGAGGATCCCCCCTCCAAACCCTCGCCGGAAGTCATCTGGCAGGAACAACCCTACACATGCCGGGAGGTGCGCTCATGAGCCGGACCATCACCCGGAGAATTGGATCCATGTTCAAGATGGCGGCCCTGATGCTGGCCCTCGTCCTGCCGAGCCTCACCGGCGCCGGCTCGCTGGTGATCGTGGGCGGCACGGTGCACCCGGTCAGCAGCCAACCGTTCGTCGGCAGCGTGGTGGTGACGGACGGCAGGATTGCCGCCGTGGGAACCAACGTGGCGGCTCCGGCCGGAGCCGAACTCATCGACGCCGCCGGCCTGCATGTCTATCCCGGTCTGTTCGACGCCATGTCCCAGCTCGGCTTGACGGAGATCGGAGCGGTGGCCGCGACCAATGACCAGGCCGAGATGGGTGCCTACAATCCTCATCTGCTCGCGGCCACGGCCATTCACCCGGCCAGCGAGATCATCCCGGTGGCCCGGGCCAACGGCATCACCCACACGCTTGTGGCACCGCGCAGCAGCGCCGGCGGCGTCATCGCCGGCCAGGCCGCCCTGGTGAACCTGGCCGGCTGGACGGTGGAGGAAATGGCCATGGATCCTGCCCTGGCCATGGTGATCACATGGCCCCGGACCCAGACCCGGCGCTTCGATCTCGCCACCTTCACGGTCAAGGAGACGCCCTTCAGGGAGGCCAGGGAGAAGGCCGAGAAAGCTCAGAATGAACTGCGCGACTGGCTGGACGCGGCCCGTCACTACAGGCAGGCCGAGGAAGGTGACAGCTCCCGCCTGGAGACGGACCGAAAGCTCGCAGCTCTTGCCCAGGTGCTGGACGGCAGGATGCGGGTCATCATCCTGGCGGCAAGCAAAGCGGACATCGAAGCCGCCGTGGCCTTCGCCGAGGAAGAGGGGCTGGATATGATTCTCGCCGGCGGCCGAGATGCCTGGGAGGTGAAAGAGCTCCTGGCCGAGAAAGATGTACCGGTGATCCTGGGGCTGACCGGGAGTCTTCCCCATGAAGATGATCTCCCCTACGACCGGCCCTTCCGTAATCCTGGTGAGCTTGTGGCAGCAGGCGTGAAGATCGCCTTTGCCTCAGGCGCCGGCGGCGGCGGCGGTCCCGGTGGCCCCCATGGCTCCCGCACCCTTCCGTATGAAGCGGAAGCCGCCGTGTCCTACGGCTTGCCCGCGGCAGAGGCCCTGCGCGCCCTCACCTTGAACCCGGCCGAGATGTTCGGCATGGAGGAGCACCTGGGTTCCATCGAGGCGGGCAAGATCGCCAACCTGATCATCACCGACGGCGACCCCCTGCAGATCCAGACCCACGTCATACATGTCATCATTGCCGGGTCCCAGGTCTCCACCGACAACAGACACAAAAACCTCTATGAGCGTTACCAAAGGAGAGAATAATGAACTTGACGCACACAACCGTTACAACCCTCGCCGCCGGCCTTCTGATCCTGGGGAGTGCGGCTTGCAGTAATCCCGCCGACAATGTGCCGGCCGCCACCGTCTCCGATGCCACGACGACACCCGCACCTGTGGAGACCACCGGGCAGACGCTCACCATCGGTGAAGGGTCGGCCATCGGCTTCATCGGCTCCAAGATCACCGGCCAGCACGACGGCGGATTTACCGGGTTCGAGGGCCAAATCAATCTTGTAGATGGAGACCCGGCAAAGTCCCAGGTGCATATCAGCATCGACACCACAACCCTGTGGGCAGACAACGAGAAACTGACCGGACACCTGAAGAGCGCCGACTTCTTCGATGTGGCGAACTTCCCTACCGCCACCTTCACATCCACCGAGATTGTCGCCGAGGATGACGGTTACAAGGTCACCGGCACCCTGGATCTCCACGGCGTCACCCGCACCATCTCGTTCCCGGCCGCCATCACCGTCTCGCCGGACGGCGTGACTGTGAAAGCCGAGTTCTACATCATGCGCTTTGACTTCGACATCGTCTATTCCGGCAAGACCGACGACCTGATTCGAGACGAAGTGGTCATCAAACTGGATCTGGCGGCGACGTCGGCCACAGACGCCTGAAGAGAAGGTCTCAGGCCTGCACCAGCCATCATAGACCACCCCGAGACCCTACCCTACTCGCAGCGACTCGGGGTACGATCGAGGGATTCGGTGATAAAGCTCACATCGTCAATTGTGACATTGAAGAAATCAAAGGTGACCTGTACCTCGAAGCTCACGACAACCTGCTGACCCTCAAGCGTCTGTGCCAGCGCAGTGAGATCGAATGATCGCTCATTGGGACCGATCTGCTGCACCGGGTCGCCAGGATTGGTCGAGAACACCTCCTGGATCACGGTACCCGTCTCCGTCTTGATCAGCACACGGAACTCCTGGTCTGGATCCCAAAAGCTGCCGCCATGACTGCGGATGCGATCGGACCAGCGCAACACAGCCAGGACCACATCGGTGGGAATGGTGATTGGCTCGGATAACAGATGCCGCGTCTGGTTGAACTGAGAAGTCACGACGTCGAAACTCCCGCTTATTGGCGGCAACGGCCCGCCCGGTCCAAACGGGTCGATTATGCCGTCATTGATCTCCCAGATTCCCCCACTGGAGTTATCGACTGTCCAGGCAGATAGCGTGCCGCTTTCGAATCCGCCATCGACAATGTGCTCCATCACCACGATGTCCGACTGGTCGGGGCACAGGTCACAGACGTCTCCGATGCCGTC
>SMYD01000095.1 GCA_004356015.1 Acidobacteriota bacterium | reverse complement strand
GCTACCTGTGGGTCCGAGGATTGCACATCTGGTCGCCCAACCTGTACAGCGACACCGTACTTTCCGGCGGGCACATCCAACGCTCACGTCGAGGGACTGCGGAACCCGATGACATCCTCATTCGAGTGGTGGACGACCGTGATGTGACTTTCCAGGGCCTGCGCCATGACATGTCCTGGCAAGCAAGCGACCGGCAACTTCTCAAGTTCGGCTTTGATGCGCGCCGGTTGACTGCGGAGTACGATTATTCAAACATCGAAGAAGAGAGCGGGACCCCACGCTCCGATCTTCTCCTGAGGCCAGGAGGCAGTTCCTTCGCTGTTTATGTGGCCTATCGAGCCGCTCTCGGGCAGAAGTTCGCCGCCGAAGTGGGCCTGCGCTGGGATCGCCAGTCTTACATCGGCGACACTCAGATCAGCCCGCGTCTGAACGGTATCTGGCACCTCGGCAAGCGCTCGGAGCTGCGCCTGGGCCTGGGCGATTCCTATCAGTCCCAGCGCATCAATGAACTCCAGGTTGAGGACGGCGTGACCGAATTTGTCCCCGCCGAACTGTCCCGGCAAGCAGACCTGACCTTTCAACATGGGTTCGAGCGCGGTTTCGGCTTTCGCATGGACCTCTACTATCGCCGCCTCACAGATGTCCAGCCGCACTATGAGAACACCCTCGACACGCTGGAGCTCTTTCCCGAGGCCGAGCCGGATCGAGTCCTGGTCGCCCCTGATGAGTCCACACTGAGGGGCATGGAACTGTTACTGAGCAGCGCATCGAGCAAGCGCTTCAACTGGTGGGTGAGCTATACCCTCTCCGAGGCAGAGGATGATATTGCCGGAGTGGACGTTCCCCGGAGCTGGGACCAGAGACACGCAGGCCGATTTTTGCTGGGTTACCGTCCCAGCAGCCAGTGGCTGTTCTCTCTCAGCGGTTCGGTCCACACCGGTTGGCCGCTCACCCCCGTGACGGGAGAAGTTGTCACCCTGCCCGACGGCTCACTGGACATCGACGAGAGCCTGGGGCCCCGCAACTCCGAGCGGCTATCGGCCTACGCCCGACTGGATCTGAAGGTCAGTCGCACCTTCACGACCAGAAGTGGCCGCCTGCGCCTGGACCTGGACGTCCTGAACCTCACAGATCGCAGAAACGCCTGCTGTGTGGACGAGTTCATCTTCTCGCTGAACCCCGATGGCACCATCACGGAGCAGCGTGAGATCGACAACTGGCTCGGCATCACACCATCCTTCACCGTCGTCTGGTCCTGGTGAGCTGAGCAGCCCTGGAGCGTCCAGGCTATTCCTGCGAGGGCAGTTGGAACTCCACCACGGCTGAGCCCACGCCGGGATGGCGCTGGTAGGCCAGAACATGGCCTACCCCCGGAGTCTCGAGGACGCCCTCCAGAAACCGCAGGTGGAGCAGGCCGGCATAAGCTGAGGATTGAGAGCCACGCTATGAGGTCTCTTTGGACGGATCCCAGGCCATGAAGCTGTCCAGATCATCATCGGGGTTCGTTGCCTGCTCATCGAGAATGGGTCTGAGGAGGATATCGTTTCCCTCGATGCGAACCTCGTAGCGGGGCAATTTGGCCCAGTGCTTGGTCTTGCACTCGCCTGTGGTGACATCGAACTCCCAGCCGTGCATGTGGCACCGGATGACGCCATTGGTGATCCGGCCGCCACTCATGGCGGCGCCCATGTGTGGACAGCGGTCATTGACTGCGAAAAAACTCTCGCCCTGACGAAAGACGGCCACCTTGGTCCCATGGTAATAGACCATGCGACCGCGGTCGTTGTGGAATTCGTCCACGGCGGCAACCCGCGTGAAGGTCCGATCATCTGCAGCTTCAGCCATTGAAAGTCCTCAGTCGGAAGTGGATTCGGGGTCAAGCCCGAAGGCGAGATCGACCCTGGGAATACGCGCACGAAGGTCACACATGTGGCCCTGGGCGTCGAGACTGCGGCGGGCATCCTCGACGCAGGCCGACAGGCCCAGCAGCAACGATTGAAGCTGCACGCCGCCATAGGAGGGACCCAGCGCCGCGAGCCCGGTGCCGGCCTGTCGGGCCATGAGATCCGCGGCGTGCATTTCGCCTTCATTGAGTTGCTGGAGGCTCTCGGCCACCCGGCTCAGGCCCTGGAAGAGAACCTGGTCTCTGCCGTCGCACTCCTGGCAGAGCGTCTCCAGGGAGATTCGAGCCTCACGGAACCGGCCCGTGCGAAAATGACGCCAGAAGCTCTGGTGGCGGGAATCGTGCTGGGATTCAAGCATGGGAGGCTCTGGGGACAAGATGCTTGTTCCGGCGTGAACCGGCAAGTCGTCGGGAACAGATTAGCATAAGCACGTGTTGACTCATCCACGAGAACGGTTGCCAGGTTCCCTTCAGGACTCGGCTCGAAAAGGCGTCAAACATCACAAGACAAAGGATACCTCAAACATGACCACCCATGCCGCCCCAACCCGTTTCGACGCCGCCCAGCGCCGTCTGGATGACCTCTTCAAGGGGCATCCCGGGCGTGATGAAGCCCTGCGGGCAACCGTCACCATTCTCCACGAAGAAATGGACCCCTATAACTGGGTGGGCATCTATGTGGTGGAAAGAGACGAACTCGTCCTGCACAACTTCCTGGGCCGCCCCACTCCCCACCAGCGCATCCCCCTGGGCCAGGGAATCTGCGGCTCGGCCATCACCGAGAACGACACCATCGTCGTGGACGACGTCAAGAGTGATTCCCGTTACCTGGCGTGCAGCCTGGAGACGGCCTCGGAGATTGTGGTCCCTGTGCGCGTGGGCAGCAGGCCTGTGGCAGAGATCGACATCGACTCCGACAAGGCCAACGCCTTCAACCAGGAAGACCGGATCTTTCTGGAGAGCATCGCCCGGCGGCTCTCCCTCTATTTCGCCGATGCCATGAAAACACAGCCAGGCGGCGTGAAATCGCCCTTCTCCACCTGAGCCGGGCTGAGTCCGGAGGAATCTTACTCCCTGCCTTCCTCGTCCTCTCTGCGCAGGGGGAACAGTGCGGTGAGCATCTCGTCTGTGTGGCCGTTCCAGCAGGCGCGGCCAAACCCTTCATGAACTTCACCGCCCGCCGGCCGGTAGCCGGCCTCACGCAGGTGGGCCCATAGCTCGCGATTATTCTCCGCCATGTCCCACCCTTCATGGGGTGAGCGCAGGTGGTAGGTGCCCCACTCCAGGTAGATCACCTTCGGGGTTGTTGCTTCGCTGACCTCGAAATCGGCGAAGTCGGAGACTCCCATCATGGCACTCTGGACTCCCACCCTGGCGAACAGGTCCGGACGCTTGAACGAGGCCATGAGAGCCATGTTGCCGGCTCTACCCGCGCCCACGATGGCGCGCCGCAGGGGTACCGGCTCGGTGTGGAAGGCTTTCTCCACACGGGGAAGCAGTTCGCCCGCCAGCATATCCACGTACAGCGCCATGGCTTCAGGACTTCGGCGCGGGTTGTCCTCCTGGTCCTGTACAAAAACACCCACCACGGGCTCGATAGCGTTGCCGATGAGGTGATCCAGCGCCTGCTTCATCTTGCCGTCCTCCAGGGCGGCCTTCCCGTTCAGCACATAGATCGTCGGGTACTGGCGATCGCCGGCCGCGTCGTAGCCGGCCGGGAGATAGACCTGCACAACCTGTTCCTCGCCTTCCAGGATCTCGCTCTCCCAGGTCATGCTCTCCAGGCGGCCCTGTTTCGACGCATCCGCCTCCTCCAGAAAATCGGGCGCATCCCACGCGGGCATGGCAAACCATGACAGCTCACCCATGACTCCCTCGTCAGTGCGCGGGTTGAGGGGGTCGGGGGTGGGCTCCGCGTAGTCCATGATGAAACCGTAGGTTACCGCGGCGTCAGGCTCGAGTACCGTCGTGTAGTAGAAGAAGTCCGTGCCCTCGATCTGCGTCATGGGATCTTCACGGCGAAAGCCGATCATGTCGCCCACGATGCCCACATCATCGCTTTCTCCCCGGTAGACGAAGTGCACATCTCCCAGGTCCCCGATGATGGGGAAGGACTTCTGCCCGGCCAGGAAGGTATCCACCACAGCCTTCTTGTCGGACGACGACGCCACCTGCACCAGAAAGCGTGAGAAGTCGCCTTCCCGCTCCACGGGCACCTGCTGCCGGGAAGCCACCATCCCTCCTGCTCCCTGCACGGGGTCGATTCGTGCCAGGTGGGCCATGCTGCGCGCATAGAGATGCCCCTGGGAATAGGATACCTCCGACCAGGAATGTTCCCCGAAGAGATCAAGGCTTGCCAGTTCCTGGTAGCCGTCAGGTGTGGCTCGGACCACATGCAACGAGCCGGGTTTGGTGACCATCACCATTCTGTCTCCCACAAGCACCGGGAAGCCATCCCCCGGCTCCCGTGAGCGCCATTGAATCTCGCCGGTAGCCGCGTCCATGCACGTGAAGATGCGATTGGACATGCCATAGATGTAGCCGTCGTGATAGACGGGGGGAACGTACGAATTCTTGATGGTGGTACTCGTCCACAGTTCTTTCACTCTGTAGGACTTGCGCTTCTTGACCACCTTCAGCATGACCGATGAATCCACCTTGTTCATGAGAAAGAGCCGGCCTTCACCGGCCGGGAGCGGCACGATGGTCAAGCCGCCGATGGCGCGCTTGTCACCCTCATGCTTGTACTGCCAGAGAACCTCACCGCTCCTCGCATTGAGGCCGTAAATATTTTCCTGGCCGGCGGCCACAACCTGCTGCTCACCGGCGATGCCGGCCACGATGGGCGAGTGATACTCGATGGTGTCATCACCGGCTGTCCACAGCAACGAACCGTCCTCCGGATTGAAGCCTGCAATGGCCTTGCCGTCCTCAGCGCCGATCTCCACCACCAGGACTCCATCGGCCAGAAGGGGTGAGGTGGAGAAGCCGTAGTAGGGCACCGTGGCCTCCAGGTCTTCCACCAGGTTGATCTTCCATATCTCGGCACCTGTGGCCAGGTCCAGGGCGAACAACTGGCCCCGGGGGCCCAGCCCGAAGGCCCGTCCATGGCCGATGACAGGGGTCGAGATGGGACCATCGTGGGAGCCGTCGTGGCCCGCATAGTTGTCGGCGATGGCGTATCGCCAGATCTCATCACCTGTGTCCGTCCGGAAGGCAGCCATCACATCCACCTCGCTAGCCGTGAACATGGTCACCAGGCGGTCCCCTACCACGGCGATGGACGAGTAGCCGGGTCCCAGAGCCCGCTTCCAGGCCAGGTCCAGGGTGAGGGAGTCCCGGGACAGGGCTCCCTCATCTGCCGGTACGGCCCCGTCATGGCCGGGACCGCGAAATCCCGGCCAATCCCCCTCTGCCAGAACGCTGCTCCCGGCAAGGATGCAGATGATACCCACGACAATCACAACTCCCTGGAACCGACGGTGCATCCTTATTCCTCCTGTTGGTGTTTCCTCATCAGTGCTTGAAACAGGCGGCATTGTGCCACATCGGTGGGGAAGCGGCCCAATTCTTGACAACTTTTGACAATATGGGGTTTGCCTGAGTGGCTCCCGGGCAGGTGGCTCAGGCCAGGGGAATCCCGAACAGCTCGGCCACCTCACCTGCGGCCGGGCCGACCTGGGTACCCGCAGAGCCTGCCACCATCGCGTCGATATCGGCCAGGGAGCCGATGGCGGCCCTCCGGCCGGTCATCTGGGCGAACCAGCAGGCGGCAAGAACCTTGGGGCGCATGGAACCGGCAGCGAATTCATGGGATTTCAGATCCTGGTAGGTGACCCTGCCCAGGGGGCGGGCCTGGGGCGTGCCCCAGTCCAGATAGACGGCGTCGGCGTCGGTGGCCATCACATAGAGGTCGGCATCCAGTTCCTTCGCCAGCAAGGCGCTGGCAAAATCTTTGTCGATGACAACTTCCGCGCCGCGGAGCTTGCCGTCCTCGTCATACATGGTGGGGATTCCCCCGCCGCCGGTACAGATGACGACGACACCCTTCTCCAGCAACCATTGAATGGGCTGCAGTTGAAAAACATGCCGGGGCAACGGCGAGGGCACGACCCGCCGCCATCTGTCGCCGTCAGGCTTGACCGTCCACCCTTTTTCAGACGCCAGCTTGCGGGCTTCCTGCTCATCGTAAGCGGGCCCGATGGGCTTGCTGGGATTCTGGAAGGCCGGGTCGTCGGGGTCGACCTGGACCATGGTCAGAAGAGTGGCCAAGGGCTGCTCATAGGGCAGAAGGTTGCCCAGTTCCTGTTCGATCATGTACCCGATCATACCTTCGGTCTGGGCGCCCAGGACATCCAGCGGGAAGGCATCGGCCTGCAGCGCCAGGAGGCCGACCTGGGGCCCGTTGCCATGGGAGATCAACAACTCGTTGCCGGCGACCAGGGGCGCCAGCGCCTCCGCGGCCACGCGCACGTTGGCACGCTGGTTCTCGGCCGTCATGGCCTCACCACGCTTCAGCAGGGCATTGCCCCCCAGAGCGACGACAATTCTCATGATGCCAGGGTGGCCACCAGGACAGCCTTGATGGTGTGCATCCTGTTCTCGGCCTGATCGAAGACGATGGAGCGCTCGGACTCGAAGACATCTTCGGTGACCTCGATTCCATCCAATCCGTGCTTTTGAAAGATCTCCTCACCGATCCTGGTTTCCCGGTTATGGAACGCCGGGAGGCAATGGAGGAATTTCACCTCAGGATTTCCGGTCTTCTCCAGCAGGGCGCCATTGACCTGAAAAGGCTTGAGCAGGGTGATGCGCTCTGACCATGCCTCCACCGGCTCGCCCATGGAAACCCACACATCCGTATGCACGAAATCCACGCCGTCAACACCCCGGGCCACGTCATCGGTGATGGTCACGCGAGCCCCGGTCTCCTCCCCGATGGCCTTGCACTGTTCCACGAGCTCTTGCCCGGGCCAGTACTGGCGCGGCGCACAGAGGCGCACGTCCATTCCCAGCTTGGCGCCACCGACCAGCAGCGAGTTGCCCATGTTGTTACGGGCATCACCCACGTAGCAGTAGGACACCTCTCCCAGCGGCTTGGAACTGTGTTCCCACATGGTCAGCATGTCCGCCAGGACCTGGGTGGGATGGAACTCGTCGGTGAGCCCGTTCCAGACCGGCACGCCGGCATGAGCCGCCAGTTCCTCGACGATACTCTGTCCGAATCCCCGGTACTCGATGCCGTCGTAGAAGCGGCCAAGAACTCTGGCGGTGTCCCTGATCGATTCTTTATGGCCCATCTGAGATCCACCGGGATCCAGGTAGGTGACCTGGGCCCCCTGGT
>SMYD01000094.1 GCA_004356015.1 Acidobacteriota bacterium | reverse complement strand
GGAGGGACGCCGCAAGGCCCTGGACCTCATCGGACCGCTGCAGAAGTCAGACTTCGAGGGCATCCTGCGGGCCATGGAGGGCCTGCCGGTGACCATCCGGCTCCTGGACCCGCCGTTGCACGAATTTCTTCCCCAGGAGCAGGCCGAGATAGAAACCTCCGCTCGTGACCTGGGGGTGAGCGTGGAGAAGATCAAGGAGAAGATCGAGCAACTCCACGAAACAAATCCCATGCTGGGGCATCGCGGCTGCCGGCTGGGCCTGTCCTATCCGGAGATCTACGAGGTCCAGGTGGAGGCGATCTTTGCCGCCGCCTGCGCATTGACTCGGGAAGGCGTGAAGGTCTTTCCTGAAGTGATGATCCCGCTGGTAGGCACAGTGGAGGAGTTCCGGCGCCTGCGTCGTCTGGTGCTGGATACCGCCGAGAAGGTCATGGACAGGGAAGACACCAGGGTGGAGTTTCTGGTGGGGACCATGATCGAGATCCCCCGGGCCTGCCTGGTGGCGGACGGCATCGCCGAGGAAGCCGAGTTCTTCTCATTTGGCACCAATGATCTCACCCAGATGGGGTTCGGCTTTTCACGGGATGATATTGGCACTTTCCTGCCGGGATATCTGGAGGCGGGCATCCTGCCGGCCGACCCGTTCCAGAGTCTGGATCAGGAAGGAATCGGGAAGCTTGTAGCCATGGCGGTGGAGCTGGGACGCAAGGTCAAGCCTCGACTCAAAATCGGTATCTGTGGAGAGCACGGAGGGGATCCCGAATCGGTGGAATTCTTCCACCGCACGGGCCTTGATTATGTCTCGTGCTCGCCTTACCGTGTGCCGGTGGCGAGCCTGGCCGCCGCCCGGGTCACGCTCATGGAGAGAGACCCGGAGAAATAAGTCCGCAGGTCAGGAGGCGGCAGCTCAGGCGGACGTGGTTGGCGCCGCCATGTTGTTGACGTGCCGGGTGAGGCGGGACTTGGTGCGGCCGGCGGTGTTGCGGTGGATGGTACCCGACTGGGCTGAACGATCGAGAAGAGAGATGGTCGGTGCCAGCAACTCGACCGCCAGCTTGTTGTCGCCGCTGGCGACGGCTTGGCGAAGCTTCTTGATCTGACCGCGCATACGGGTACGGGCCGCGCGGTTGCGCTGTCGTTTGAGAACTGACTGCCGGGCGGCCTTCAGGGCCGACTTGTGGTTTGCCATACTGCTTCAACCTCCTGAAAAGAAGGCAGTTTAGCCCTGCGCCGCCTGACTGTCAACCTGCGGTTGCTTGCCCCTCAGGCCTCTGATCCTCGCTGTGGCGGTGGCCCATGTGGTCCGCAGGTCGTCGAAGAAGGTATAAAAGATGGGAATTACCAGGAGGGTGAGAATCGTGGCTGTGCTCATACCTCCGATGAGGGTGAGGCTGAAGCTGGTGTAGCTCAGGCCGGCGCTGCCACGTCCACCCACTGCCAGGGGAATGAGTCCCCCGATGGTCGTGATGGCGGTCATCATGATGGGCCGGAAACGGCGTTCGGCTGCCAGCATCAGGGCGGCGGGTCTGTCCATTCCTTGGCTCCGCAGACGGTTGACGTAGTCGATGAGCACGATGCCGTTGTTGACCACGACGCCGATGAGCAGGACGATGCCCACGGCCCCGAGGAAGTCGATATTTCGGCCGGTGAGAACGTGGGCCCAGATGACGCCCAGGGAGGCCAGGGGGATGGTGAGGATGATGGACAGTGGCAGGATGAAGCTCTCGAAAAGAAAGCCCATGAGGAGATAGATCAAGACCACCGACATGAGCCCTGCAAACATGATGCGCTTCAGGTCTTCGTCGCCCTGGACACCCTGAGTGGAGGCGCCCAAGCTGACACCCTCAGGCAGATCCATACCGGCCATGATGGCCGTGAGCCGCTCGCGGGTCTCTTCCTCGGTTCCTTCCTGCAGATCCAGGGTGATGGTTCTGGAAATCCGCTTGTTGCGGCGGACGATGGCCTCGGGGACGCTGAGCATCTTGACAGAGGTCACGCTGGACAAGGGCAGGAAGCCGCCGTCACCGGTAGGTACCCTGAAACTTGCCAGTTCGGCCATTCCCTGGCGGTCCTCCTCCCGGAAACGAACCCGCACCGGCACTTCACGGCCCTTGTCAAGATACTTGGGCAGGCTGATGCCCCTGAGGGCATACTCGACCACGCCGGCTATGACCCTGGGACTGACGTTATACCTGCGGCTGCGGTCCCGGTCCACCACCAGGCCCATCTCATTGGGTGTGCGCTGCTGGTTACGCTGGAAGCCCAGAACACCATCCACTCTCCCCAGGACATCCTCCAGATCGGATGCGGTTTGCTCCAGGAGTTCAGAATCCTCGCCCTGGAGGGTGATGACAGAGATCGAGTCGTCTCGCTCATCGCCGAGTTGTCGTTCCTGGCCGGTGAACAGCTTCATGCCCGGTTTGGGGGGAAGCAACTCCAGTACCTTCTCCGTGACCTCGCGGGGGGAGAGGTCCGTGCTGCGCGGCGTGGTAAACCAGCCCTGGATCTCTCCAGAAGTCTTGCGGTGAAAGAGGAACCAGCCTTCCAATCCCAGCTCGGGAGCATGGCTCTCGACCTGGGCCTCGGCTGCCAGAAACCACTCCTCAGCCTCTTCCAGGGTGGTGTTCTCCGGCATCTGCACGCTGATTTCAAAGCCGGATTGTTCGTCTTCCTGAATGGCCACGAAGCGCAGATTGTTGCTGCTGCTGATGGCGCCGGTCAGGATGAACAGGGCGACCAGGGCCAGCACCATGTCCAGGCGGCGCACCAGAAAGAAGCCGAGTATGCGGACATAGGTTCGTCCCAGACGTTCGAATGACTGGGCGTAGAGCCACTTCAGCCCGGCGACCAGCCAGCGGTAGGGGAGCATGAGCGGCTGTTCCCGGCGCGTGCTGCCAGTCGGGGTCAGGGTGAGAAATACCGCCAGGGGCATGATCACCAGGGCGATCACCAGCGACGCCAGGAGAGCGACGGAAATGGGCAGGGCCAAACGCATGAAAATGAACTGGGCCGGGCCTGCGCCCATGAGCGCCACCGGGGCGAAGACCACCACTGTTGTCAGGGTGGACATGGTGATGGCCAGGGCGATCTCGCCGGCGCCATTGATGCAGGCATCACGCCGGCTCAACCCCGACTGGCGCAGGCGATGGATGTTTTCGGCCACCACCACGGAATTGTCCACCAGCAGACCGATGCAGACCATGAGAGCCAGAAGGGAGATGATGTTCAGGGTCTCGCCGGAGAAATACATGACGGTCATGGCGACGAGGATGCTCAGGGGGATGGAAAGGGAAATGACCAGGGTGAGCCGCAGGCGGCGCAGGAAGACAAACAACACAAGGCCGGCAAGGACCCCGCCGATCATGCCGCTGGTTCCCAGGGTGCCGATGGAGGCGTCGATGACTTCGCCCTGATCGAAGAGGGTGATGACCTGCACGCCGGCCAGGCGTGGGTTGTCGGCGAAGGAGGCGAGAACCTCCCGTATCCGGACTGCCACCTCGCGGGCGTTGGCATCCCCTTCCTTGAACGCCAGGATGGCGAATGCCGGCTGGCTCATGGCCCGCACCCGGTATTCCTTGTCCGGTTCGTCAAAGGTGATGCGGGCGATATCCCCAAGACGTACCGTGGGGGAGACCGGCCGCTGGCGGATGTCATCCAGCGACCTGAATCGCGCCACGGAACGCAGGAGCAATTTGCGGTCGCCGTCGCGTACATCGCCGGAAGCCAGAGTGAAGTTATCGCTGCCCAGATCCTGGGCCAGATCGTAGAGATTCAGTCCTGCCGCCTCGACCTGGCGGCGGTTCAGTTCGATGAGAATCTCCTTCTCCTCGAGTCCGTTGGCCTCCACCGAAGCGACTCCATCCACTCGTTCCAGGGGAAGAATGATCTCGTTCTGGAGCAGGTCGTAGCTGTTGACCAGATCGTCATCGATGGCCACGCCCAGCACAACCACGGGAATGCCGGAGGCGTCGTCTTTGCGGATGAACACCTGATCCACGTCATCCGGGAAATCACGGCGCGCACGCTCGATACGGTCCCGCACTTCCCTGTATGCCACGTCCATGTCGGTATCGGTCTTGAAATTCATGAACACCCGCGAGCCCCGGGACAGGGAGACGGAGACGATGTTGTTGAGTCCACGGACCGTGGAAAGTTCTTCCTGGAGAGGAACTGTGATCTTCTCCTCAACCTCACGGGGTGGGGCGTCCTCCCAGGGGACGATGACTGCCAGGGACTGGTCGGTGAAGCCGCGGGGAATCAACTCAATCGGGAGGCCGTTGAGGGCCACTGCGCCCACGACCAGCGTGGTCAGAACAAGCATGAGCACCGTCACCCTGCGATTCAGGGAGAAGCGTGACAGAAACGATTCGTTCTTGGGCGTGAAGGCGCTCATGGTGTGACAATTCTTGTCTGGTTGCCGGGCATGACAGGCAGGGAGAGATTGTCGCCGGAAGCTACCGCCGCATCACCGCGCAGGCGGGCGAAGAGGCTGTCCATGGCCGCGTAGAGCGTGGGGATCACCACCAGGGTCAGGATTGTGGAACTCAACAGGCCGCTGATGACGGCCAGTGCCATGGGGGTGCGCAACTCGGCGCCGTCACCCCAGCCCAGAGCCATTGGCGAGAGGCCGAGGACCGTGGTGGCAGTGGTCATGAGAATGGGACGCAGGCGGACCTGTCCGGCGGTCATCACCGCTTCTCTGATCTCCATGCCGCGGCGTCTGAGCGTATTGATGTAGTCCACCAGCACGATGGCATTGTTCACCACGATGCCGGCCAGCATGATCATGCCGAGAAAGACGACGACGGAGAGGTTGATGCCCATGGCTTTGAGAGTGACCACGGTCCCGATGAACGCCAGGGGGATGGTCAGCATGATGAGCAAGGGCTGGGTCAATGACTCGAACTGAGCGGCCATGATGACATAGACAAGAAAAATGCTCAGTGCCATGGCCAGCCAGAGGCTGGCGCGGCTGCGCTCCCATTCTTCGTTCTGGCCGCTGATGAAATAGGTCTGGGTGGCGGGCCACTGAATGCGCTGATCCAGGGCGGCACGGATGTCCGTGATGGCAGAGCTGAGTGAGCCTGCGGCCAGGTTGGCTTCTACCAGGCCGATGCGGCGGCCATCCACCCGGCGCACCTCGCTGGGCCCCTCACCCAGCGTGATTTCGGCAACCGCTCCCAATGGGATAGGCGGCGTCTGGCCCGGGTTTACCTGCAGGCGGCGGATGTCGTCCACCGTTTCTCTGTCGTTCAGGGCCAGTCGCACCAGGATGGGGATGCGCCTGTCTTTCATGTTGAAGCGGGTTGCCTCAAACCCCTGTACTTTCTCGCGTATGCGATGCGCTACCTGGCCGATGTTCAGGCCGTAGTGGGCCAGGCGGTCGCGGTCGTAGAGGATCTGGACTTCAGGAGCACCGCGACGAAGAGTCGTTTCCACGTCAGTGAGTGCCGGCAGGCCGGCCATGACCTGGCGCACCTCTTCGCTCTTGGTGCGCAGAGCGAGCAGGTCATTGCCATGAACTTCCACCTGGATAGGTGTCTTGGAACTGAACAGGACCGGCCGTGTCACGTGTGTTTCGAGATCGGGGATCCCGGCGAAGCGCTGCCTCAGACGGGCCAGAACCGCGGCCTCGGTGGCGGCGGGATCCCGGGAGGGCTGCAGGAGGACCTTGAAGCGGGCGGTGTGTTCACCCTCATCGGAGCGCTGGGACTGGCTGGAGTCGTAACCCACCGTGAGCAGAAGAGAACGAATGTTCTCCCGTTCAGCCAGAATCGCCTGTTCCACGGGCTCGAGGATGGCATCGGTCTGTTCCAGGGGTGTGCCCACCGGTAAGGCCACCTCCACGGTGAACTCGCCCTGGTGGACCTCGGGCAGGAGTTCGCTGTCCATACTGCTGAGAACCTGCCAGGTGCCCACACCGGTCAAACCCACGACCGCGAGTACGATGATGGGGTGGGCCATGCTGCGGCTCAGAACCAGTGGGTAGGCGCGGGCCAGGGCCTGCATGGTCATATCAGTGAGTTTGCCCGGAAGCCAGAGAAGCAGGCGCAGAGCAGTCCCAAGGACCGGGCCGAGGAGGAAGACGATGGTGGCACCCAGGGCCATGGCCATGGTCAGGATCAGTTTGCCGATCAACTCAAGAACGGCACCGATGATGAAACGGATCACCCAGTAGGGACTCGCTGCCAGGCGTAGCCAGAGGCCGGCGCCGGACCACGAACGGGTCAGGGCATGGAAGGCTGCCCAGTGGCGCCAGAGCTTCATGGGCGCTGGTGCGACGGTTGTGGTACTGCCCCCGCCCCGGCTGGCCAGCATGGGAATGAAGAACAGGGCGACTCCTGCCGCCGCCAGCAGAGAGACCACGACGGCCGCGCCCAGGTCGCCGAAGGCCTGGCCTGCCACACCCTGGACGAACACCATGGGGAAGAAGACCGCAATGGAGGTCAGGGTGGAGGCAAGGACCGCGTTACGGACTTCGCGGGTGCCACGGTCGGCAGCGGTGCGCAGGTCATCTCCCTCTTCGCGGCAGCGGTGGATCGATTCCAGGACGACGATGGAGGAATCCACCAGCATGCCGATTCCCATGGCCAACCCGCCCAGGGACATGATGTTGAGCGAAACCCCCATGAGGTTCAAGGGCGCGAATGCGATGACCAGGGAGATAGGGATGCTCACGCCGATGATGAGAGTGCTACTGAAGCGGCGCAGGACCAGGTAGATGACCAGGATGGCCAGCAGGCCACCCAGCACGGCTGTCTGGCGGACAGCCACGAGGCTGCTCTCGATGAACAGCGAACGATCGGCCACTACCTGGAGAATGGCGGATTCCTCCTTGAGCAACCGGCCGGCGAGACCGTTTCCTGCTTCGTCTCCCTCCGCCTCGGATGCGGCGTCAGATGAATGCTCGCCCACCACAGCGCGCACCCTCTTGGCCAGAGCGACGATGTTGACGTCGGCTTCCTTGAAGATCTCGATCTGGATGCTCTCGCCGCCGTCTGTGCGCGTGATGATCTCCCGATCCCGGAAGGCATTCTCCACGGTCCCGATATCCTTGACCCGGATCTCGCGGCCATCGATGATGGCGAGGACGGTGTTGCGCACCTCGTCCAGGTCTTTGAACTCATTGAGGGTACGGACCATGTATTCGGTGTGCCCTTCCTTGAGCGTGCCCCCGGCCACGTTGATATTTTCCTCGGCCAAGCGATCGATCACATCCCGGATGGAAAGGCCTGTGCGGCGAAGTTGCTGCTCATCCAGGAGGACATGGATCTCTTCCTCCAGGCCGCCCCGCACGCGCACGGCCGCGACCCCTTTGATCGGCTCCAGGGCCCGCTTCACCTGCAGTTCCGCCAGGCGGCGCAGGCGTTTCAACTCGCGGGTTGGGTTGTCATCCGGAGTCCCGGAAGAGAGACTCAGTTCCAGAACAGGGTCAAGTGAAGGGTCATAATGCAGGATCAAGGGGCGGCGTGCTTCCTCGGGAAGTTGCACCAGGTCCAGTCGTTCGAGAACATCCTGGGAGGCGTCGGAGATCTCATTGTCCCAGCCGAACTCCAGGACCACATCGCTGACGCCCGCACGGCTGATGCTGCTGATCTTGACCAGGCCATTCACCACGCCCAGAGCTTCTTCCACGGGCCGGCTGATGTCGTTCTCGACCTCTTCGGGGGCGGCACCCGGATATTCCGTGCGCACGGTGAGAGTCGGATAACTCAACTCCGGCAACAAGGCAAGGGGGAGTTGAAAGTATGACAGCAAGCCGAAGACGAAAGCGGCCAGGAAGACCATGAGGATGGCAACCGGCCGCGTGACGATGAAGCTGTGGGTGGTTTCCCTGTCGTTCACGACGGAGTTCCATCGACCTGCGCGACCTGTGCTGCGCCCTGGTCGGCCGTGAGGTTGTCGTCCTCCTCAGTGGCCTCCTCGTCGCCTGGAAGACTGACCAGCGTGCCGTCCTTCAGGCCGGTCTGCCCAGCCACCACAATCTCATCGCCGGGGCTCAGGGGCGCCCCCACTTCCACGTGGTCCCGATCCGAGAGGGTGGGATCCAGGATCAGGCG
This sequence comes from Acidobacteriota bacterium, assembly GCA_004356015.1. GTDB lineage: Bacteria > Acidobacteriota > Polarisedimenticolia > SMYD01 > SMYD01 > SMYD01. Next base: position 2,788 of record SMYD01000094.1, on the reverse strand, counting down.
TTCCACCCGGCGATCCTCTCCCAGGCGGAACACGAAGACCCGGTCCTTGTCGTAGACCAGGGCGCGTTTGGGCATGAGCAGGGCGTTGTCGTGGACGGACGTGACCAGAGCCACATCCACATAGAGGCCGGGCAGCAGTCCGGCCTGGCGCCCCACGGCTACCGTGACCTTGAGAGTGCCGGTCCTGGGATCGACCACCGGTGCGATGCGGTCGATACTGCCGGTGTATGTCTTTCCTCCCAGAGCTCGGGCGGAAATGCGGGCCACCTGGCCCGGGCGAAGCTGGGACAGATTCTTCTCTGGCACGTAGACCCGGGCAACCATGGAGTCGAAGTCGACGATGTCGAACAGGTGCTGATTGATGGAAACCTGATCGCCGAGCTTGACCAGGCGTATGGTGACGGTGCCTGAAATGGGGGCCGTGACCTTGGTGTAGGTCATTTCCCGCTGTGCTTCTGCCACCGCGATGCGTAACTGCTCAAGGTCGTAGGTCGCATCGGATATCTTCTGCTCGCTGATGAGCTCTTCACCGAAAAGGCGTTCCAGGCGCTGGAACTCGCGCTCCGATTTGGCCAGTTGGCTCTTTGCCTTGGCGAGATTGTTGCGCTGCTGTTCATCGTCCAGGAGCAGCAGAACATCTCCTCGCCGGACCACATCTCCCTCTTCCACGAGGAGTTCCCGGACCAGGCGAGCGGTCTGGGCATAGACCTGCACATGCTTCTCGGCCTCCAGGTTGGCCGAATAACGCAGCACCTCCTCCATGCGGCCCGTTCCCAGCGCGGCCACCTCAACCGGTACCGCTTCTTCTTTGTCTTCTTCCTCGCCGGAATCGGCCTCATCTTCGCCGCCGGAGGAGGTCTTGACCGCATCATCGCTGGACGAGGCCTCGGTGCTGCTGGCGGTACAGCCACTGATGACCGGCAGACTGAGGAGGAGAAGCAGGAGAAGGAGGGGCCCGAACAGGCCCATGGCAGTCTTATTGTTGCGGTTGATGTGTGTCATGGGCCGGCCTTTCGCCTTGGATAGTCCGCTGAGAGGTGAGGAATATCCCCGTCGCGCCTCCCAGCCCTCGGCAGTGAATACGCAGTATCCCGGCGAGTGGTTCCCGCTGCGCTCTCATGGCGACGCAGGGTGGGCCGTGGTACATTGCAAGGGTCTGCAGGGCGGGCATAACTCAGTGGTAGAGTATCAGCTTCCCAAGCTGAGGGTCGCGAGTTCGAATCTCGTTGCCCGCTCCAGACAAATCCCTTAAATACTGAGACTTAGCGGATTTCGCGGAGGCCTTTTTCTTCGCCTGTTTCCTGGGCGGGATGATACGGGACAATAAATTTTCTACCGCATCACGCGCGCGGTCCATGGCCGGATGGGTGTATCGCTCCGTCGTGGCGATGCTTGCGTGGCCGGCTAGCTCACGCACCGTCCTCACGTCCACGCCTGACTGCAGGAGGCCCGTCAGGTACGTGTGGCGCAGCTCGTGGAACGTGACGGCCCAGGAGTCCTGCGGCCTTCTGAGCGACGTTCCAGTCCTTCTGGGGGAAAGTGGTGCGCCCGAAGAGGGGGTCGCCGGCGGCGCCACGCTTGCGCCTCATCAGGGCCGCCACGAGTTCGGTGGGGAGGGGGAGCGTCCGCGTCTTGCCTCCCTTGGCCTTCTCCACCCGGACCGACTTCCTGCGGAAGTCCACATCGCCCCAGGTCAGCCGCATGATGGAAGCCCGGCGCATGCCAGTGGGAGCGCCAGGCGGACGATGAGCCGGAGGTCACCCTTCAGCTTGCCCATCAGCTTCCGGAGCTCCTCCTGGGTGTAGGCGCGCCGCGGCCGGATGGGCGTCTCCTTGAGCATCCGGATTTCCGGGACCTGGTGCAGGTAGCCGACGGTCTTGGCCCGGCGAAGCAGGAGCCGGAGCATGGCCAGGCTGCGATTCACGGTGGCCGGCGCCTGCTTCTTCGCTCGGAAGGTCTTCTGGAAATCCTGCACCATCAGGGGGTCGATATGGGCCAGGGGGGGCTTGCCGAAGAACGGCTCCAGGTGGAGCTTGACCATGTCCTGGTAGAGCCGCCGGGTCCGGGGCGTGTGAACCTTCGCCCAGCCGGCCAGGTATTCCTGGCCCCACTTGTCGAAGCGCTTCCGCTGGCCAACCCGGGAGGTGTTGACACCCTGGAGGCCCGCTTTCAGGAGCGCCATCTTCCTCTCGATTTCGACGAGAAGCTTCTTGGCCTCCTTGTCGGTGTTGCTCGGGACCAGCGACCGGCGGTATCGGCCGCCCTCGAGCCAGAGGATGTACCTCTTTCCAGTTTCGGGTCGGATCCAGATCGTGGGCATCAGGATGCGCCCTGATGGCGCTTCGAGAGCATTCGCGAATTCTACACTAGCGGGGCATGAGGGCTCATGCGGTGGTACCCATCCGCCACCCAACAAGGCCAATCCAGTCCGCTTTCCGCGCGCCCAGCCGACCGATTTCTCGCCACGCTGCCGCCTGGCTGTGGTAGTAATAGGGGACGAGCTGCGGGGCGGGGGATATTCAAAGGAACCCAATGTGTTCGGTTCTCTCCGCTCGCAGCTTAATACTTGTTAGCCGGACAACTATTCGCCTCCGCGCTAGGAGACCTTGGATGCATACACTCATACCTATTAATCTCGGCAGATTTCTGCTGAGTGGTTTCGTCGCTGGCATCGTGATGAATGCTGTGACAATTTTCTCCGCTCGCTTCTACGCCAGCGAGATGTTCGAGATCCTGGATGCTCACCAATTTGGGCCACCGCGAGGTGCGTTACCGATGACGGTGTTCG
>SMYD01000093.1 GCA_004356015.1 Acidobacteriota bacterium | reverse complement strand
TCTGTCTCAGTGAGAAAGATGTTGCTGTCGTATCCCACATTCTTCAGGGCCAGGGCGGGGCGCAGATGGAACGCTCCCAGCTTGACGTAGCCCTCACCGGAGGTGGGCGGGTCGGAAAGCTCAGCCGCCATGGGCAGGGTGGCTGAAAATGCGCTTGCCGCCGCGAAAGCGGCGATCTGGACCATGATGCCCCGGCTCATACGACTCAGGGCGTGAAGGGACTGCCCTCATTCTTGTTGTCATCATCATCGTCCAGAAGGAAGTAGACGCCTATGGCGCCGGCGGCGATGAGGGCAATGAGAAGGCCCTTCTTCTTTCCGCTCATGCCCTGGTCGGCGCTGCCTGGAGGAACGGCTCCGCCGGTCGGCTTGACGGTGAACGAGATGGAGGCATGCTCATCGGCACCGAGCTGGATGGCCCGGTCAAGCTGGAAGATTCCGTCGGAAACTTCGACTTCGAAGGTATACGTGCCCGGCGGCAGGGAATCGAAGGAGTAGGAGCCGTCCATGCCGGTGGTGGTGGTGGCGACCTCGGCGCCGGTGGCATGATCCAGGACGCGCACAGTGACATTGGCGTTGGGCGTGCTGCCGTTGGCCTGGAAAATGTGCCCGCTGAGACTGACCGAGTCGGTCTGGGCGAAGGCGATCGGCGAGATGGCGGAGAGGCTGCTGACAAGCAGAACCGCGATGAAAGTACGAATCCAGGATGGTATCGACCGGTTCACGCTCATCCTCCTTGGGCCAGGGAGTGGCCACCTTCAGGTTCTGATCCTGATTAACGCGCCATTATACAGAGAAGACTGGCTTTGTCACCCTCGGAAGCGACCGGAATGAGGACTCTTCAGGTCCTGATTACAAGGGGAGAACGGCTCTGGGCCGCGCCAGCCCGCTGTTTGTGGCCCTTTGGATGGGCCCGGAGAGGCCTCGAAATCCTTGTGTTATAGTGCCCGGAAGGCGGTTTTTTACATCTGGAGGGACGTAATCGGGGCGTCAGATCTGTGTCCCGCGGGGGAACAGTTGCGGAACAGGCTTGAGATGATCATCGCCGAGATGCTCGAGATGGGTATCCGCCTGCCGCTGGCGCGAAAGGATTTTGAAAAAGCCTATCTTCGCCTCGCCCTGGAAAAGAACCATGGCCATCGCCTGGCCACGGCCCGATCCCTGGGGATCCACCGCAACACCCTGAAGAACAAACTGGTGAAACACAGGCTGAGTGCCATATCCGGCAACGGCAAGGGGCGTGTCCGGAGGGCCGGCGAGGCCGATTCTCCGCGCCGGAAGAACTGAGGCGGCCTCGCAATGATTCGATGAGATTGCAAGATATGCATTATTGTTTAATCAATCGTTCATTAGTTTAGAAATATGTGGCGTATTGATGTCTGAATCATGCATTAGATGCAAAATTAGCTTGACGCTTCGCCCGTCTCGCCCTAGACTTCGGCCATGAAAAACGGTCATTCAGGTACGGGGGCTTCATGACGTACACACGGGCACAGATTCTCTCCATCTGCAAGAAAGAGGATGTTCATTTTTTGCGGCTGCAGTTCACCGACATTCTCGGCATGGCCAAGAACGTGGAGGTTCCGCGGGCTCAGTTCGAGAAGGCTCTCGATGGCCAGGTGATGTTCGACGGTTCCTCCATCGAGGGGTTCGTCCGTATCGAGGAATCGGACATGCTGCTGGTTCCCGACCTCTCGACCTTTCGCATCTTTCCGTGGAGCCGCACGGTGGGCAAGGTGGCCCGGGTCATCTGCGATATCCACCGGCCCAATGGTGATGAGTTTCAGGGATGTCCCCGGCTGGCCCTCAAGCGGGTCACCGCCAGGGCCAGGAAGCTGGGCTACGCCATGATGGCCGGCCCCGAGGCCGAGTTCTTCATCTTCAACAGAGATGCCGACGGCAACCCGACCCTGACCACCCATGATTCGGCGTCGTATTTCGATATGACCCCCATGGACCGGGGTGAGGAATGCCGCCAGCGCATCGTGTACGCCCTGGAGGGCATGGGTTTCGAGGTGGAGGCCGCCCATCACGAGGTGGCGCCGGGACAGCACGAGATTGATTTTCGCTATGCCGAGGCGCTGGAGACGGCTGACAACGTCGTGACCTTTCGTCTGGTGGTGAAGAAGATTGCCATGGACATGGACCTTCACGCGACCTTCATGCCCAAGCCGCTCTACGGCCAGAACGGCTCGGGAATGCATGTGCATCAGTCGCTGTTCAAGGACAAGAAAGCTGTCTTCTATGACCCCCGGGCCAGGTGGCAGCTTTCCACCACAGCGCTGCACTACATCGGCGGTCTCCTGAAGCACGCCCGCTCTTTCTGCGCCATCACCAACCCCACCGTCAATTCCTACAAGCGCCTTGTGCGCGGGTACGAGGCGCCGACCACGGTGGCCTGGTCCGAACAGAACCGCTCACCGCTGATACGCGTCCCCGACCGCCGCGGCGACGGCACCCGCTGCGAACTGCGCATGCCCGACCCATCGTGCAATCCGTACCTGGCCTTTGCCGTCATCCTGGCCGCGGGCCTGGACGGCCTGGCCAACAAGATCGACCCCGGCGAGCCCGTCACCAAGAACGTCTACAAGATGAGCCAGCGTGAGCGGCGGCGCCTCAAGATCGATGAATTGCCGGGAAGCCTGGAGGAAGCCCTCACCGAGCTCAAGAAGTCCAAGGTGGTTCAGGAGGCGCTGGGCGAGCACATTTATTCCAACTTCGTGGAGTCCAAGGAGGCGGTGTGGCGCGAGTACATCGCCCAGGTGCATACGTGGGAGCACGACCGGTACCTGTCACGTTACTGATGAGCGAGCGGGCTGCTAGCGCAGGGACGTCTGGGCGCGGCCGCCATCGATGGACATGGTCGTACCGGTGATCCACGCTGCCTTGCTGGAAGCCAGGAACAGGATCAGTTCAGCGACTTCCTCCGGCTGTCCCACTCGTCCCAGTGGATGGGTCTCGTCGCCCCTCTCCAGAAAGGTCTGGTAAGCGTCTTCGTCCATGCCGCCTGCGCGGTGGAGGTTGGTGACCACCACGCCGGGATTCACGGCATTGACGCGCACGCCACGGGGACCCAGCTCGAGGCTCAGGCAGCGGGTCATCTGGTCCACCGCCGCCTTGCTGACGCAGTACGGCAGCAGTCCCGGGTAGGGGCGCAGTCCGGCCACCGACGACACATTCACGATGTTGCCGCTGGTCTTCTCCAGATGGGGGATGGACGCGCGCGTGAGCCGGAAGAGGCTGCGCACGTTGATGTCCATCATGCCATCGAAGGTCTCATCGCTGGTTTCCGCGGCCAGCCCTGACCCGATGATGCCGGCCGCGTTGACGAGGATGTCCAGCCGCTCGAGGTTGGCCATCACCCTCTCGACGATGTCCGCGGGAGTTTTGTCAGCAGTCAGGTCGCCTTCGATCTCTTCAACCCGCGGCGAGCCCAGGCTGCGGCAGGCCTCGGCGGTGGTCTCCAGGCGGGCGCCATCGCGGCCCAGCAGGGCCAGGGTAGCGCCGGCGCGGGCAAAGAGGCGGGCCGTGGCCCGGCCGATGCCCGAGGAAGCGCCGCTGATGATGGCGACCTGGCCGCTGAGGTCGGCTGTGGTGCTCATACGCCCCCGGCGCGGGCCAGGATCTCCTGCACCCTGGCAACAGCTTCCGCCACCGGTGTCTCGATGGTCTCGCGCCGGCGGCGATCCATGACCTCGACCACGCCGCCTGCCAGGCCGCGGCCGATGGTGATGCGGGCCGGCACGCCGATGAGCTCGGCGTCCTTGAAACGCACGCCGGGGCGCTCGTTGCGATCATCCACCAGCACGGTGAAGCCCGCGGCTTCCAGCTCGCCGGCGAACCGCTCGGTGGCGCTGCGTGTTTCCTCTTCCTTCGCTTTCACGGGCACCAGAATGACGTCGAAGGGAGCGATGGCCGGCGGCAGAACAATCCCCGCGTCGTCGCCATACAGTTCCACCGCCGAGGCCAGGATGCGCTCCATACCGATGCCATAGGAACCCATGACCAACGGCCTGGCCTTGCCGTTGGCGTCCAGGAAGGTGGCCCCCAGGGACTCGGAATATTTGGTGCCCAGCTTGAAGATGTGGCCGATTTCGATGGCGCGGTAGACCTCCAGGGTACCTGCGCAACGGGGGCAGCCCTCGCCTGAGTTGACCGTTCGCAGATCGAACCAGGTGGCCGTGAAGTCCCGTGCCGGCGTGACGCCGGTCAGGTGATAGTCATCTTTGTTGGCGCCGCAGGCCATGTTGCTGCGATCCTTGAGGGCCTCGTCGGCGACGACGGTCAGGCCCTCGGGGGGGTGGACCGGGCCCAGGCTGCCGGCAGCGGCGCCCATGAGTTCGCGGATCTCGTCCTCCCGGGCGGGCCTCACCTCGGTGACATTCATGACCGTGGCCAGCTTGGTCTCGCTGAGTGCGTGATCGCCGCGCACCAGCGCCATGACCGGCTTGTCTCCCGCCATGTAGATCAGCGACTTGATCTGGCGGAGGGCCGGCCACTTGAGGAAGACCTCGATCTCGGCGATGGTCTTCTGTCCCGGGGTGTGAACCTCCGCAGGTGCGTCGTCGCCGGCGGCCGGGTCGGTGACCGGATCCAGGCGCGAGGTGGCTTTTTCCAGGTTGGCGGCGTAGTCGCACCCGGGGCAGGCGGCGATGTCATCCTCGCCGGCGTTGCTGCGCACCATGAACTCCTGGCTCGACGAGCCGCCCATGGCGCCTGAATGGGCCTCCACTCCCACGAACTGCAGGCCGCAGCGGCTGAAGATACGCCGGTAGGCGGCGTCGTGTTTGTCGTAGGCGGCATCCAGGCCGATGGTATCGACATCGAAGGTGTACGAGTCTTTCATGGTGAACTGGCGCACCCGCAGGAGGCCCGACTTGGGCCGTGCCTCGTCGCGGAACTTGTTCTGGATCTGGTACCAGATCTGAGGCAACTGCTTGTACGAGCGCAGCTCATCCCGGGCGATGGCGGTGAAGACTTCTTCATGGGTCGGTCCCAGGACCAGGTCGCGGCGGTTGCGATCCTTCAGGCGGAACATGATCTCACCCATGTCGTCGAAGCGGCCGGTCTCCCGCCAGAGGTCGGCGGGGTGGATCGCCGGCAGGAGAAACTCCTGGGCGCCGATGGCGTTCATCTCCTCGCGCACGATGGCGATGATCCTGAGAAGAGCGCGCTGGCCCAGAGGCAGGATGGAGTAAATGCCTGAGGCGAGCTGGCGCATGTATCCGGCCCGTAGAAGAAGCTTGTGGGAGCGGGTCTCCGCCTCGGCGGGGTCTTCCCGGAGGGTGGGGATGAACAGGTCCTGAAAGTGTGTCGGCATGGGCGGAGCGTAGGCCGCAGATGACGTTGCTGTCAAGAATAAGGGCCGGTCGCAATTCGGCGACCGGCCCTCTCCTGCAGGGGAAAAATCATAGGGGGATTCACTCCAGCCAGACGCGCACACTCTCCTTGTCTGTTTCCACGTGGACCAAGGTCATGGGGCCCATGGAGCGCAGCGTGGCGACCAGATTTTCGGGCTCGATCCGGCCGTCGGAATCAATCAGGATGTCCATGAAACCCTCGGGGACGGTGATCTCCACCATGGCGCCTTTGCGGCCGGCGAATTCCTGGTCGCTCTCAGACGCGTCCACCGTGATGCGGAACATGCCATCGGCCCGCCAGGCGCGAATTTTTGCGTCCTTGACCTCAAGGGAAAAGAATTCGTTGATGTCGTTATCCTTGATCTGCTCCCAGAATTTGCGCAGGTCGAATCCTTCGTGGGAGAGCTCGTCCAGCACATCAACGGTCACCAACTTATCCGTGTCGATGGAGCCGGCCATGGCCGCGATGAGATCGATGGGCATGGCCATCTTCATGCTCTCGCCCGCGTCGTCGTCGGAAATCACCTCGATGTGCAGGGTCATGGCGTCTCGCGCCAGGCTCACACTGCCGGTCATGAGCAGACCGATCGCACCCATGGCGAGGGCTGCAGAGGTTGCTTTCATCATCTTCATCACACCCACCTCCATTCGCCAGGGTTCGCGTCATGGGCCGGGCCCTCCTGGTCATGGGTCCCGGCGCACCCATTCAACGGCAGGTCGCCAGGAAAGGTTCAGAGGGGGAGAAACACGTCGAAAACCTGTGGGAAGCGCGCGATCCACAGTGCCAGCAGAGCAGCCAGAACGCCTGCCGCAACCACCCGGCGTGTGGGGCCGGCCGCCGCCATCTGCCGCCATGTGCCCACCAGGAGGGGGGCGCCGGCCAGGATCAGGAACGGCACCATGGGCAGGCGGAACCGGGTCATGCCGAAGGTCAGGGCATGCAGGGCCAGGTGATAGAGAAGCAGGGTGATCACCAGTCCCCGGCCGGTCCAGGGCGGCAGCAGGATCAGTCCCAGAACGCCCAGGATGGCCACCGCCATCCACGCACCGGCGGCCACCACGGTGAGCAGGGAAAGCTCGGGCCTTGAGAAGATGTGCGGATACTTATCCAGTCTGGCGTGCCGGATCACGAAGGACGATGGGTTGAGCAGGTCGGCCCATTTCAACGGGACCCGCGCGAGCATCAGTCCGGGGTGAGAGACCATGAAGGCCACGGCGTTCCGGACCTCGCAGCGGTCGGCGTCGACGATGTTCGCTTCTCCGCAGCGCTCCCGTCCGCCATGCACCCGGCGGCGCTCGTTGAAACCGTAGTCCCAGTTGGCGGGCGGCGGCACGTTGGTGCCGATGTAGAGATTGCGCCCGGTGGTGGAATCCAGGATCAGGAAGCGGTGAAAGGTGGCCGCGTTGCGGACGCTCCAGGGCAGGATGGGCACCAGGGTGAAGGCGATCAGGAGAGCCGCCAGCCCCAGGCGCTGACGCCGGTCTTCGCGTGCCGCCGAGAGCACCAGCCAGGCGGCCGCCAGGGGTGCGAAGTAGAGGGCCTGCCCGCGGACCAGGGCGGCCAGGCCCAGGCAGATCCCGGCGGCGGCCACAATCCGCCGGGAAGGGGCTTCAAGGCCCAGCAGCAGGGTGATGCCCAGCAGGAACCAGAAGATATAGAAGGTTGCCGGCCAGAGCAGATGGGTGAAGCCGACCAGGTTCGGGTAAACGGCGAAGACAGCCGCTGCCGCCAGCCCGGCCGGGCGGCCGTGGAAGCGCCGGCCCAGGATGAAGATGAGGGGCACGGTGGCGGTGGACAGGAGCACCTGCAACAGGCGCGGTGCAAACAGATTGTCGCCGGCGAGCGCCTTACAGAAGGCCAGGAAGGCGATGAAGCCGGGTGGCCAGAGATAGCCGTCGTGAGTGGCCAGTCCCAGGCCGGCCGCAACACCGCTCGCCAGATCCAGGTAGTCGCACTGGTCATGGCTGCAGGGCATGCCGGTCACCATGGCCAGCAGGGTCAGGCGGATCAGGAGGGCCAGCGCCATCAAGCCAAGCAACGGCCGCCCGCCACCGGCCAGTTGCCGGGCCAGAGTCATGCTTTGTCGCGCCGGGCCGCCAGGCGTCGACGGGCCCACGCGGTGAGAGCTCCGGCCAGATCCTGTTCGCGGCCGGCATCCCCGAGCTGCACGTACTTCCTGTCGCGCAGATCCTCGGGCAGGCAGTCGAGATCGGCCGTCCCTTCAGGCTCGTCATGGGCGTAGCGGTAACCTTTGCCGTATCCCATCTCCTTCATCAGGTTCGTGGGGGCGTTGCGCAGGGCCATGGGGACCGGCTCGCTGTGCCCGGCATCCAGATCCGCGCAGACGCTGTTCCAGGTGCGCGAAAGCGCATTGCTCTTGGGCGCGGCCGCCAGGTAGATGGCGGCCTCCACCAGCGCCAGCCCGCCTTCGGGCAGACCGAGAAAATGGACGGCGTCGCGGGCCGCCATGGTCAGGGCCAGGGCACCGGGGTCGGCCAGCCCCACATCCTCGGAGGCGAATCGGACCATGCGGCGCGCCACGACCAGCGGATCTTCACCGGCGCGCAGCATGCGCACCAGCCAGTAGACGGCGGCATCGGCGTCGGAATTGCGCAGGCTCTTGTGGAGCGCCGACAGGAGGTTGTAGTGCTCTTCGCCGGCGCGGTCGTAGAGGAGCGGCGACTGCGCCAGCACCCGCTCCACATCGGCCATCCGGGCCCGGCCCTCCGCGGCTGTCAGAACGAGGGTTTCAAGAGCGGTGAGAGCCCGCCGGGCGTCGCCGCGGCAGGCCTCGGCGATACGCCGGATGGCGTCGGAGGAGACCTTCACGCCACGCTGGACCAGGGCCTCGTCCCGGGCCAGGGCCCGTTCCAGGACAGTGACCAGCGCCTCGGGTCCCAGGGGAGCCAGGGCCACCACCTGCACCCGGGAGAGGAGTGCCGCGTTCACCTCGAAGGACGGGTTCTCGGTGGTGGCACCCACCAGGATCAGGGTGCCGTTCTCCACATGGGGCAGAAAGGCGTCCTGCTGGATCCTGTTGAAGCGATGAATCTCGTCGATGAAGACCACAGGCGCCGGCTTGCCGGCGCGGAGGTCGGCCTGGGCCATGGCGACGATCTGCCGGATCTCCTTCACGCCCGAGAGGACGGCGGAGTGGGCCATGAAGCGGGCCTGGCAGTGACGTGCCAGGAGCCGGGCCAGGGTCGTCTTGCCGCTGCCGGGAGGTCCCCAGAGCACCAGGGAGGGCACGCGTTTCTCTTCCAGCAGGCGGCGCAGGGGAGTGCCGGGGCCGATGACTTCATCCTGGCCCACCAGGTCATCCAGGGTCTGCGGGCGCACGCGCTCGGCCAGCGGCGCCTGCGCCGGGGAACCGGTCCGGCGGCCGCCTGCTGCGGCAGAGGGGGACTCAGAGTCCTTGTCGGGACGGCCGAACAGATCAGTCATGGGCTTAATCTACTTCATGCTGGCGATGGGGCTGCTCGTGGGCGCATGGGGATGGGTGCCGGCTCTCTTCCCGGAAAACCTGGGGACGGCTAGAGTCTCCGACAAACCTGGGACAGACGGCATTCAACGAAACCTCGAGCACTTCCCGGCGTACTACAATGTCGAGCGGAGTCACCAGGGATACCGGCTGAACGGAAGAACCCCTGCCGAGGCGCTCGCGAGGCGTGCGACGTCGTCGAACTACCTGAGCTGGGTCGGGTCATTGCCAGACTTGTACAATCATGGAGCCAAGCCTATGAAGTCATTCTTATTCCTTACCGCTGCCTTGGGTCTCGTGTCCCTTCTTGGCTGTGGGCAGGACACACCATCTTCCCATTCGACCCAACAGAGCGAATCGGTGACTCGACTCCCGCTGGAAGTCGTGAATCTGCGCATGAGTGCCTACAACAGGCACGATTTGCGCTCGTTCTTGGACACCTACTCGGACGGAGTCAAAATCTTCAATTACCCCGACAGGTCATTAGGCAAAGGCAAGAAACACATTCGTAGCATCTTTGAACCCATGTTCGAAGAGGGTGTTGTGCAAGTTACAATTCACCATCAAATTGCAAAAGATAGCTACGTCGTGAACCACGAGACAGTGAGCAACGGCGACACCACAACTGAATATGTCTCCATATATGAGGTCAGAAACGGCCTAATCCAAAGCGTTGGTTTCGTCAGGGATTAGTTGCACTGAAGTGGTCCAGCGATTCCAAACGGTTGACCACGATCCCGAAGGGCCACTCCTCAACAAGTTGTCCTTCTTCCAGCACGTTCATCACTTTGGTCTTGCCCCAGTCTGACGGACACCCAGATAAGCTGGCAGTCTTGTCAGCGGGAGGGCCGTCATGGTCAGGGACAGGGATCGAATCCCGCCGGCCGGAGAATGCTGTTGCTGGCCGTCCCGGCCGGGCCGACGGTTTCGTCGCCGGACCCGCTGGTGATCAGGTAGTAGAAGGCTTCCGGGCTGTTGATGTCATCCATGAGAGAAGCCTGGGGCGCCGACAGGTAGCAGCCATCCGCAACCACGGCGTGGTCGTAGTTGCCGCCGGCCAGGGTCGCCAGGTCGCCCCGGAAGAGCCTGTACCAGGAGGTCCCGGCGGACGGTTCCCAGACCAGGTCCAGGCCCGGCCCCACCACCTCGGTTTCCAGGCCGGTGGTCACGGGCGGTTGCAGGGGCTCGGCCGCGTGCAGGATCTCCACGGTACCCAGGGCGACGGTGGTCTCGCCTGAGGCTGTGATCACCAGGTCGCGGGCGCCCAGGGGGGCGTCGGCTGCCACCGTGACGGTGATCTCCACGGTGGGGAAGCCGGCCACCATGTCGAAGGCTGTGCTCACGACGGTGATATGGGATCCGCTGATGGACAATGGCGTGCCGGCGAGGGGCAGTCCGGGCCCGGCCACGCCGATGCGGACACCGCTCTCGCCCCGGCGGAGAAAGGTGCGGATATTGGACCACGAGCCGGAGCGGGACAGGAGCTTGATCTCCATGGCGGGTGTTCCCGCTGCCGGCGAAAGGTCGGCCATGACCGTGTCGCCTGCGAGGATCTCGACGGCCAGGCCGCCGGCATAGCTGAAGTCGCGCTGGGCGGCGGTGTAATAGGGACCCATGTTGGCGGCGGAGAAGAGATAAAAGCCGGACGCGGCGTTGGCCGGCTGGGTGTGCAGAGTGACCGGGCCGGGCGGCAGGCCGGCCATGAGATAAACGCCGTCGGCGTCGCTGGTGGCGTGGGCCAGCACGACACCGGCGCTGTCCCGTGCCCAGACCATGGCGCCGAGGATAGGCGCGCCGTTGCTCACCACGCCGGTGATGGCACCGCGGTTGGCGGCGCTGTTGCCGCCGGGGTAGATGGCCGTCACACCGGCGATATCATCGCTGGATAGCTTGCGCGCCCGGCGTGAACCTGAGCCCAGGCGCGGGAAGAGGCTGGCCACGGCAACCGGCGAATGAGCCAGGCCCAGGGTGTGGCCGATCTCATGGAGAGCCACCGATTCGATGTCGTAACGGCCGGTTTCAGGATCCGCTGAGGCGGTCCAGACGAAGTCGGCGCCGTTGAAGACGATGTTGGCGTCGCGGATCTCACCGGCCTCGGGGCCGGTGATGATCCGGTAGATGAGAGCCACCGCCAGGGCGCCGGCGATGTTCAGGTCGTCATCGGTGTCGGGAGTGCCCTGGTCCACCACCGTGCTGGTCTCGTTCCAGAAGATGGTGAATTCACCGTCGTCCAGGGTGGTCCTGTTGGCCGTGTCCTGGTCCCGCCTGAAGCGCAGGGCGGAGGTGGAGATGCCCGACCAGGTGCGGAAAGCCCGCGCCACCGCGGCCAGATCCTCGCCGTTGCCCACGTCGGCAGAGCCGGCCGCATGCAGGCGGTAGAGCAGGGTGCCATCGTTGATCCCAGGCAGGTAGGTGTCGTGGTTCTCCAGGTCCCAGGCGATGCCGGTGCTGTCGGTGGCGGAGACCGTTGAACGTGTGTATGCATGGGTGGCGCCGATGGCCAGGAGCAGGAGCAGGGCCGGGAGGATGCCGGCAGTGGCCCGCCTCATGGCCGGCCACCACTCACGTTGCCGGGTACGGCGCTCACCCTGGCGCGGAGTTCATCCAGGGTTGCCGGCGGCGCTTCCTGTGCGGGCCCGGCGAAGGCGGCACCGTGCAGGTCACGCAGGAGGACGCGATGGTTGCCGGTGCCGGCCGGTCCGACGTTGTATTTTCCCTGGGCCAGGCCCACGGGGATGAAACGGCCCGCTGCCCGTCGCTGCAGGAACAGCACCGTCTCCTCACCCGGCGTGAAGATGGGACGGCCGGCGTAATCCAGTTCAATGCCGTTGGCCACGCCGCCTGGCTGGGTCACCAGGAGGTGGCGGCGTGGTGGCAGGTCGCCGCCCAGGACTTCCAGGATCTCGATCTCCGCCAGGGTCACCGGCATGCGCCCGCCGTTGCTGCTGATGGTGCGCACCGACACGACGCGGCCACGGATGACCACGTTGGAGAGACGGGTCAGCTCCTGGATGGAGAGGGGCCGCAACAGGCTGGCCGGGTTGGGCGCGGCCGTCGCCAGAGCGGCCAGCAGGAGCAGGACGGGCACCGCCCGGCGCATGCATCTCGCGCCGGCCTGCCGGAGCGGCACGCCTCGACATCGTTTCCATGGGTGGTGAAGTGGCACCGGTGCACCCTCGTCCGCGGGGAGTTCACCTCATCCCTTACCGGGACCAGGAGGGACGGGCAATCACGATTTTGTCAGTAGCCGGAACCCTTGCGGCTCAGGTGGGGATGGTGCGGGTGAGGCTGAACTGAAAGGCGCTGCCGGCAGGTGCCTCGGGGCCAATCACCCGGTCGAAGACCTTCTTGACGTCTGCCACCAGCTTGCCGGCATTCTTTCCCAGGAGGTCGCGGCCCTGCTCTCCCGCGGCGACCACCGAGAGCTCAAGGGTCACTTCCCTGGGGGCGCAGCCCATCTTCAGTTCCAGGGCCGGTGGTCCGGGGAGCCGGCTGAGAGTTTCCAGGACCGCAGCCAGCACCGGCTCCACCGCGTCTGCCAGCCGTTCAATCTCCTCTTTACCGGGGCCACCTGGGACTTCCCCCATTTCCATGAACAGTCGCGCGGCCAGGCTGAACATGGCAGGATCCCCGGCCAGCTTCAATTCCAGCCTGTAGCCGTCACTCATTCCAATCTCCCAGGGCCGCCATGGGCTGGATCTTACTTGACCCTGACACGATAGCTGATCGTGGTCTGGCCGCCGGCGGCAACGGTGACATGGAACGCCAGGGTCGAGGCGTCGGGCCGACTGAACTCGACGCTGCTCTCCAGCAGTTCCCAGTCTCCGGGGACAGGGTCCCGGATATCAATTTCCATATCTTCAGGGCCTCTGTTGCGCAGGTCGTAGCGAAAGGCTGCTTCATAACCCCGGCGCACGCCGGGCAGTTGCCGGTAATCGGTCTGGGTCCGTTCGGCCACCAGGTCGAAGCTGTTGCCCATGATCAGGGAAATGGTCTCGCCATCGGCCGTGCCCGGGAGGCGGTCGCTGCCCAGAAAGACCCGCCCGCCATCCGCTTGGTCCTGGAAGACGCGGGCGATACCGGACGGGAGGGGCAGCCCCAGGCCGTGGTCCCCGGAGTTGACGAATTCCAGCCTGGATTCAACCGGCACGCGAATCGGGTCGCCGGCGGGGCCCCGCCGCTGGAGAAACATGCCGCCGGCGGAGACCACGTGGCGGCGGTGGACCGGCACCGACCTGGCCTGGTGCAGGACAAACTGGCGGCTGGAGTGGGCAGGAAGATTCACCTTCCGCCCCAGGCGATAGAGGTGAAAGTCCATGGCCTGCTCACTGGTGAAGGCGGATTCCTGCTGTCCTCGGCTCCTCATGCCACCTGACTCCATGGCCATGAGCATCCCTCTGGCAGCAGGGACGGCCCGGTGGACCTGGCCGGCGACCAGGGAGAGGCCGGTGTTGTCATACGCCACCTCGGTGTTGTTCTCCACCGTGACCCAGACCGTGAGGTCCAGCATCCTGTCATCAGCAGCCAGTGAGGCGACGTAGTCGGTGCTCCAGTTCTGCCCGCCGGTGATGTAGCTCAGCTCCAGGAGAGCGTCACCGGCGCGTGCGGCTTCAATCTCCCAGACCACCGCCGGGCGTGAGACGACACCTGGAGGCAGCCCGGGGAAGATGATCTGAGCGTCGGGGTTGACCAGAATCTCGTCACCGGCGCGCACCACGATGCCGTCGCGGGCCGACAGCAGGGTTGCGGGGAGGCGCCGCTCGCCGCCGTCCATGGTGCTGAAGAGAAGGACCACCTGCTTGTCCAGGTACGTCTCCAGCAGGCGCCGGGGTGTGAGCAGATCCTGTTCATGACGCTGCTCCAGAAGGCGGATCCCTTCGGGGTCGAACGTCGCCTGCACCGAGCGGGGTTCCATGGCGGCCGGAACTCTGTCCAGGCGCAGGAGACTCCGTCCGGCCGGGTGATGGAAGCGGTAGCTTTCCCGGACCAGGCCGCGGTTGTCCTGATAGAGGGTCAGATGCAGCCCCTGGCGGTCGCCGACGGACAAGTCGCTGATGGCCGGTGGCGCGGCAGCGGCCAGCGACAGGGACGCCCCCACCAGCAGAGCCGTGGTGAGGAGGTGTCTTTCGGGCTTCAGGGTGATCCTCAGGAGTCTTCGTCCTCTTCCGGGGCGGTCTCGAGAATGGTGATGGTCTCCATGACCATGGGCTCCAGGGGGCGGAAGTACGGCTTGCTGTCGGCGCCGGAGGTGGGGGTTGCGGCCAGGCTGGTCAGAGTGTCCATGCCTTCGACCACCTGCGCGAAGACGGTGAACTTGCCGTCGCGCTCCGGCTGGGGTTTGAGGCAGATGTAGAACTGGCTGCTGGCGGTGTCGGGTTCGGCGCCGCGCACCATGGCCACGGTGCCGTTGAGATGCTGGTGCCTGTTGAACTCGGCCGGGATGAAGAAGCCCGAACCGCCGGTGCCGTCACCAGCCGGGTCACCGCCGATGACGATGTCGCCCGGCCGGATGTAATGAAAGGCGAGGCCGTCGTAGAAGCCCTGCCGTGCCAGGTCCACGAAATTGCGCACCGCCAGGGGCGCATCTTCCCGGAAGAGCTGCAGGGTCAGATCTCCCTTGGCGGTCTTGATCACGGCCTTGTAGCTGGCGTCGGGGTTGTACACCTCGATGACGTTGATGGTGACGGCTGTGTCGCTCTGGTCGCCGGATGCATAGGTCATCTCGTATCTGCCCACCTTGGCCAGCACAGGAAAGTGGACGGTCAGGTCAATGACCTGGCCGAAGTAGGTGAGGGCCGCCATTCGTTTGGGCCGGTTCTGGGGGGAGGGTTTGCCGGTCGCCACAGGCTGCCAGCTCTTGCCGTCGGGGCCGCTGAGGCGGAAGCCGTCGGCGATGGGGTCGGTCAGTGGGTTTTCGACTTCATCCTTGCCGTCGTTCCGGGCAGTCGCGCGCACCAGCACCTGACCACCGGCGTCATAATGCAAGCCCTGGATCTCGAGGACCACGTGCGGTTGCGCGGGTGTCGTTGCCGTGCCGTCCTGGGCCGCGCTGGCGGTCATGGCCGAGGCCAGAGCCATGCCGGCGGCGGCCAGGGAAAAGGCAACGATCTGATGAGTCTTCAGTGTGTGCATAACCCCTCGCTGGCGGCCCCGGCGTGCGGCCGCGGAAACAGGGCATGTTATTCCATGCCTGCGGGACTGGCAAAGCCTCGCCGGGGGGTGAAGGCCAGAACGGCGACACGAATCTCCAGAGCACCGGCCCCGGCCAGCAGTCCGGCGCAGCGCCTGAGGGTGGCGCCGGTGGTACAGACGTCGTCCAGGAGGAGAATGGTGCGTCCCTCCACCTGCCGGCCGGCTGCCGGCCGCAGGAGGTAGTCGGCCCGATGGCCGTCGTCGGCTGAGGCCCTCGGGCCGCGCCGGCCACGGCGCCTGATGAGGGGCAGAGGACGTGGCAGCCCGGTCGCCGCACAGACATGGCGAGCCAGGCGCCCGGCGGCATCAAATCCCCGGTCGCGCCGGCGTGCGCGGTGGGAGGGAACCGGCACCACCAGATCAATATCCAGGGAGATGGCGGTGGCCCGCAACGCCGCCGCCAGCAGTCCCGCCAGAGGCCGTGCCAGGGGCAGCCGGCCGCCCTGGTCACCGAATTTGTACAGGCGGATCAGATCCCGGCCGGCCTCCTCGTAGGCCAGTGCCGCCGTCATCCAGCTCCAGGGGGGCTCAGGATGTCCGCAGCCGCAGCCGGCGCCGCCGCAGTCCAGGCAGCGGGCAGCGGTGATGAGCGGTGGGCGGACTGCCGCCCAGCAGGCCAGGCAGACACCGGCACGCCGGCGGGAGTGAAACCTGCCGCAACGCAGGCAGCCGGGCACGAAGACCAGGTCGCTCAGCCCCACGGCCGCGCGTCCGGTCAACCGGGCCAGACGCCTAGAGAAGGGAACCGCCATCCATCTCGCCGGGACAATCGATATCCATTGCGGTCAGGATGGTCGGCAGGATGCTCGCAAGTCCGCCGCCGTCGGCCAGGCGCCGGCCCACCAGGTCTTCCCGGGCGAGAATGAGGGGCACCGGGTTTGTGGTGTGGGCGGTCAACGATTCCTTACTGTCGGTACTGAGCATCTGCTCCGCATTGCCGTGGTCGGACGTCACCACCAGGAGAGATCCGGTGGCGCGGGCGGCTTCATGGACCCGGCCCACGCACCGGTCCACGGTGTCACAGGCGCGCAGGGTGGCCTCGTAGTTGCCGGTGTGACCCACCATGTCGGCGTTGGCGAAATTGGCCACCACGATGTCGGTTTCGCCCTGGTGCAGGCAGGCGAGAAGCTTTTCGGTGATCTCCAGGGCGCTCATCTCGGGTTGCAGATCGTAGGTGGCGACGCGGGGCGAGGGGACGAGAATGCGTTCCTCACCCGGATAGGTGCGCTCGACCCCGCCGTTGAGAAAGTAGGTGACATGGGCATATTTCTCCGTCTCGGCGATACGCACCTGGCGCAGACCCCGCGCAGAAAACAGACGTCCCAGAACCATCTCCGGTCCGCGGGAACGGAACGCGATGGGCAGATCGAATGTCCCATCGTACGGCGTCATGCAGACATAGGCGGCCAGCGCGGGCCGCCGCGGCCGGTGGAATTCATCGAACTCCGCCAGGGCCAGAGCCCGTGTCATCTGGCGGGCGCGATCGGGTCTGAAATTGAAGAAGATGACCCCGTCACCATCGCCGATGGTGTGGTGTGCGACCCCTGTCATGACGGTCGGCCGGATGAACTCGTCGGTCTCCCCGCGGGCATAAGCCTCGTCCACAGCGGCCACAGGATCTGCGGCCTGCAGCCCCTCGCCCAGGACCAGGGCGCGCCAGTGCTTCTCCACCCGCTCCCAGCGCTGATCCCGGTCCATGCCGAAGTAGCGTCCACCCACCGTGGCGATGGCGGCATCGGGGTGGGCCTTGGCCAGGAACGACGCCACCCGGGTGACGTACCCCTTGCCGCTGTGCGGGGATGTGTCGCGGCCATCGGTGAAAGGATGGACCCGGACGCGTGGCACTCCGCGGGCGGCGGCAAGGCGCACCAGGGCTTCAAGATGATCCAGGTGGCTGTGCACCGAAGCGTCGGAACAGAGGCCGAGAAAATGAAGTGTGCCGCTGCCATTCAGGGTATCGGCACATGCCTGCGCCAGGACCGGGTTGCCGGTGAAACTGTCTTCCTTGAGGGTCTTGTTGATCAGGGTGACCGCCTGGTCCATGGTGCGGCCGGCGCCGATGGTGAGGTGGCCCACCTCGGAATTCCCCATGACCCCGGCCGGCAGACCCACGGCCTCGCCCGAGGCTGCCAGCAGGGTATGGGGATAGCGCGCTGCCAGGCGGCGCATGTGATCGCCGGGACAGGCCGCGACGGCGTTGTACCGGCGTTGCTCCGAGTGTCCCCATCCGTCCAGGATCAGCAGGACCAGGGACGGCTTACGCGCCGCTGCCATAGCAGGCCTCCGGGCCGGGGCTCAACTGCCTTCGGTGCTGTAGACCGGAGCCGAGCTGATGCCGAGTTCATCCAGGGAGGTGTCCTCACGAAAGTCCACCTGGACTGAGTTCCAGTTGCCGCACTGGCTGCAGCGGTCCAGCCAGGCGTCGTAATGTGCTTCGCAGGTCAGGCAGCGATACTGAGTGGAGAGAAGACGACCTTCGCGGACTATGCGCCGATAGTGGACATTGGCCTCATGGTGGAGTCCCCGACGCTCGAGAATCCGGGCCATGTAGTACGAGAGGGTCGGCGTGTAGGATGACCGGCCCTGGAGGGCGCTGAACTCGGCCAGGGCCTCGTCCAGCATCTCCAGGCGGTAGAACAGCTTGCCGAGGAAGAAACGGGGCACCGTGTCGGGCTGGCTGGACGCCACGGCCCGCCTGAAGACCTCGATGGCCCGTTCGGGGCGCTCCCGGGAGAGAAAATGATCTTCCAGGGTGGTCAGCAGCACCGGGGCGTGGGTTGCCTCGTATCCTTCGAGCCAGGTTGTCACCGCACTTTCTCCGTCCCCTGCGGCGCGCTGGCTCTCCCCCAGGGCCTTCCATGCCGGCACGAAATGTGGGTCGCTTTTCACCAGGCGGCGAAGTGCCTGCTGGGACTCCTTGTGCTGGCCCTGCTCCGCCGTGCGGCAGGCGATCTGGTAGAGGATACCGAGCCTGGTCATCTTCTCACCCCGGGCACTGCCCGGCTCACCCAGACTGGCTTTTTCCAGGCGCTCCTGAAGGGTCAGGGCGCTGTCCCAGTCTCCATGGGCCATGTCCAGATCGCGCAGGCGGCGCAGGGCGCGGAGGGCTTCATCGGGCTTGAGTTCGATGATGCGTTGCAGATAGGTGCGGGCCGTGTCGGTGTCGTTGCAGCTTGTGGCATCATCCACCAGCGCGTAGAGAGGCCCCATCTCGGCGGGAGCGGCGCGGTGCGCACGCATATGAAGTTCCCGCGCCTCTTCGCCCCGGCCCTGTTTCAGCAGCAGTTTCCCCGCCTTGAGGAGGGCGTCCACCCGCCGGGGAGAGCGTGCCAGCACGGCCCGGAACTTCTCCAGGGCCGCGGCCGGCAGGCCGCTGAGCAATGTCTCATTGCCCTCGGCATAGAGGCTGTCCACCAGTTGTGCCTCCCGGCGGGTGCGGTTTTCGCGCCAGCGGGCCAGGGCAAGGCGGGATTCCCGGGCCAGGCTGAACGCCAGACTCACGCCGAGTCCGACTGCGAAAGCCAGGAGCAGGATTCCCCAGAGCGGCACGGTGCGTGCCGGCCAGACGGCGAAGCGCTCCGCCAGCAGGATCCGGTTGGCATAGAACAGGGCGGCGGTGGCGGCGATGATCCCGAGACCCACCAGCACGAAAACCAATGTCTTCAGTTTCATGATGCCGCCTTCCCGCCGCTTGCCATCAGACCCGCAGTCGGCCCGTCTCAACCAGTTCCTGGCAGCTCACGCAATAGCGTGCCCAGGGCACGGCGTCGAGCCGCTTCTTGGAGATCCTTTCCTCGCATTCCACACATTCACCGAAGTCATCGTTCTCCATGAGTGTCAGCGCGTTTTCCACCGCCTTGAGGAGCTCTCTGTCGCTGTTGGACAGGGAGTAGAGAAACTCCTGGGTGGAGGCGTCTGTGGCCATATCCACGATGTCGGCCGCCCGCTCCTTGCCACCGACCTCGCTGCCCAGGCTCTTTTTCCTGGTATAGGCCTTGAGGAGATTCCCGCGCTTCTCCTCCAGCAGGGTGCGATATTTTTCGAGGCTCCTCTTATCCATACTTTACAACTCCTCAACGATCCCGCGGGGATCAGGTGCGAGCCTGTTGACTCGTCAGGTGAATCAATGATGATAGGGCTCCCCACGCAGAATGGTCAGAGCCCGATAGATCTGTTCCAGAAGAAGAACCCGGGCCATCTCGTGGGTCAAGGTCATGGCGGACAGGGAGAAGCGCTCCCTGGCCCGCCGGCTCACATCCGGCGCCAGTCCTTCGTGGCCGCCAATCATGAAGATCAGGTCGCCACCGGCGCGTGCCATGGTGCCTTCCAGCCAGGCG
The DNA here is from genome assembly GCA_004356015.1 of Acidobacteriota bacterium. Classification (GTDB taxonomy): domain Bacteria; phylum Acidobacteriota; class Polarisedimenticolia; order SMYD01; family SMYD01; genus SMYD01. The sequence goes on along the minus strand of SMYD01000093.1, from coordinate 8,083 downwards.
GCGAATTGCTCGCTGCTGAACCTGCGGCCGCCGGCCTCCAGGGCCACCGGGAAGGAGGCTGCCGGCAGCTTCGCGAGGAATTTGCGCCCCTCCCAGGCGGCCACCTGGCCCGGCTGCTTGCCCCGACCGGCGCCGATCTCCTCCAGGCGCAACGGGACCCGCCGGGCGATTCGCCCGGCATACCGCGCCGCCAGTTCGCCCAGCAGGTTGTCGCGGGAGGCACCCGCCCAGATGACCCTGATCATGTTTCACCTCACGATCCTGTCCCCGCGCCGGCGATATCGCTGCCGTCCCGGGCCTTGGGCCGGGGAGGGGTCCATGCCAGGCGCGGCGCGTCGCCCCAGAGGTGCTCCAGGGCATAGAACTTGCGCCGGTCCTCCATGAAGATATGGATCACAAAGTCGAGGTAATCCATCAGGACCCATTCACCTCTCCGTTCGCCCTCCACGTGATGAGGACGGCAGCCGTTCTCGCGCAGTGTGTCCCGGATGGCCGTGGTGATGGTCTGCACCTGCCTGCCTGAGCGGCCCTGACAGATGACCAGTGTGCTGGTGAAGTTGCAGACCTCCCGGACGTCCAGGATGACAATCTCTTCCGCATTCTTGTCCGCTGCCGCCGTGACGGCCATTTTGACGAAATTATCCAGAATCATCTCCCCGGCAGTACAGATTGCAACGGTGAATATAGCTTTCCACGGCGGTGGGAACCAAGCCTTCGAGAGAGGCGCCCTCCCGGGCCAGGCGGCGGATGGTGGTGGATGAAACATCCTGGGGAGGGATCTCCAGCATATGGACCCTCCCTTCCTGGGTGTCCAGAGCCTGGCTTGCCTCCACCAGGCGCCCCCTGGCCACCTCCGGAATCTCGTTTTCCCCGGGGCGGGGACTGCCGGGACGATTGACCACCACCAGATGGAAGCCCTGAACGAGGGCCTGGTGTTCTTTCCAGAGACTGATTTCACGGAAGGAATCCATGCCCATGATGAAAAAGAGCCGCGCCGCGGGCCTGCGCGCCGCCAGATCCTTCAGCGTGTCGATGGTGAACGAAGGTGCCGGCCGCATCAGCTCCGTGGAATCGGGGATCAGGGCGGGATGATCCTGAACCGCCAGGGCGATCATGGCCAGACGGTCGGCGCCGGGCGTCAGGCGCGGGCGCTCCTTATGAGGTGGCAGTCGGCAGGGGACCAGGTGGACCGCGTCCAGGTTCAGGGCGCGGAGCACGCCCAGCGCCATCTCCACGTGCCCCACATGGAAGGGATCGAAGGTGCCGCCCAGGACGCCCAGATTCATCGCCGCTTCTCCTTGAGGAGGAGCAGCACTTCGCCCTCCCGGGTTTCCTCCTCGTCAGGGAGATCCGGCACATGTTCCAGCTCCAGGAGCAGCCGGCGGCGGAGATCGTCCAGGCCGGCGCCGGTGACCGCCGAGATCGGTAACGGGGCCGGGCGGCCGGCGGCGGCCAGGTGGCGTTTCAGATCGGCCAGGCGGTCTTCATCCTGGAGGAGGTCCCCACGGGAGATGAGAACGATCTCGACGCGCTTCTCGAGACCGGCGCCGTAGGCGGTCAGCTCATCCCGGATGGCCAGGTAGTCGTGCAGGGGGTCTCGCTCCGGCAGGTCCGCCGCATCCACCAGGTGGAGGAGCATGCGGGTGCGCCGCAGGTGCTGCAGGAACCGGTGCCCCAATCCGGCGCCCTTGTGGGCGCCGCGGATCAGGCCCGGGATATCCGCGATGACCACCGTGCGGACGTCGTTCAAGGCGGCCACTCCCAGATGGGGCACCAGGGTGGTGAACGGGTAGGCGGCGATCTTGGGGTGGGCCGAGGTGAGGCGTGAGAGGAGGGTCGATTTACCCACGTTGGGGAAGCCCACCAGGCCCACATCGGCCAGAACGCGCAGTTCGAGACGAAGCCAGCGTTCCCTGCCCTCCAAGCCGGGCTGGGCGTGGCGGGGCGCCTGATTGGTGGGTGTGGCGAAGCGGGCATTGCCACGGCCGCCCTGGCCGCCGACTGCCGGCCGGAAGCTGTCTCCCGGCTTGTTCAGGTCGGCCAGGAGCTGGCCGGTCTCATCATCGAACACCACAGTCCCCGGAGGCACCGGCAGGATCACGTCATCGCCGTGCCGTCCGCTGCGCTGGTTGCCTTCTCCCGGCAGTCCTGAGCCGGCGAAGAAGTGCTGGCGGTAATGGAAGCGGTTCAGTGTGGAGATGCCGGGTTCCACCTGCAGGATGACCGAGCCACCATGGCCGCCGTCGCCGCCGCTGGGGCCGCCCCGGGGCACGAACTTCTCCCGCCGGAACGCGACACAGCCCGGACCACCGTTCCCTGAACGGACCTGGATCTTGGCGCGGTCGAGGAACATGTGTCCCTCCGGCCCGCAGGCCGGCTACTGGCTGGCGATGATGCTGATGAACTTGCCCATCCGGCCACGCTTACGGAAGAGGACGATACCGTCGACCTTGGCGAACAGGGTGTCATCACCGCCACGGCCCACGTTGGGGCCGGGTTTGAAGGGGGTGCCGCGCTGGCGCACGAGAATGGTTCCCCCGGTGACGCGCTCGCCGGCGAAGCGCTTGACGCCCAGCCTCTTGGCGTTGCTGTCGCGCCCGTTATGAGTCGAACCACCTGCTTTTTTGTGTGCCATGAGAGGCTCCTGGCCGGCGCCGTTTCGTCAGGACCGGCTGCTTCTTGTCTTGCTCACGGCCTTCTTTTTTGCGGCCGTCTTCTTCCTGGTTGTGGTCTTCACGGCCGCGCCCTTCCTGGCGGCGGCCTTCTTCGTCGCGGTCTTCTTCTTGACGGCGGTCTTCTTGCCGGCGGCCTTCTTGCCGGCGGTCTTCTTGCCGGCGGCCTTCTTGCCGGTCGCAGCCTTCACACTCGCGGCCTCGACGGGCAGCGGTTTCAGTTTGCCGCCGGTCTCGATGCCTTCGATGCGCACGGCGGTGAAGTACTGGCGATGACCGATGGTCCTCTTGTAATGCTTGCGCCGTTTCTTCTTGAAGACGAGGATTTTGGGCCGGCGACCGGTGCCGACCACGGTACCCGTGACGGAGGCTCCGTCCACGCTGGGAGTGCCCACGAGCGTCTCGCGGCCATTGCTCACCAGGCAGACCTTGTCGAAGGTCACCTTGTCCATGGCGGGCACGAGAAGCTCGACCTGCAGGAGATCTCCCTGCGCGACCCGATACTGCTTACCGCCTGTCTGGATGATGGCGTACATGAATTCCTCGAAATCCCCAACGGGGAATGAAAAAATCTTCGGGGGAGCAGGATTATTAGCACTCGTTGTCCCCCGGGGTCAAGGAGAGACTTCTCCACGCCACCTGTCCCCGGGAGAGCGAGGAGGTCTCTAAAGTCTTATCCGTTAGTAACTTGCAGGCGCCAGGGGAACGGTGGGCGCTCAGCGCTTCTTCAGGCCTGACAGAACCATCTTGGCCAGAGCCTTGAGGGTGTCGAAAACTCCCACGCCCGTGGTGGCGACAGCTTCGAAGATGGGTTCGTCCTTGAGGCGGAGGACCCGCGACATCTCCTCCATGGATACGGCATTGTCCATGTCGCGCTTGTTGCATTGCAGGATATAGGGGGTGGCGGTCAGATCGTAGCCCTGATCTTTGAGATTCTTGCGCAGGTTATGGATCGATTCCACGTTGGCATCCATGCGCATGGGCTGGGAATCAGCCACGAAAACCACCCCGTCCACGCCTTTGAGGATCAGTTTGCGGCTGGCGTCATAGAAGACCTGACCCGGCACCGTGTAGAGATGGAAGCGCACCTTGAAGCCGCGAATGGTTCCCAGGTTCAAGGGGAGGAAGTCGAAAAACAGGGTGCGGTCGGTTTCGGTGGCCAGGGAGATGAGCTTTCCCTTGCTGGCAGGAACCGTCTTCTCGTAGATGTACTGGATATTGGTTGTCTTGCCGCAGAGGCCCGGTCCGTAGTAGACCAGCTTGCAGTTGATCTCCCGAGAAGCGTAGTTGATGAAGGTCATCGGTGAAGCTCCTAATCCGAGAAAAGACTGTCGATGTCTTCATCGGTGATCTCCGGCAGGGGCGAGGCACCGCCGTCGTCACCGGCGCGCCTTTCCTTCTGGCGCCGGCTGATCTCCGCCAGCGTGCTGCCGATGGTTTCCGTGGCCTGGGCGACGCGCAGACGGACAAGTCCCAGGGATGAGCGTTCATCGAAGGCCACCAGAAGGATGGCGTCTCGGTTGATGAGAGTGATGTGCAGGTTGTCGCGCTTGCCTTCATGGAACAGGCTGGCGAAGTTGGTCTCGCCGATGAGCTGGGCCAGGCCCTCGGTCGCGGCGACATTGCCGGCTGTGAGGGCGGAGAGGCTGGTGGTATCCAGGGCTTCGGTGTCGCCCACGCAGCCCAGTTGCTGGCCGCTGCGGTCGATGAGAAAGACGAACCGGGCGTTGGCTTCCTCCTGCAGGCCGCCCAGGGACTTCTCCAACTGAATGAGGTCTTCCTCGTAGATGACCATGTTGAAATCGGGCATACGGTGTCCCTGGGGCTGCCGTCGGCCAATCCGGTCGGCCTGGCATTGCCCGAATCCAAATATAAGCGCTGCATCGTGGGAGGCAAGGACGGCCCCCGGAGGGGATCAGTCCATGGTCCGGCGCCCGCGCAGGGCTCTTGCAAGAGTCAGGCGGTCGGTGTACTCGAGCTCACTCCCGGCCGGCATGCCCTGGGCCGGGCGGGTGATACGCAGGTTCCCGGCCGCCAGCCGCCGGGCCAGGTAGGATGCTGTGGCTTCTCCCTCCACCCCGGCATTGGTGGCGAGGATCACCTCGTGAACGGTTCCCGGAGCCAGCCGCTGTTCCAGCGATTCGATGGTCAGGGACTCGGGGCCGATGCCGGCCAGGGGGTTCAGAACGCCGTGGAGGACGTGGTAGAGACCCCGGAACTCAGCGCTCCCCTCCACGGCGAGAACGTCGCTGGGCCGCTCCACCACGCAGATCACACTGTGATCCCGGCCCGGGTCGATGCAGATGGCGCACGGGTCGATATCGGTGATCTGATGACAGGTCCGGCAGGGCCTGATGCCCTCTTCAAGGTCGGTGATGGCTGCCGCCAGGGAGCGGATGTCGTCCCCCGGCCTTGCGATCAGATGGAACACCAGGCGCTGCGCCGACTTGCTGCCGATGCCGGGCAGCTTGCGGAACTCGTCGATGAGACGGGCCACGGGGTCTGGAAAAGAGGTCATATCCGCGCGGCGGAGGGCTCAGAGAAGCCCGGGCATGCCGGGCAGGCCGCCGGCCTGGCTGGCGATTTCCGATTCCAGCTTGGCCTCGGCGTCATGCACGGCGGCAAGAATCATGTCCTCGAGGAGGCCCGGATCTTCCGGGTCGATGGCGGTGGGATCCAGCTTGACCGACAGCAGGTGCTTGGTGCCGTTCATGGTCACCGCCACAGCGCCGCCGCCGGCCTGGCCATTCACTTCCACTGCGGCAATGGCGTCCTGCATCTTCTTGGCCTGCTTCATCAACTTCTGGATATTCACGATTCGGTCTCCTGGGAGCCGGCGTCGCTTCTGGGATCGGCCGGCTGGATGTTGACAATCTCGCCGCCAAAAACATTGCGTAACGAGCGCACGGCAGGCTGGTTCCTGGCATCGTCCAGAAGCCGGCGGCGCTGATCGGCTTCCTTCTCAGGTGCCGGCGTCGGCGCCGGCAGGTCCCGCTTGGCAAGCCCCAGCCGCAGAGTCACGCCGTCACCCAGCACTTCCCTCATGGCCTGCTGCAGGGCTTCCACGTTGGCGGGCATCTCCACCGATTTCTTGAAAAAGGAGTGGCGTGGCTGAAAAGTCAGATTGAGGACGCCGTCCACCAGTGCGCCCTCGGCATGCTCCAGGAAAGCGGCCACGGCCGGGCGCCGGTTCTCGACGGCCGCGCGCAGGCGATCCATGTCCAGGGCGCTGCCGGCGGCAGTGGTCTGCGAAGGGTTGGCCGGCCCGGGGGCAGGCCGTGGGTTGCTGTCCCCGGGCGCCGCGGTCCCTGGTCCTCTTGCGGCGCCGGCTCCGGTGTTGGCCGGCGGGGCCTGGGGGCGCGGGGACGGGGGGGGAGAGGCCGCAGGCAGGGAGCCTGTGACGCCGGGCGCCATCAGGCGGGCGGCCAGCTCCGACAGGGGCGTGAGGTCCGCTGCACGCACCATCTTCAGGGCGGTGAGTTCCATCAACAGGCGCGGGTGGCGGCTGTGCCTGAGGGCCGGCTCAAGCTGGGACGCCATCTGGAACAGGCGTACAAGGGCGTCTTCGCCCACCTGTTCGGCCATGGCGGCCAGTTCCTTGCGCTCCTCGGCGGCAGCTTCCACCAGGTCAGTGTCGACCCCGACGGCCGCCAGCACCGAGAGGTCGCGCAGGCGGAGGAGGAGAGCCTCGGCGAAGCGGGCCGGGTCGTCACCCCGGTCTTCGGAGGCCCGGAGCGCGCTGAGAGCGCCACCCGGGTTTCCACTGGTGATGTGCAGGAGTAATTCATCCACCCGGGCTGCCGGCAGCGATCCGAGAACCGCCTCCACGTCGGCGTCGGCCGCCTCGGCACCGCAGAAGGACACCACCTGATCCAGCGCCGACAGGGCGTCACGCACCGATCCGGCCGCCTGCCGCGCCACCATGGAGAGGCTGTTGGCCGAGAGCTTGAGCTTCTCGAGACCGGCGATCTTTTCCAGGTGCCGGTGGAGATCCGCACGGGAGACCCGCCGGAAGGTGAAGTGCTGGCAGCGGGAGAGGATGGTCGCCGGTATCTTCTCCAGCTCAGTGGTGGCGAGGATGAAGATCACGTGCCCCGGCGGTTCCTCAAGGGTCTTGAGGAGCGCGTTGAAAGCCGACCGGGACAGCATATGGACCTCATCGATGATGACCACGCGGTAGCGGTCGCGGACCGGCTGGTAGTTCAGGCTCTCCTGCAGGTCACGCACGTCATCAACGCGGTTGTGGCTGGCGCCGTCGATCTCCAGCACGTCCACCGCCGTGCCTCCCGTCACTTCACGGCAGGAGTCGCAGGCGTTGCAAGGCTCGTGGGTCGGACCCTTGGCGCAGTTGAGGGCTTTGGCCAGGAGCCGCGCCATGGTGGTCTTGCCGACCCCTCGGGTGCCGTGAAACAGGTAGGCGTGGGCGATGCGGTCCCGGGTGATGGCGTTGGTCAGGGTGCGGACGATGGTGTCCTGACCGATGACATCGGGGAAGATCTGGGGCCGGTAGCGGCGCGCCAGAACCTGGAAATGAGGGACGCCGGTGCCGGTCACGGCCGGGCCTCCGGAGGACCTGGGTGGGAGAACAAGATGGCCGTGCACCCCCTTCTTGTGGTCAACCCATGGCACGACAGAAGATCGCCGCCGCCGCTCCAGGAGACCTGCGGCACATGAGCCCGACCGGGGACCGCTGCTCCCTTCCGGGCCTGACGGGGTTGTCGGTGGTTCATTGCACAGGGCTGGAACAACGGGAACCGGCGGTCTCGCCGAAACCACGAAGTCGACCTCTCAAAGGGGGAATTAAGCCCCGCTGGAGCGGATTGCAGGTTACAGGGCACCGCTAGCTCCCCGCCTAGCACGGCCAATTGGTGTCTTTTCATCGGGGCGCGGATGATAGCCTCGCGCCCGGTCGAGGGTCAAATCGATGTCGCTTTTCAGACCCCGGGGTTGGTTGGCGGAGAGAGAGGGATTCGAACCCTCGATACGGTTACCCGTACACACGCTTTCCAAGCGTGCTCCTTCAGCCACTCGGACACCTCTCCTGGTGTTTCATGCTCCGGTCGGCGGACGGCGGAACATCCTCTATCCTATTGAGTCCCGGGGGGGGCGGTCAACCGGAGAGCTATGTCCTCTAAGAGGGACATGTCAGTATTTTTTACGTACTCCAGGCCCTCCAGATGAAAAAAAGAGTCACCAGGGGGGGATCTTTCGTATATACTTACTGTCGAGCATGCCCGTGAAGGCGCTTGATGTGCAACGACCCACATCGTTGCCTGCGCCAGACTCAAGGTCAGGGTAAGGCAAAGCTCAACTCGGTGGTAGAACAGGGCGGCTTTCTCAACAAGGCCAGAATTCACTCGGGAAGGTGCGGGATGCGCCTCCACGCCCGAAGCGGAACCCAGAATGACATG
>SMYD01000092.1 GCA_004356015.1 Acidobacteriota bacterium | reverse complement strand
GCCCATCGTTCCCTGGACGACTGGCCGCTGGTCATCCTCACCGATGACGTCGCGCGCGCCGGCCGCAGCGTCTTCAACTTCCTGTGGACCACCTTCACCCGCTTCGAGCCGGCCGCCGATCTCCACGGCCGCCGGGTGGAACTGATTCGCAACCATCCCTCGTTCACACCACCCGTGGCCATCGACGCACGCATGAAACCCTGGTATCCCGAAGAACTGTTCTGCGACGCGAGTACGGCACAAACGGTGAGCCGCCGCTGGCACGAGTACTTCCCGGGCGGAGGCGTGGAGATGGGCGATTCTGATCAGGCCCACCTGGACTGAAGCCTGCAGCCCTCAAGCGCGGAAGCTGTCGGTGGCGCGGATCAGGGCATCGGTGATGCCCGGCTCGGAGGCCGAATGGCCTGCCGCCGGGACCCACTGAAACCGCGAGCCGGGCCAGGCCCGGTGCAGCCTCCAGGCGGTAACCGGAGGGCAGACCAGATCGTAACGCCCTTGAATGATGACCCCCGGCAGTCCCTTCAGGCGGCCGGCATCGCGCAGGAGACTGCCGGGTTCCATGAAGCAGTGATTCACGAAGTAGTGGCACTCGATGCGTGCCAGGGAGAGCGAAAACTTGCCCCCGGTGAACAGCGCGATCTCGACCGGGTCCGGCGTCAATCGGCTGACGGTCCCCTCCCACAGGGACCAGGCGCGGGCGCAGGCAGCCTGCTCTTCCAGGTCGCCGCCGAACAGGCGCCGGTGGTAGGCCGCCAGGAGGTCGCCGTGTTCCGCAGCGGGGATGGGCGCGAGAAAGGCCTCATAGGCTTCGGGGTAAAACTGCGCGGCGCCACCCGCTTTGTACAGCCAGTGGATCTCCTCGTCGGTTCCCAGAAAGATGCCCCGCAGCACCAGGCCGGTCACCCGTTTGGGATGGGCCTGCGCATACGCCAGGGCAAGGGTCGAGCCCCACGATCCGCCGAACAGCAGCCAGCGCTCAAGACCACAGTGGTGGCGCAACCTCTCCAGATCCGCCACCAGGTCGGCGGTGGTGTTGTGCTCCAGACAGGCGAAGGGCCGGCTCCGGCCCGCGCCCCGCTGGTCCAGCAGGACAACCTGCCATGCGGCCGGGTCAAAATAGCCCCTGTTCCTGGCCTCGAAGCCGCCGCCCGGTCCGCCGTGGAGGTAGACCGCGGCGGGTGCCTCGGGATTGCCACAGCGTTCGTAGTAGATCTCGTGACCGTTACCCACAGGCAGGTGCCCGGCATCCGACGGCTCCACAGGCTCGTAGAGTGTGCGCATGGCTTCAGGATAACCAGCGCTGGAGTGCGAGGAAACCCCTTCCCGGCGGGCCTCGGAACCCGGCTTGCGGGAGAGGTAAGCCTGTGCCATGGTCTGGCTTCGCTCCCGAGGAGTTCGACATGAGAAGAGGTCTCTTCACCTGCCTCACCGGGGCCGTCCTTGCCCTCATGGGCGCCGTTCCCGCCGCTGCCGGCATCACTGTCTATGAGGAGGGCGACAAGAAACTCGAGATCGGCGGCCGGATACAGATTCAGTACCTCAACTTCGAGACCGACGGCGACCCGGACGGCGACGTGGAGTTCGACGAGATCTTCTTCCGGCGCCTGCGGCTCTACATCGCCGGCACGGTCACCAGGGACTGGTACGCCAAGATCCAGTTCGACTTCGGCAAGGCCGAGGACAACAACGAGGTGGCCGTCAAGGATGCGTACATCCAGTATCTGGGACTCGCACGCCACAAGATCACCATCGGCAATTCCAAGACCCCGTTCTCCCGGGAATACCTCACCTCCTCCAAGCGGCAGCAACTCATTGAGCGCAGCTTCGGTGGCGATCACGATTTCGGCTCGCCGGACAGGAACATGGGAGTCCGCCTGGAAGGGCAGCAGTTCGACAAGAAGCTGGGATACATGGTCTCGGCCGGCGCCGAAGATCACGACCCGGCCGTCAACCGCATGGATTTCGACACGCCGGTGAACCGCGACAGCGACTACAACCAGGGCTGGCTGGCCGCTGCCAGGGTGGACTGGCATCCCCTGGGCTATGTGGCTCTGGACCAGGGCGACTTTCACTCCGACTCCTGGCGCTTCAATCTCAGCCTGGCGGCCTATACCTGGATGAACGACGACGACAACAACACCTACACCGATGCCAACGGGGTGACCACTGTCGAAGGCAAGGTCGAAGGCAAGGTCGACCTGGACAGCGCCCATGGCGTCGAACTCAGCGCCGGTGTGCGGGGGCACGGGTTCTCCGCCGACGTGGAGTACCAGAAGATCACAGGCGACATCGTGGACGACACGTTCACCGGCGGCCTCTACAGGAATGGAACCACCGACCTGGATATCTTCGCGGTGGAAGCCGGTTACATGCTGCCCAACAACCACCTGGAATTGGTGGCCGGCTGGGATTCCCTCGATGCGGACAACTATGACGACGCCTGGACCCGCATCAAGGCAGGCGTCAACTGGTTCTGGAACAAGCACAAGGCAAAGACCCAGATCTCCTATCGCAAATCGGACAACTACCTGGGCCAGGCCGGCGTGGACGCGGACGCAATCACCGTTCAGATGCAGTTCGTGTTCTAGTATTCGGCCTCCCCTGCCGGGGGCTTGTGGTGGCGAGGCGTTCAGGGCATGATCCCGGGGCTTTCGACTTGGGCTTCCAGGAGGTGCCATGAACGTCACGACCAATTCCCCCAGCCGTCACCGTGCCGCAGCCGCGTTCGGTCTGGCGGCTCTTCTGTCCATGGGCGTCATTGCTGGCAGCCCCGCCGCACCGGCAGAGACGGACAACGAACCGTCCGAGGTGGCGCAGGGCTCGCCACCGCCCGATTTCACCCTCACGGACACCGACGGCAAAGCTCACCACCTGGCCGCCCTCAAGGGCGAGCAGCCCGTGGTCCTGGTCTTCTATCGCGGCACCTGGTGACCCTACTGCCGCAAGCAGCTCGGCGAGCTGCAAGAATCCATGGATCGGTTCCGCGAACTTGGCGTCGCCCTCTGGGTCATCAGCCCGGACAAGGCGGAAGATCTGGAGAAGATGCGCGCCAGCATGGGTCTGGAATTTCCCCTGCTGCGGGATCCTGACCTCAGCACCATTCGCAGCTACGGGATTCTCAACCAGGAGTCAGGCAAGATTCCTCACCCCACAACGGTGGTGGTGGATGTGGATGGTGTGGCGCGGTACGTGCGGGTGGACAGGGATTACAAACGGCGACCAGCACTGGAGGAGGTCTTCGCCGCCATCGGCAACCTCGCCCGGGCCGGCGCCCCCGGCACCCTGATCGTCCTCAACAAGGCGGAGGGCACAGCTTCTCTCATCGACCTGACTTCCGGTGAAGTGGTCGCCACCCTGCCGACAGGCGTTGGGCCCCATGAAGTGGCGGCTTCTCCTGACGGCCGTCTGGCGGTGGTGACCAATTACGGCGACAGGGAGCAGGCGGGGTCGTCGCTGACCGTGCTGGATATCCCCGCCGCCCGCGTCCTGCGCACCATCGACCTGGGTGACGACCACAAACCCCACGGCATCCAGTTTCTGGGCGGGAGCACCCGGGTCGCCGTCACCGTGGAGGACAGCAAGGCGGTCCTCATCGTGGACATCGAAACAGGCAGGGTCCTGAGCCGTCTGGAGACGGCCCAGGAGATCTCCCACATGCTTGCCGTCACTCCCGACGGCAGGCGGGCGTTCGTCGCCAATATCGGCTCGGGCTCGGTCACCGTGCTCGACCTGGACGCCGGCAAGCTCCTGGCCAACATCCCCACAGGCGAAGGGGCCGAAGGGATCGACATCACACCCGACGGCCGCCAGGTCTGGATCACCAACCGCGCCGCCGACACCATCACCGTGCTGGATGCGGCCTCCCTTGCCATCTTGGAGACCATCCCCTCGTCGTCCTTCCCCATTCGTGCCCGGGTGACGCCCGATGGGCGCTCTGTTCTCGTCTCCCACGCCCGCTCCGGCGACGTGGCCGTGTTCGACGCCGCCACGCGCAAGGAGGTGCGGCGCATCCCCATGAACCTGACCGCCGAGGTCACGGAAGGACGGCTGTTCGGCGGCCGTTTCGGCGAGAGTTCCGTCCCCATCGGGATCCTGATCCACCCCAACGGCAGGCAGGCCTATGTGGCCAACGCCAACGCGGACATCATCAGCATCGTGAATCTCGACACCTGGGTGACAGATGGCTTTCTCACTGCCGGCAAGGAACCCGATGGCCTGGCCTATTCGGCGCTGAACGTGAAGCCCGGAGACGGCGGTCACGCCCGGTGACGACCATCCCGTCCATTTCCCCACGCCTGCTGCTCTCCGGCCTTTGCGCAGTGTTCTGCTTCACCGCCTGCGGCGGCGCTTCTCGCGGCGTTGCCCCGCCCACGTCGACGACACCTGCAGCCTCACCGGATTCCCTCACGGGTTTTGCCCGGGATGACCGCCAGGCAGAGCTGGATCGTGAAGACCAGTTCCGATCGGCCATCTCGGCCATCTCTGTCCGCGCCACCCTGGATGCCGCGGCGGACGCCCCATGGCTGCTCGCGGAGTTCACGGCAGCCGGCCTGGACGCCGGGCTCTGGACCTCTGAAGGCACCCACACCATGGCCCGCCTGGAAGGAAGCGATGCGACGGGCCAGGTCATCCTGCTGGCGGCAGCCGGCTCCGACCCCTCCGGCGTGGCCGGTCTCCTGGAAGTCGCCCGCGGGCTGGGCGCCCTGGCGCGGACCGGCTGGCAGCCGCGGCGGACCATGGTGCTGGCCGTATGGGACGGTGACCGGCCCGCCAGGAAGAGCGCCCGCGCCTGGATGGAGACGGGCCCCATGGAAGCGGCGAGCACCACCATGGCCATGCTGGCGGTGGATGGCGGCCTGTCCGGTGACGCCTTCAGAATCGCGGCCACACCCGACCTGCGGGTCCTGGCGGCGCGCCTGCTGCCTCGGGATGTGACCATCGCGTCTCCCGACGGGCGAGGGGCCGCCGGGGTCTTCCTCGCCGCAGGCATATCAACGCTGGAGATTGCGCGTTCATCCGGCACCATGTCCCGCCGGCGCCGGGCAAGTGCCAACCCCGGCGACATCTTGGCCGGCGCTCGTCTCTGGGGAACTCTGGCTCTGCGCCTGAGCGAGGCGGCCCTGCCCCCTCACAACCTGGCGGTCACGGCCCAGCGAACGCTCATGGGACTGCGCCGGATCGAAGACGCCGCCGGCGCAGCCTTTGGCGGCAACCCGCCACCCTCCAGGGACCTGAGGGTGGCGATCCTGCGCCTGCGCCATGCCGCCGAAGCCTGGAACAACACCGCCGGCGCCTTGCTGGCGGCGCGTGACACCATCTCCCGTGGCCCCGAGCCGGACGGCGAGCGCGCCGCCCTTGAAGCTGCCGGGCGCCTGGCCCTTGCCGCCGGCAGGATGCTGGGCCCTGGCGGCCATGAGGAGGGCGTCTGCCGCAGCGTTCTCTATTGCCCCGCCACGGGAAAGGATCGCCCGGCGATCCTTCTGCCCGGGCTGGCCCAGGCTGTGGCCCGTGAAGACCGGACCGGCTATGTCACCGAAATCCTGGCCCTTGCCATGGTCGTGCGCCAGGCAGGCCAGCGCCTGGCGGAGGCCACCGACCTGCTGCCACGATCTACCGGGGAAACACCGTGAGCCCGGCCGCACGACCCCAGCCTTCCTGCTCACCGCCGGTGGCCGCCCGGGACGGCCGAGAGGACACCATCTGAGCCGGTCGATCCTGCCCATTTTCAACCGGCTCGCCAGGAACCTATGATACCGGTATGAAGACCTTCATCGTGATTGTGAGCCTCCTCCTCGCCTGGGTCCCCTCGACCGCCGGCACCGAGACCAGTCGCAGATCTGAAGCCCGCGTCTTCAGCGGTCGCCCGGTCCACACCTACTCCATCGTCGCCCGCGATCCCAAGACCGGTGAACTGGGCGTGGCCGTCCAATCCCACTGGTTTTCCGTGGGCAGCATGGTGATCTGGGCCGAAGCGGGAGTCGGAGCCATCGCCACCCAGTCCTTCGTCAATCCGGCCTACGGCCCTGAGGGTCTGGCTCTCATGGCCGGCGACGTCTCGGCGCCGGAAACCCTGCGCCGCCTGCTGGAGAAAGACCCTGAGGCCGCAGTCCGCCAGGTGGCCATGGTCGATGCCCAGGGCAATGCAGCGGCACATACCGGAAACCTCTGCATTCCCGCCGCCGGCCATCACCAGGGTGAGGGATACGCCGTACAGGCCAACCTCATGCTGGACGACGGGGTCTGGCCGGCCATGGCCCGCGCCTTCGAGACCCACGCGGGCGACCTGGCCGACAGACTACTAGCGGCGCTGGAGGCGGCCCAGGAGGCGGGGGGCGATATCCGGGGCCGCCAGTCGGCGGCCATCCTGGTGGTGCGCGGCCAGCCCACGGGCCGGGTCTGGGCCGACCGGGTCTTCGATCTGCGGGTCGAAGATCATCCCCGCCCGGTCGAGGAACTCAAGCGCCTGGTCCGCCTCTCCCGGGCCTACAACCTGATGAACCAGGGTGACGAGCACGTTGCCGCCGAACGGTACGACGAGGCGCTACAGGCCTACGCGGCCGCCGAGCGCCTGGTTCCCGACAACGACGAGTTCATCTTCTGGCACGCGGTGGCGCTGGTCTCCATCGATCGCCTGCGTGACGCCCTGCCGGTATTCCGCCGCGCTTTTCTCATGCAACCGTCGTGGTGGTTGCTGGTACCGCGCCTGGCGCAGGTCGGCCTGCTTCCTGACGACCCGGAGGTCATCGAGCAGATTCAGTCCATGGGGCCCGAGGCGTCTCCTCCACCGGTTGTTCCGGCTGTGGCGGCTCAGGATGAGGAACATCGGTGATGTTGGTCATGGACGGATGAAGCAGGGGGAGCATGAGGCGGTTTCGCCGCCGCGCACAGAGGATGGCGTCGGGAACCGAAGCAGCCAGGATGAACAGACCTGGAACCAGGAACAGGAACAGCCCCACTGCCGTACCCAGCATGTAGGCGACGCCCCGCAGCCGTTCACCGCAATAGAAATGCCCGGCACCAGGAATGATGGCCAGCATGCCGGCCACCAGCGGGTCCTTGTAGGAATTGCGCGCTTCGCCCATGAGCCACCTTGCGTCAATCTAGGTCCGACCGGCGGGGTGCGCAAACAGACTGAAGGGGGGCCGTTTCGTCCATGTTAGAATGAGGGGCAGGAAACTATCGTGAATTCACCCTCCCTGGTCACTCTCTCCGCCGTCAAGCGGGCCCGGGAACAGGTTGCTGGAAAAATTCACCACACGCCGGTGACATCCTCAGCCAGCCTGGGCCGGATGTTCGGCTGCAACCTGTTTCTGAAAGAAGAACTGTTCCAGCGTACCGGCGCCTTCAAGCTGCGCGGCGCCCTGGTCCGGATCGACGCCCTCTCCGCCCAGGAGCGGCGCCATGGTGTCTGCACCGTCTCCGCCGGCAACCATGCCCAGGGTACAGCCCTGGCGGCCAGACTGGCCGACATTTCCTGCCTGGTGGTGATGCCTGCGAACGCCGTCCGCTCCAAGGTGGACGCGACCCGCGGCTATGGTGCCGAAGTGATTCTCCACGGCGACCTGACCACCATTTTCGATCGAGTGCTCCAGGAAGAGAAAGACCGGAACCTGACTTTCATCCACCCTTTCGACCACCCCGACATCATTGCCGGCCAGGGCACAGTCGGCCTGGAACTCATGGAGGACGTACCGGATCTTGATCTGGTCATCGTGCCCATTGGCGGTGGCGGGCTGGCATCGGGGATTGCCGTGGCCGTGAAGGGACTTTCTCCGAGCACCCGGGTCATCGGCGTGGAACCGTTTGGTGCCGATGCCATGTGGCAGTCACTGCAATCCGGCCGCCCGGAAACTCTCGCGCGCCTGAACACCATCGCCGATGGTCTTTCGGCCCCGTTCGCCGGCGAACGCACCCTGGCTCACATCAGCCGCCTGGTGGACGATGTGGTCCGCGTCACGGATCGGGAGATCGTGACGGCCATGCGCCTGCTGGCAACCCGTTGCAAGATCATGGCCGAACCGGCAGGCGCGGCGGCCACCGCGGCCCTTGCCGCCGGGAAGATCACCGGCCTCACGGCGCGCAGTCGCGTCGCGGTCATCGTGTCGGGCGGGAACATCGATCTGGAGCGGCTTGCCGAACTCCTGGCTCCGGACCGGCCGACCGAGTCTGTGGTAAGCTAGATATGCGGTTCGGCAAGACGGTTCCCTGAAGCACATGGAAACACTGAGTCTGTTTCGGTTCGGCACAGCCTTGGGACTCACCTGGGGCGGATTGTTGCTGCTGATTGCCGTCTTGTCTCGAGTGACCGGGCTGGGGATCGAGTTCATCCACATCACGGGATCGATCTTCCGGGGATATGGGCCGGGGCCGCTGGGAGGCATCATAGGAGGAGTCTGGGGATGCTGTGTCGGCTTCGTCTTGGGGGTCTCCATGGCATGGATCTACAATCGCCTGTCCCTTCAGGAAAGCGGGGAATGAGATGAGACAGGATCACCTGATTCAGCACATCTGGGCCCGGCATAAATACGGCCTTATTGCCCGTTCCCGCAGTTCCTACGAGCGTGTGAACGCCATGGTGTCGTCCGACCCGCCCCGTGTCACCGAAGCTCTTGACCTGATGTCCCAGACGCTGGCCTCGCCACCTTCACGTTCCGGCTGGGGAGATGCCCTCGACCTGGCCTGGCGGGAACTCGGGGAAAACCGCAAGAAGCACGGCCTCTCCAAAGACAAGTTTGCCAACGCCTGCAAGAAGGGCCGGGAGGAGGCCCGTCTCTACCTCTTCACCATCGCCGTGGAAACCGGCGACGATGGCCTGGTGGGGTCATCTCTTCTCGATGACAACCCCATGCCCGGCTTCGCGTTCTTCAAGAAGGGCTCGGACTGGTGGCAGGTCCGCGAGAAAAATGGCAGGCTCTCCTGCCTGCCCTTGACCGGGCTCCTCAGTCGCGCTTCCTCCTCGGCCCGGCGCGACGCGGTGCTTCACGGCGAAGGCATTCTCCGGCGCATCGCCGGCAACTACTACCCTGACCCACGATTCGTGCCGGTCTTGCGCTCCAAGGGCCTGTGGAGCGAAGCCTGGCTCAGCCCCAAGTCGGGTACTGCCTGATCCTGAGGGAACGCCGGGGATTCAGGTTGCTGACGGCCTCCGATGCGTGGCAAACGGCGGTTGTTCTGCGCCGCACCTGGCCGCAACTTCTGATCACCATTCTCCTGACTCGTGGCCTGGCCGTTGTGGCCCTCACGCCGCTGGTCGGGCTCCTCCTCAAGATATTCCTGGCCGGAACCGAGACCGGTGTGCTCACCGACGAGGAGATCCTGGCCTTCATCCTGCATCCCACCGGCCTGGCCGCCCTGCTGGTTGTGGGCAGCGTGACTCTGGGGATTTTGTTCGCCGAGCAGGGCTTGCTGATGGTCATCGGTTACGGGGCGCTGGAGGATCGCCGCGTCACCTATCTGGATAGCTTCCGCCATGTCGCCGGCAGGTGGCGCGGACTGCTGAGCCTGGGCGCTCACCTTCTGGTCAGGTTGATTCTCCTGACCCTTCCCTTTCTCCTGGCTGCGGGGGCCATCTACATGGCTTTTCTGAGCCGCTACGACATCAACTATTACCTCGCCGAGACACCGGCGGAGTTCTGGTGGGCTATGAGACTCGGCGGAATGCTGGGCCTGTGCCTCGGCACCTTGCTCACCTGGAAGATCTCTGCCTGGATTCTTGCCCTGCCCATGGTTCTTTTCCGGGACGTCGCCGGCAAGGACGCCCTGGGGGCCAGTGCTGTGGCCACCGCCGGGACTCGCGGGCTCATCACCCAGTGGCTGGCTGTGTATCTGGTGGTCGTGGGCGCGCTCTCCACCCTGGTGGCAACCATGCTCAGTCTGGTGGGGAATGCGGTGGTTCCCCGGGACACGGAACACATGGTCCTCATGGCCATCGGCCTGGGGTGCGTCCTCCTGCTCAGTGTGGCCGGGAACCAGGCGGTCACCATCCTGGCCACCGTCCTCTTCCCCATCACAGTGGCCGGTTTCTACGCTGCCCTGGCGTCACCGCGAGAGATAGAGGGCCGGCTGCCGGCGCGCGGTTCCCTTGGTCCAACTCCCTCACTGAAGATCCCCGGCAAGGCCATTCTGGGGGCCGGTCTCGTCGCTTTGAGCGTCACAAGCCTGGGCGCCTTCTGGTTCGCAGCTTCCGTTGGGGGAACGGATCAAGTCGAGGTCATCGCCCACCGGGGTGCATCGGCAGCGGCCCCGGAGAACACCATGGCCGCATTTACCCGGGCTATTGCCGACGGAGCAGACTGGGTCGAGCTGGATGTTCAGGAGGATGCCGAGGGGACCGTGGTCGTGCAACACGACAAGGATTTCATGAAATCCGCAGGCAATCCCCTGAAAATCTGGGACGCGACCCGCTCGGACCTGCGGGACATCGATATCGGCAGTTTCTTCGACCCTGCCTTCACTCAGGAGCGAGTGCCCGACCTGCGCCAGGTCTTGCAACTAGCCAAGGGCAAGGTGGGAGTGCTCATCGAACTCAAGTATTACGGCCACGATGAGGACCTGGAGGCCAGGGTGATTGATCTTGTGGAGGAAACCGGCATGGAGAGGGACATCATGGTCATGTCCCTCAAGTATGACGGCGTGCGCAAGACCGCCGCCCTGCGTCCCGAGTGGACTTATGGACTGCTGGCCACGGTGAGCATGGGCGATCCCACACGCCTGGACGTGGATTTCCTGGCAGTGAACACCGCCGCCGCCTCATCCCGCCTGATCCGGAATGCCCACCGGCGAGGCATGAAAGTTTACGTGTGGACGATCAACGATCCGGTGCAGATGTCGGTCATGATCAGCCGGGGCGCCGATGGCCTGATCACCGATGAGCCGGCCCTGGCGCGCCAGGTGATCGCCCTGCGGAATGGCCTCACTCCCCTGGGGCGGGTGGTGATCTGGCTGGCCGGAGAAACCGGTCTGCTCCAGGGTCTCGAAAACACATCGCCTGAGGGCGACGCCTGATCCGAAACAAAGGCAAAGTCTCCCGGCCGGGTGACGCCCCGCGGGACACCCTGGCAGCGTCGTTGCATCCTGCCGCTCCCGCGGGATAATCTCTGCGGGAAATGCTTTTGCAGGCGATGGTGTTTTCAGCGCCTGACCCCGGGAGACCCGGGAATCCGGGGATCTGACCGGCAGGTGCCCTCACCGCGCAGGACGCCGACAGGTCCAACGACTTCAAAGGACGAAATACATGTCAGATGTGGTGATTTACAGCAAGGACTGGTGCCCCTATTGCGACCGGGCCAAGGAACTCCTGGAGCGAAAAGGCGTGACCTTCGAGTTGATCGACATCACCGCCGACCGCGCCCACGAGGATGAGATGATCCAGCGCACCGGCCGCTACACGGTGCCCCAGATCTTCATCGGCAACACCCATGTGGGCGGCTCCGACGACCTCTACGCTCTCGATCGCTCCGGGGAACTGGATGCTCTGCTGGCGGCGGCAGGAGCAGCGCCGGGCAACGGTGACGCTGAGGCGGCTGCCACCGGCGAAACCGCGAGCCTGGAGGCCGGCTTCCTGGAGCGGTTGCATGACGTGATCATCATTGGTTCGGGACCGGCCGGCCTCACGGCCGCCATCTATGCCGCCCGCGCCGACCTGAAACCGCTCTGCATCGAAGGCGCCCAGGCCGGAGGCCAGCTCACCATCACCACCGATGTGGACAACTACCCGGGGTTCCCCGAAGGGATCATGGGCCCCGAACTCATGGACCAGTGGCGGAAGCAGGCAGCACGCTTCGAGACGGGGTTCATCACCCAGGATGTCACCAAAGTGGACTTCTCGCAGCGCCCCTTTCGCGTCTGGGTCGGTGAGAAGGAATACCGCAGCCGCAGCATCATCATCTCCACCGGCGCCACAGCGCGCAGCATGGGACTCGACAGCGAAAAGAAGCTGCTGGGTCATGGGGTCTCCATGTGCGCCACCTGCGACGGATTCTTCTTCCGCGATCAAGTCATCTACGTGGTCGGCGGCGGGGATACGGCCATGGAGGAAGCAACCTTCCTCACCCGCTTCGCCTCCAAGGTGATTGTGATTCACCGGCGCGACAACCTGCGCGCCTCGCGCATCATGCAGGACAAGGCCTTCGCCAACCCCAAGATCGAATTTCTCTGGGATTCGGCCGTGGAAGAGGTCCTGGGCACGGAAGAGAACAAGGTGCGCGGCCTGAAGATCCGCAACCTCAAGACCGATGTCATCACAGAACACGAATGCACCGGCCTGTTCGTGGCCATCGGCCACAAGCCCAACACCGATCTCTTCACCGGCATGCTGACCATGGAGCACGGCTATATCATCACCGAGAAAGACTCCACCCGCACCAGCCTGGAGGGAGTCTTCGCCTGTGGCGATGTGCAGGATACGATTTACAGGCAGGCGGTGACCGCCGCCGGCTCAGGCTGCATGGCGGCCATGGATGCCGAACGCTGGCTGGAAAACCAGGAGAGTTGACCGCGTCTCACGGACAACCGGACCGGCACAGAGCAGCGTCCATGAGGGGGCTCAGCCCGGCCAGCGGCCGGCCACCAGATCGCGGAAGGCCGCCATATAAGCGTCAACCATGACGGTGTGGCTGAACTTCTGTTCCGCCCTCAGGCGCGCCGCATGGCCCATGCGCGCGGCCAGATCCCGGCCGTTCCATAGCTTGAGGGTCGCCTCGGCGAGCCGGTCGTCTGCAAGGGGAGGCACCACCATGCCGCTCACACCATCCTCCACCACTTCCGGCAGTCCCCCGGCACTGGAAACCACCGGCGGCAAGCCACAGGCCATGGCCTCCACGCAGGCAAGACCGAACCCCTCCCGCAGGCTGGGCATCCAGTAGACATCCGCCCCTTGCAACAGGCCGCGCACATCATCGCGCCAGCCCAGAAACTCCACCGCCGGGCCCAGTCCCAGTTCATCGCGCAGCCGCTCCAGATCCTGCCGTGCCGGGCCTTCACCGGCCAGCAACAGCCTGGCCTCGGGACAAGTCCGGCGGATCCGTCCCAGAGCCCGCAGGCTCGTGGTGTGGCCCTTGTGAGGATACAGATTGCCCACCTGGACAATGACGGGGCCGGCCGCTCCCCCGGAGCCGGTCTCGCCACGTGCCAGGGGGGTGAAACGGCTGGTGTCGATACCGTTGTGAATCACCCGGATGCATGGCGGCGGCACCGCGTACATCTCCAGAGCGGCATCACGGACACTTCCCGAGATGGCAATGAAGCGGTAACTCCGGTTGCGGGCGCGGCGGCGCAGAGCCAGGGTATGAGCCACCATGCGAGGCTCCCAGCGTCTTCCCCACCATGGCGGCTCACCATGCAGTCCCAGGATGACCCGCCCTGGGTGGGCCGGCAGGTAGACCACCGCATCGGGGTAGTAACCGGCGCCCAGGATCAGGTCAGGACGCTCCCGCAGCACCAGTTCATGCAGGCGCCCGATGGCCCGGCGCAGGGCGCGGCGATGCAGCTTCACCCGGCATGAGGACCCGACATGCCCCATGTTCCAGACCGGCACCCCTTGATCCGGAAGGTCCAGGGCCAGCGGCATGTCGGTCTTCATGACCGCCAGACCCACATCCAGACCCCGCTGCTGCAAGAGGGGCAACAGCCGGGCCAGGAGCCCTTCCATCCCGCCCGGCGCCATGGTCTCGGCCACCACCATGACCTTCATGAGGTCACCGGGCATCGGCCACGAGGCCGTGCTCCACCAGGTAGGCGGCGATGAGCGCGGCCCGGCGCCGGTTGCCGGTGGCGCTCATGTGCAGCACGTCGGCGAAGAGCTCCTCCCGGTCCGACATGGCGGCCCGCACGTCGATGAGGTCGACACCGGTTGCGCCCGCCACCTGCCGCAGGATGCCGGTCTGTTCCTCCATGGCCCGGGCCCAGAGGTCGTTGTGAGCCGGCATGGGATGATGAGCGAAGTCGGTGGCCTGGGTCACCAGGACGGGGACGGCACCATGGGCCCTGGTGATGGCCACCAGGGTGAGCAGATTCACCCTGAAGGAGATGGACGAAGAGTCCTCCCAGTTCTCCGCCGGATCTCCTCCCATGGGGTGCCAGGCCACCGCGTGGATGTGAGGGTCCCGGGAGAATGGACGCCCCAGCTTCGCCGCCGCGAGATCGAGAAAGCGGCTGTGACGCCAGAGAGCCATCGGGGGCCGCTCCCACGATTTCTGGGCATGGCTGTAGTCGGCCTTGTAGTCCGGAAAGAGGATGCGGTTCCAGGCGTCGTTGAAGCCGGTGTAGAAGATGACGATCCTGGGACGCAGATGAACCACCCGGCCGGACAGCAAGGCGATCAGGTTGGGAGTGCTGCTGCCGCCCAGCCCTGCGTTGATGACCTGGACGGGGGGTCCGGGGGTCCCGGCCAGGGCAAGCTCGAGCTGGTGGGGGTAGCTGTCTTCCAGGGGCACCTGGGTCCCATAGGTGCTCGAGCCCCCGAGGCAGGCGATGTTGAAGACCTCGGGATCACCGGTGAACATCCGGTCATTGGCGGCCCTGTAGCCCTGGGCGTTATGGCCGTCGTGCCGGGGATTGCCCACGTAGGCGGCATAGGGATGGGGCGAAAAGATGGAGACATGGTTGGACGTGGTGACGCGGTCCTCCTTGCGGGCGCCTCTCATGAGATCGTAGGCGCGCACGCTCAGCTCCAGAAACGCGAAGACCGAGACCCAGAGGATCAGGGCGAAGGTGACCTCTCTCTTCATCTCTTCTCCGGATCCATCCGATTCAACAACGCTTCCCACATCGGAGCGGTCGATTATAACCCGCACATCCTCTGGCATCTCTCGATTCCACGGTGTCCGCCACCTTCAACCCCGATGACAGGGATCCCGCCAGTGACTGAAGCGGCTCGCATCCAGACCCAGGTAAAACCATGTGGCGAGAACGGCGTTCCGCCAGGTGGTGCGCAGGTAGCCCTGAGCACGCCAGCGCCGGGCCGAGACACGCACGGCCTGGGGAAGAAGGCGCACGAGGCCTTTCTTGCGCAGACGCATCACGAACTCCAGGTCCTCCAGGAAGGGCAGATCCGCGTAGCCTCCCATGGCCGTGAACAGGTGCCGGCGCACGAAGATCCCCTGGTCGCCGTAGGGATGCCCGGTCAGGCGCGTGCGCAGGTTGGCGCCTGCCGCCACCAGGCGCGCCGGCAGGCAATCCTCATCAAGGGCCAGGGCAAAGGCCCCGCCTGCGACATGCCCCCGAGCCAGGGCCTCATGGATGAGCCCGGGAAAGTCCGCCGGGGGACGCGCATCGGCATGGAGGAACATGAGCACGTCGCCGTGGGCCCGGGCCGCGCCCTGGTTCATCTGCCGGGATCGGGGCGGGCGACCCTCCACCACCTCCACCCCGGCCACGGCGCGCGCCGCGGCCACGCTGCCGTCGCGGCTGCCACCGTCCACCACCACCACCTGGGCGCCTGCCGCCACAAGGTCCGGTAACAGCGCGGACAGCTCCCTGGCCTCGTCCAGAACGGGAACGACAACGGACAGCGAGATCAAACCGGCCGCTGCCTCATCAGTAGCGCAGGATAGCGCCGATGGAGGCACCGGCGAGTCGCCCGTCCTGGTAGAACACCACGTTACCGCCTCTCTCCATCACCGTCTCGACGATTTCATCCACCACGTCATCAGGGGCCATGTCGCTCTCGCCGCCGTTGGCGACGGTGACCACCCGTCCGGTCTCCCGGTCGTAGCTCCCGGAGACACTGAAGGGGCTCTCCACCAGCAGGGTGTCCACACGAGCCATGGCCGCCGCCTCACCGACTTCCCGCAGGCCGGCCACACCGTTCCTGGTCCCCTTGACTTCCTGGAAGCGTTCCAGGACCGTGTGCCGCCGTGCCTGCTG
Organism: Acidobacteriota bacterium; assembly: GCA_004356015.1. GTDB lineage: Bacteria > Acidobacteriota > Polarisedimenticolia > SMYD01 > SMYD01 > SMYD01. The sequence continues at coordinate 380 of SMYD01000092.1, read as the reverse complement.
CCACCGCTCCACCTCGGGGGACAGTGCCTCGGCCAGTTCATGCGGCGAGTGCTCGTCGAAGTTGCCGCTCAGACTGCCGCTGATGGCATCCTCTCCCGCGGTCTCCCTGTACAGAGCCTGCAACCGGTCCACCCCCGCCACGAACAGGGGCGCCTGTTCGTTGTTGATGTGTGCCCTGGCGGTTTCAGCGACCCGCCGCATGAACACCTTGCTGCGCTCATTGGCGTACGACTTGGGATCGACTCCCTTGTTGAACCCCTCCGGCGGATCATGGCTGTCCTCATGGTTCTCCATGGGAAAGCCATGGCCGGTTTCCTCGCTCAAGCGCCTGCCCCAGCCCTGAAACCAGCGGGTGGTCTGCTCGGAGAGCACCAGCAGAT
>SMYD01000091.1 GCA_004356015.1 Acidobacteriota bacterium | reverse complement strand
TCCTTTAACTATTTTGGGACCTCCGTGGCGATCTCGGGGGACATTGCCGTCGTGGGGGCTGATTTGGATGACCATTCGGGCAGCAAGGATGCCGGCTCGGCCTACGTCTTTGTACGCAACGGAAACAGTTGGTTCCAACGGGTGAAACTTACGCCGAGCGGTCTTAAGCGAGAGGATATATTCGGCATCTCTGTGGGGGTCTCGAACGACACAGCCATCGCGGGAGTGATTCGCTACCGTACTACCGAGAGGGAACCCAGCGCGGCCTACATATTCGACTCTCGCCAGCGTTCCGTTTGTCACCTGCTTCCCAGCAACTCGGATGATGCCCGGACCATCTTCGTGGACTCCTCGGCTCTGTCTGGCCACCTCGCCCATGGCGACACCATCGGTGCATGTCCGTGAAACCTTGGGGTAGTTGTCCCTGCAAAAACCATCATCCGCTGTACTGGTCCACCGATTCTTCAGTACGTCCCAATATCAGGTAAGTCCAACTGTTCCCTGGCATTATCCTCCACTTGGCCGGATAGTTCCTCAAGATTCTTGTAGAGGTGTACTGGTCCACCGATTCTTCAGTACACCCCAGTATCAGGTAAGTCCAAGACGTTCATAGCATTATGCCCGAACGGGCCGGATAGTTCCTCCATATTCTTTGAGAGGACTTTCATGGCCAAACAGACCGTTCCTCCCCTGCCACTTCCCAAGAACTGGCCCCAGAAGGTCCGTTCGGCAGCAATCCACTCCATCGCTCTGGCCAGACTGGCCCTGACCACGGCCCGCGGTCGGGCCAATTCCGCCGATATCCTGGCCCTGGACGGATTGCCCGGCTCACAGAGGAGATCCTCCTTAATAAGGAGGAGATGCGCATCAAGGATGCCCGGATGGAAAGTATCCATGCCCAGCGGCGGCCCCACTATGTGCCTATCGAGCGCCTGGCCATCCTAGAGCTGCGGGCAGCCCGGGGCTGGTCTCAGGGCCAGACCGCCGAGCGCATGCAGATCACGCCGGCCACAGTTGCCGCCTGGACAGGGCGGCTGGATGAGGAGGGACAAGCGGACCTGGTCCAGATGCAGGTGCCAGTGAACCGGTTTCCGGAGTACGTGGCGTACATCGTGAAGAAACTGAAGATCCTGTGCCCGACCATGGGCAAGGTCCGCGTCGCCAACTTCCTGGCGCGGTCTGGGCTGCACCTGGGCTCGACTACCGTGGCCAGGATGCTGATGGAACGCCCCCGACCCAGGCCCACTGAACAGACGATGAGCCATCGCGCAATCCGTTCGACTCGCCCCAACCAGATATGGAATGTCGATCTGACGACCGTCCCGACGGCTGGCGGATTCTGGGTGCCTTGGGTCCCGTGGGCACTGCCCCAACGCTGGCCATTCTGCTGGTGGGTCGGCGTCATCGTCGATCACTTCTCGCGGCGCATCATGGGTGTCGCCGTATTCACCCAGAACCCGAGCAGCGTCGCCGTCCGCCAGATGCTTGGCATGGCGATTCGACAAGCGGGCTGCGCACCATCCCATCTCATCACCGACCAGGGCACGCAATTCACGGACGAGGGGTTCCGTGCCTGGTGCCGGCGACGAGGCATTCACCAGCGATTCGGAGCTGTTCAGAAGTACCCTGCAGGCGGCTACTCCCGATGAGATTTACTCTGAGCGAAGGCCTAGATCGCGAGCACCACGGTTCGAACCGAGACGGGGATGGCCACGGGGTTCGCCATGCGCTGGGCCTCCGGCAAGGGTGCGTGGGCGGTGTGGCCAGCGGATCGAGTTGGACGTGACGCACCTGGCCGGGCGCCACCATCTGCCCATTATTGATCTGAAGAAAGCCGCGTAGCTCAAGGCTGCTGGCCTTGGTTGCAGTGTCACACGGAGCGGAGGTGCGTCCCGAGGGCAGACCCTCTGCCAAATTCAAGCGGGTGTCGTCTTGATCTACGCGACTGGCTTCCGAGTCGAGGCTCTCGCGACCTCTCTTACTGATCAGCCGATGGTTGAAATGCCCCATATTTCGGCATTCACTTTCGGTGGACCAGTACAGCAGTTCACCCTCAACAGGCGAAAAGAGAATCTCGAGGCCATGCTCCAACCCGGCGGTATCATTGACAAACCATTCGGTGACACCCTCGCGGAGAATCTCGGCACGAGCCCCGTCGTGCGTGACGACACCCGGGCCAACCACGAAGGTGTCCGCGCCGCGCGCCATTTCAACGAGAGAGAGGACGAGGCGTTGGTCGGATCCCGCACCACCCGGCTCTCTCGGCTCCACCGTGATCCCGTTCATGGTCACCCAGGACCGAAGGCCGTGCGCCCGGTTCGGCGCCTGCAGTTCGCCGTCCCGGATCGCAAAGCGGTACTCGCTACGCCCCACTTCTGTGCGCGGATCCATCCACGAACCCGCCACTGGTGCGCCCAGCCCCTCTGCCGGCGAGGCGGTCGCCGCCGCAACCACCAGCAACGCTATACCAAGAAAACCCGCTATTTTGCTCGATCTGCCCATGGGAACCTCCGTGACTTCAACCTGGTGACAGCGTCGGGGAGATCACCCTCACGGATTTCAGTATTATTTTGAGCAATGTCCTTCCAGAGGACAGAGAACGGGTCGATCGTTCCGGTATGAATGAGGCGGAACCGCCCGATAGCACCGGACCTTCGGACTGGGCGATGGCGCGCCCCCTATGGCAAGATTCCCAACTAATGGAGAAACCGGTCGTTCAGGGCAGGTCGCACCACTGCCGCGCCTCGGGTACAGACAGCAGGTCCTGTGTGGAGTGCCCTCCGGAGAGCAGATGACAGGCCCCCCCCTGTAGAGATGTTAGGCCACCACCCCGCTGCGCGGCTCCCAGGACAGGCTCTGCAGATCTCTGGCCGCAACCAGGTCACTGTTCTCTTCCCGATTCTCGAAGGTTGGCTCCCCAGAGGGGACGGTTGCCAAAACTACTCTCTGCAGAGAGAAAATGTTAGTCTCGGCCGAGGTCGACAACGGCCTACCTATATATGAGGATACCGTGCCCCTCCAGCCCGGCCAGAGAATCGCCCACGACCGAATCGTCAAGAGAATCGGCACAGTCTTCGCGTTGCTCGCAGTCTGTGGCTGCGCCGATCACGAACCACCGCCTCGCCCCAACGTGGTGATGATCGTCGTGGATACGTTGCGCGCCGACCGTCTGCCTTTCTATGGCAGCCCGCACAACACGGCGCCGTTCCTCACGGACCTCGCGCGGCGCAGCCTGGTCTTCGAGAGCGCCTGGTCTCCCTCGTCATGGACACTCCCAGCGACTGTGTCCGCCGTCACTTCCGTCCATCCTTTCCAGCACGGAGTCAACAACCTCGATGGACTCGAGCTTGGGCCCGGTGACAAGGCCGTGCCCGTCAACTACATCCCCGAAGAGCTAGAGACCCTGGCGGAAGTCATGGGAGCAGCGGGCTACCGAACCTACGGCATCGTTTCGAACGTGCTCGTCGGTCCCGAGATTGGATTTGAGCGCGGCTTTGACCGGTTCTTCCGCCTGGAGGACAAAGACGCCGACCGCGTGAATGCCCTCGTCCGGACATTCCAGGAGGAGATGCTCAACAACGGGCCCTTCTTCCTTTACCTGCACTACTTCGATCCCCACGATCCGTTCCACGCGCGTGAGCCGTGGTTTGACCTGGAGAGTTCAACCTCGGCCGCGGGATGGCCCGAAGAGATCTCTGTGGGACCCGATATCTCGGAAGACCTAGGATGGATCATGACCCGGCTCGAGCCAGGGCCAGAGGAATTCGAAGGAAGGAACGCTGAAGATCTGTCACCGGACGAGATTCATCGTCTGCTGGCTTGGATCAAGGCAGCCTACGACAGTGAGATTGGCTTTGTCGACTCGCGGATTCGCGAAGTCTTCGAGATGCTCGGTCTCGACGACGCTGTGGTGGTCTTTTACTCCGATCACGGCGAGGAGTTTTATGAGCACGGCGACCTTACCCACGGGCAGAACCTGTACGCAGAGACCGTGCGAGTGCCCTTCCTCCTGTACCTACCCCAGGACGGCGCCCCCCGTGGCCGCGTGGAAGAGCACGTGAGCACGCTGGACATCCTTCCCACGTTGCGAGGTCTCCTGCGGCTCCCACCTTCGAATCAGGACCAAGGTCAGGATCTACTCGGCGATGCACAGCGACGCCCAGTGCTCGGCATCCTCGAAGGGAAGTCAGGCCAACATCCTCTGGAGGACGACTTGCGCTCCATCGTTGCTGGAGCTCACCGCCTCATCGGCACCCGAGATGGGGAGGTCGAACTCTACGACATCGTCCGAGATCCTCTTGAGCGCAACGACATCGCCGACGCGTTTCCTGATGTCGTCACCGAATTGCTGCACGCGCTGGACAGAGTCGAGCGATCCGTCCCTAAGTATCCCCGCGCAATGCGGCTTCCGGAACGCCCGAACGAAGCGCTGCGTAAGCACCTGCAAGGGCTCGGCTACTTGGGTAACAAGTAAGTATCCCCCGGTGTAGTGGTCCAGCGATTCTCTAGTCCTCCCCAAATTCATATAACCCCAACTGTTACCTGGCATTATTCCCCATCCGGCCGGATGGTTTCTCAAGATTCTTGAAGAGGTGCACTGGTCCACCGATTCTTTAGTGCGGCCCAGAATCAGGTAAGTCCAACCGTTCCCTATCATTATCTCCCGCTGGCCAGATAGTTTCTCAAGTTTCTTTAATAGGACTTTCATGGCCAAACAGACCTTTCCTCCCATGCCACTTCCCAAGAACTGGCCCCAAATGGTTCGTTCGGCGGCCGTCCGCGCCATCGCCCTGGCCCGACTGGCACGAACCACGGCCCGCTACCCGGCCGGGACGACCTTTGCCGGGGCAGGACTTCCACCTGTCGAACACGAACAGGAGTACTATCGGATTCAGGAAGCTCCAGCCATGGTGGCCGGAGTCATGTCACGAACCCTCCGGGAAACCCGGGGAGGTTCAGTTCTTGGAGATATGGAATGAGGCTCATGACGGGACGGAACGTCCTCGGACTGCTGTTGATTCTCCTCGGCCTGGGCTTCCTGCTCGATCAGGTGGATGTCCTGAACCTGGGCGATGTCCTTGGCACCTGGTGGCCGCTGATCCTCGTTGCGGCTGGGGTGGCCCAGTTGTACCGGCGCGCCTGGGTGGAAGGCGCCATCCTGGTCCTGTTCGGCGGCGTGCTCCAGGCGTGGCGGCTCGAGCTTCTGCCCGGAGACGTCTGGCACTATCTGTGGCCGACCGCGATCATCGCCATCGGACTCTGGCTGCTCTCCTCGACGCGGGGGCGAAACGCCGCGTGGGTCCAGTCGAAGGATCGGCTCGACGAGTTCGCCGTGCTGGGGAGCATTGAGAACCGCAACGAGTCGGTACGCTTCGAGGGCGGCCGCATCACGGCCCTGCTCGCCAGCGTGGAGATCGACCTGACGCGGGCCAAGCTCGCCACGGAGGGCGCACGCCTCGAGGTGAGTGCCGTCCTAGGCTCGATCACGCTCCGGGTACCCCAGACTTGGAACGTGGCCGTGACCGGAACACCGCTGCTCGGAAGCGTGGAGAACAAGGCCCGCCGCGACCCGCAGGCCGCCGACCATCCGGCGCTGCAAATAGAAGCCACCGCCACGCTCGGCAGCGTGGAGGTCCGAGACTGACCGACCAAGACTCCGACTGTCCCTACAACAAACCTCATCCGCTGGTCGCGGTAGGGACGCTGGTTGCCGATCGTACGGCGCATGGCCTTCCCCGGCCATCCCGATTTGCAATCTCCAGCGGGTACTCTTGTGATCTCCCAGTTTCCGTGCAAAGAATTTCCACACATACACAGAGTCTTCGACTGCGTAGGGTCCGGTGGGTACTCGCCTTGGATCGTGCCCTTCGGTTTTACCTTCCGCTCCAGTAACAACGTCGGCACCCTGGATGGGTGTATTGGTCCAGCGATTCTTTAGTTTCCCCAATATCAGGTAAGTCCAACCGTTTCCGGGCATTACACCCCAACTCAGCAGAAAATTCCTCTAGATTTTTAATGCGAAAATACCCCTTCAATCAGGCCGTCACTTTCGCTGGTCCATGACACCTGCAACGCAAGATTGACTCATGATGAGACGCATGACACCCACATCAAGAGCCCTTCCCCTTCAGTTCCTGCAACATCGACTCGGCCTGATCCCGGTTGGGGCACACGTACGCTCCGCAATTGATGATGCTTCGGAGAGCGCGCCTTGCCTCCTCGGGATCGTCGTCTCGATAGATCCTCGCGAGCCCGAACCAGCCCCACGAGTCGAATAGCCGGTGGAGGAAGTCCTGATTCTGATTGGGAAGGTCGAGCATGCGCTGATACAGAGACGCGGCCTCCGCGCCGGCGCCGCTCTCGGCCAAGAGGCCACCCTGAGCGTACAGGAGCCAGCGGTTGTTCGGATGCCCGGCCAGAAGACGTTCTCCCATGTCAATGGTCAACTTCTTGACCGGGCCCGGAGCGAGTCGCATGCCGGCGAAGTGAATGACTGGATCCGCTTGCTCCCCGACACCGTAGAGGTCGATCGCAACCTGGAACAACGCTTCACTTCGGGTTTGATGGTCGTTCCACTGATGGATCAACGCCTGTCCGATCAACTCGTCCTCATAGCTGTATTCGGTTTTCGATTCTTGCCCCTGTAGCTCCCCTGCCAGGTCGGCAGCTTCCCAATCCGGCCTCGGCAGCGGGGCACCGGCCGGCGAGGCGATGAATAGTCGATAAAACGTCATGGCGAAGGGAGACTTGCGAGCGTCTCCCATCATCAAGCGGAAGGCATCGCTCATTGTCCCGCCTCTGGCCAGCAGAACGATGGCGCTCCCTCGATCCGGAACAAGAAGTAGGAGGGCACTCGTATCATCCTGACCATAGCTCCACACCACTGGCGTGCCCTGAATGCGCTGCGCGAACCAGCCGAGGCTGATGGGCAGGTCCATGCCGTCGATCGATTTGGATGGGATCGCGAGCCTGTCCATTGATGACGGTTGGAGTAGATCGCCGCGATCCAGTGCCTGGACGTAGCGAGCCAGGTCGGTGGTGGTAGAGACCATTCCACCCGCCGCGCTCAGACTGGGCGATTCGTACCACTCCATGGCGGACGGCTCGAGTATTCTCTCCCGGATTGCCCTCTCGAACGTCTGCCCTGTGACTTGCTCGATGATCGGGCCGAGGAGCGCATAGCGGCCAGCACTATAGACGTACTCCTGACCGACGATGCCCTCCGACGTGTGCGTCAGGATATGGCGCAGCAGTACGTCGCTGGGCAGTTCCACGTCCGGCAGGTAGCTGCGAATCGGTACATCAAGGTCGAGCGTTCCCTCCTCGATCAGCTGCATGACCACGGCTCCCGCGATCGACTTCGTGATCGACTGCACGTTCATCGGCGTGTCGACTGAGAACGGCTCGCTGCTGTCCGCTGCGAGGGTCCCTATCGCGCCCGACTCGACTACCTCTCCCCCGCTGATCACTGCGTACCCGATACCCGGTATGCCCAGATCGGCGCGCAGGTCGGAGAGCTCCAAGCGGAAGGCCTGCAGGTTGGCGTCCCAGTCGGACTTGTCGGCAGGCATGTCTTGGGCGATGCAGCCGGCGACGAGAAGTAGCACCAAGAACAGAAGAGCTGTACCTGGAAAGAACCTCACCCGCTCTTTGGATTCTGGCCGTTGCATCGCTCCCAGTATACCGCACCTCTAGTTGTGGCTATTCAAAACCTCATCCGCCCTTAAAATTCTGAGATTTGCACCAGCCCCCGTAGTGGTCCACCGATTGTTTAGTATGCCCCAATGTCATTTAAGTCCATCTGTTTCCTCGCATCATCCGCTGGTTGGTCGGAATGGTCCTCTAGATCTTTAAAGTGGAGATGCCCCAAAATTCAGACCCTCGCTTTCGCTGGACCCTTACACCACTGCAGGCAGAAGCGCGATCGCCTCTTGACCTGCAGCTGGGACGGTTGCGCGCCCTGCGGGTTCCATCCCGCGGTACTCCCGGTGGTTCAGCGAACTTAGAGTTCCATCTTGACACTCAGTTTCTTGCCATCCCGCTCGACTTCGAGAATCAACGGCGAGGCGCGCAACATGCTGATGCGCTCCTGGCTGCTCAGTTCACTCACCTGCTCATCGTTCATGGCGAGGACGATATCGCCGGCCTGCAGGCCGGCAGCTTCCGCGACAGATCCTTCACCGACACCATTGATGACCAGAGGGTCCCCGTCAATACCCGGGAACATCACTCCGTAGACCTTGCCAGAGGAAGTACCCCGTTGTATGCGCCTCACCATGGTGGGAGTTCCGGTCGTAGGAGCTGCGGCCATGACAGCTTCACCATCGAGCCGGATCCTCTTGTTCTTCATGTCCAGGGTGACGCTGAACCGGCTGAGAAACCCGTAGCCTACGTTGCCGGCGGGGAACCCCTCTCCAAAGGTGATGTCGGGATTTTCGAAGGTGTACTCTCCCACCAGGATGGAGCCGTCCAACTTTGCTCCATAGAGCTTGACCTCCGTATCCACCATCCTGGCAGTCCCGCGGTGAATCGGCTCTGATTCGAGGGGAAGGCTCTTCATGTACTGGCCCGGCAGGCTGAACGTAGCCGGGGATCCGGTATCCAGATGGGCCTTGATCTCGGTTCCCGCCACGGAGAGGGTGAGGGTGGGAAAGCCATCACTTTCTTCGTACTGGAAGATCCGCGCTCCATCGGACGGACCCAGTTCGCCGGCCCGAACCACGATCCTGTCGTTGGGGTAATCGATGGCCAGCAGTACACCGGAGAAGACCCGAGCACTGAGAACACCCCGGGGAGCATCCTCTGACCCAAACATTCCCGCCAGGTCCAATACGGCGGCTCCCAGGTCGTGAATGATGATGCCACCCAGGGTCGCCATTTTCATGGAGACTCTGGGAACCAACATCGACTTGTCTGCTGCCGGACTCTTCAGTTCATCGGTGCCGACTTCCGGCAGCCCGATCTCCTCGACCAGACCCTTATCAATGACGGTTGTCATGGCACCGGTGTCCAGGATGAAACGGTGGGGGCCGGTCCCGTTGATGGTGAGCTCCACGATGGGACGATTGCCCCAGTCCAGGAGGGGAAGGACGACCTCGCCCTGGGGAAATTCAACCTGCGGCAACTTCGGAGCCATCCGCACCATCTGCTTGGATCCCGGTTGAGATCCCTCTGCAACGGCATACCCCGAGGCGAGGGCCACCAGCGCCAGGGCGACGGTGCTCCAACCTGCGGCAATCCTTTGTTTGCCTGAGACCATCTCTGTATTCTCCTTCATGATGTGTCACCTGGCACTATAGTACTATTAGTACTATAGTGCCAGTGCCGGCGACGGGAGGAGATCATGTCGAGGACAACCAGTGAGTTGGAGGGAGCGGTTCTGGGGGTGATCTGGCAGGAAGGCCCCTGCACGGCCTACACGGTTCGTAAGCGATTTGTGGCGTCTCCCAGCCCACAGTGGAGTGGCAGCGCCGGGGCCATCTATCCCCTGGTGAGGCGGCTGGAGAAGAAGCGCCTGCTAGCCTCCCGGATCTTGACCAGTACCAAGCGTGGGGGGCGGCTCTACACGCTGTCCAGCGCGGGGCAAAAAGTACTCGATGAGTGGATCAAACCACCCCTGAGTCCCATGGTCACCGGCGTGCCGGCCGATCCCCTGCGGACGCGCATCGGTTTTCTTGGAGCCTTGATACCGGCCAGGCGGCGGACCTTCATTGAAGCAGCCCTGCGAGGCAATGATGTCGAGATCCAGACGACGCTCGTCGAGATCAAGGACAGCAGGGAAAAGAATGACCACTGGCACCTGCTGGCCGCCCAGGGAGCCCTCGCCTGTCTACGGGCCCGGCGAACATGGCTGCGGGCAGCAGCCCGGTCCTTACACCGCAAACGGCGGGCCGCCGCGGCCGGGTAGCAACTCAAATCACCAGCGAGTGTAGTAGTCCACCGATTGTTCAGTATTCCACAATTTCGAGTACGTCCAACCGTTCCCTAACATTATCCCCCGCCTGGCCGGATAGTTTCTCAAGTTTCTTGAAGAGGACTTTCATGGCCAAACAGACCGTTCCTCCCCTGCCACTACCCAAGAACTGGCCTCTCCGTGTCCGTTCGGCGGCCGTCCACGCCATAGCGCTGGCCCCAATTATCCTACTTCACTTTCGGTGGTCCACTACACTTGCACCGCTACAGGTCTATCAATCCGGGCAGGAGTTGCTGGCGCGCACGTCGCTGTTGCTCGTGATTCCGTAGGACCCGTTTCCGCAGACGTTCCGACCCCGGATCAGGTACCAGTAGCCGTTCGTCGGGAGCGGCAGGGAAGAGTCGGTGGCCGTGGCCAGAGAGGTCCCATTCAGCAGGCAGGTCTCGGACGCACCCAGACCCACCGGGAGCTGGCTCAGGTCTCCGC
>SMYD01000090.1 GCA_004356015.1 Acidobacteriota bacterium | reverse complement strand
CGGACGCCGTACCCAGGGTGGCTGTCACCAGGGCCTGGGTCTCGCCGCGGGTGAACAGGGCCGAGCCATGGGTGCGCGGCAGGTAGCCCACTTCGCAGGCGATGGGCCGCACCTGGTCCAGCGCCCGTCCGTCCAGACGCTTGTTGTCGTTCATGACCGCATCGGCCAGGATCTCGCTCTGGAGCTTCGTGAAGGCCTTGGCGGCCATGAAACGCCGCTCGCTGTCGTCTTCAGGCAGCGAGTCCATGAGGCCGGCTTTGACCTTGTCCACCTGGGCGTATGCCTCGATCTTGTCGCTGATGCGCATGGCATCTCCCAGGGGACCGTGCACCTTCTCGCGAACTTCGTCCATGACATCGTCGGGGATGCTCTTGGTGGACACCTTGCGCTTCTGGGGCTTGATCTCGTCGTGCATCTCCTGGATGACGGCGCAGATGGTGCGGATGTTCTCATGGGCCAGGGTCATGGCTTCTAGAATGATTTCCTCGGAGACCTCGTTGGCGCCCGCTTCCACCATGACGATGGCCTCCGGTGTACCGGCCACCGTGAGGTCCAGCACCGACTCCTTGAGCTGCGAGAAGGTCGGGTTGACGATGAACTGATCGTTCACCCGTCCGATACGCACAGCCGCCAGAGGTGTGTTGAAGGGTATGTTGCTGCAGTAGAGAGCGGCGCCGATCCCGCATACTGCGAGAACGTCGCTGTCGTTCTCCTGGTCCGAAGACAGCACCATGCCGATGGTCTGTGTCTCGCATCCCCAGCCTTCGGGAAAGAGAGGTCGGATGGGCCGATCGATGAGACGGCAGGTGAGAGTTTCTTTCTGGTTGGGGCGGCCTTCCCGCTTGAAGAAGCCGCCTGGTATCTTGCCGGCCGCATAGGTCCATTCCCGGTAATCCACGGTCAGGGGCAGGAAGTCGATCCCCTCGCGGGGCGTGTTGGAGGCGCAGGCGGTGGCTAGCACCACGGTGTCGCCCAGGCGAATCGTACAGGAGCCGGCGGCCTGCCTGGCGACGCGGCCCATCTCAAAGGTCAGGGTTTTGCCACCGATTTCAACAGTCTTCTTGATGATCACGAGATCCTCCGTCGTCTGTGTGACGACTTGAGGGAAGGATTCCCCTGGGGAGATTATGCGGTCTGGCGGGCTTCGCGGGCCAGGAAGAGGTGTGACGACACACCACGACCTTCAAGCGCGTGGACTTCTCGGCTGGGCGAAGTGTCCGGGTGGCCGCAGGCCTCCCGACGGAATCCCCCCCGGTTACTTACGCAGTCCCAGGCGGGAGATCAGTTTCTGGTATCCGTCGAGATCTCTCTTCTTGATGTACTTCAGGAAGCGACGACGACGGCCCACCATTTTGAGGAGTCCCTGACGGGAGTGGTGGTCGTGCTTGTGAGCGCGGAAATGACTCTGCAGCTCGTTGATCCGGGTGGACAGGACCGCGACTTGAACCTCCGCGGAGCCGGTATCCTTTGCATTCACGCGGTACGCCTCGATGACGTCCCTTTTTGTATCCAGTGCGAGAGGCACTCTTCTGTTCTCCTTACCGTGCGGGGCGTTCCGGCCAGTGGGAACGCCTATCTTTTCTCTTTTTTATCTCTTGGTATAGGGGCCACGCTAGCATCCGTGACCAGGAGTGTCAAAAATCAGGGAGTGGGGCGAAGACCCGCCGGGGCAGGATGACGCCGGGGTTCTCCGGGTCGGGGTCGACCAGCGCAATCAGCCGGTCGTCGCGATCCCGGGCCTGCATGAGACGCGCGCCTGGCCCCGGTCCCGGGTCCGGCTGGGCCGGCCGGCCATGGCGCAGGTTCTCCTCATCGGCGGGGCTGATCCTGATCACAGGAAGATCCAGGGGAACACGATGAAAAGGTATGAATTGAGGAGGTTTCAGGCCCAGAATCCCCAGACCGGCAAGATCCGCCTGGGGCAGGGCATCTTCGAGGATGAACGGTCCCGATTTGAGGCGGCGCAACGCCGACAAATGGGCTCCATATCCCAGTTTCTGCCCTAGATCGTGGACCAGCGAGCGGATGTAGGTCCCGGCGGACACCTCGGCCGTGAACTGGAAGCGGTCGTGAGCCGCGGCACGGACATCGAACCGGGCGACATGGATCTTGACGGTCTTGCCCTCAACCGTTCGGCCCCCGCGGGCATGGCGATAGAGGGGGACGCCGTCCACCTTGCGGGCTGAGTACGGTGGCGGGGCCTGCAGGATCTCGCCGGTCAGGTCGGCGGCAGCCTCAGCGAGTCGCAGGGGGTCCAGGACGACGTGTTCGGCCTCGGGCCCCAGGAGCTGGCCCGTGCGGTCATAAGTGTCTGTCGCCCAGCCCAGGCGTCCTTCGCCCGCGTAAACCTTGGTATGGCCGAGCATCTGGGGTGCCAGGCGCGTAGCACCTCCCAGCATGAGAACCAGGACACCGGTGGCCATGGGGTCCAGGGTGCCGGTGTGCCCGATACGCCGCATGCCCAGCGCCCGCCGGGCGGCGCTGACCACGTCATGAGAGGTCGGGCCTTCAGCCTTGTCCACGATGAGGAACCCGGCGGCAGGGGAGCCGGCGGCATCCTGATTCATCCCTCGCCCTGGCTTTCAGGGTCCGGGCCGGGGGAATCTGAACAGGTTGCTCCCGGGTCGCGGGGACCCGATCCCAGGCCCGCATCCTGTAGAAGCTGATTGATGCGCTGGCTCTTGTCACCGCTGACATCCAGATGAAATCTCAGGTCAGGCGTCCGGCGCAGGTTGATCTTGCGAGCCAGTTCATGGCGCAGGTAGCCGGCAGCACTGGCCAGGCCCTCCATGCTGCGGGTGCGGGCCTCGTCGTCACCCAGTATGGAGACAAAAACCTCGGCATGGCGCAGATCCTTGCTCAGCTCGACTCCGGTGACGGTAATGAATCCGAGGCGCGGGTCATTCATTCCCGACTGAAGCAGGACCGTCAGGCAGTGATGCAGGGTGACGGCCACCCGATCCCGGCGAGCCCCGATCATTGCAGTACCTCCTCCTGCCAGTCGAGAATACCGCCCGGCAGGATGCCCTCCACCTCATTGCGCAGGGTGTTGAAGAGTCGTTGCAAGTCACTCTCGCTGTGGGACACAGCTGCAAACCCCAGCACGGCCCGCTGTCTCAGGTCCTGGAATTCAACCTCAGCTACCGAGATGTTATGCCGGGCCCGTGTTCGGTCCTTGATCTTCCGCAGCACGGCGCGCTTTTCCTTGAGAGAGGAAGAGCCGTGAATAAGAAGTTCAACTCTGATGATACCGACGACCACAGTTGCTCTCGGTCTGGCGGCGGCAAAGCAGAACGCGCCCCATCAAAGCTCGGTGGGCTGCACTTTCTCCATGCGGAACGCCTCGATGATGTCCCCATTCTTGAGGTCGTTGTACCGCTCAAGTCCGATGCCGCATTCATAGCCCTGCTTGACTTCTCCCACGTCATCCTTGAAGCGGCGCAGAGACGAGATTTTGCCTTCGTGAATGACCACGTTATCGCGCAGCAGGCGCACCTCGCCATTGCGCAGGATGCGGCCTTCCTGGACCGAGCAGCCGGCGATGACGCCCGCCTTGGGGACTTTGAAAGTTGTCCGAACTTCGGCGCGCCCCAGGAACTCTTCCTTGAAGGTGGGTTCCAGCAGGCCCAGCATGGCGTTCTTGATCTCCTGGGTCACCTCGTAGATGACGGTATAGAGCCGGATGTCCACCTGTTCCTTCTTGGCCAGGAGGGAGGCCGTCCTCTCAGGGCGGACATTGAATCCCACAACGATGGCGCTGGAGGCGGAAGCCAGCAGGATATCCGAATCGTTCACAGCGCCGGTGGCCGCGTGAATGACCTTGACCTTCACCTTTTCGGTGCTGAGATCAGTGAGTGTCTTGGTCAGCACTTCGTTGGAGCCCTGGACATCGCACTTGAGAATGACCCGCAATTCCTTGACGTCGCCCTGCTTGATCTTCTCGAAAAGGTGGTCCAAGCTCATGCGCGACGATTGGGCCAGTTTTTCCCGGTCGGCAATCTGTTTGCGATATTCGCCGATTTGCCGCGCCCGGCGCTCATCAGAGAGAGCCTGCAGGGTGTCACCGGCCTCAGGGACGCCCTCCAGCCCGAGGACTTCCACGGCGGTTGACGGACCGGATTCGGCGATTCGTTTCCCCTGGTCATCGACCATGGCACGCACCTTGCCATAGACATTGCCGACGATGAAGGAATCACCGATGTGCAGAGTGCCGTTGCTCACCAGGACCGTGGCCACCGGGCCCCGGGCCCGGTCGAGACGGGCTTCCAGGACCGTGCCGCGTGCCATCCGCTTGGGGTTGGCCTTGTACTCATGCAGGTCACTGGTGAGCAGGATCATCTCCAGGAGTTCTTTCAGGCCGGTCCGCGCCTTGGCCGAGACCGGTACGCAGACCACATCTCCTCCCCAGTCCTCCACCAGGACGTTCTGCTCCGACAGAGCCTGTTTCAGCCTGTCAGGGTTGGCCTCGGCCCGGTCCATCTTGTTCATGGCGACCACGATGGGGACCTTGGCCTCGCGGGCGTGATGAATGGCTTCGATGGTCTGGGGCATGACCCCGTCATCGGCGGCCACCACCAGGACGACGATATCGGTGACCTGAGCACCACGGGCACGCATGCGTGTAAAGGCTTCGTGTCCCGGCGTGTCCAGGAAGACGACCTGTCGACCGTTTATTTCCACATGATAAGCGCCGATGTGCTGTGTGATGCCGCCATGCTCTGTTTCAGCCACCCGGGTTGCACGGATGGCGTCCAGAAGAGAGGTCTTGCCATGGTCCACATGCCCCATCATGGTGATCACGGGTGCTCTAGGCACCAGCACTTCGTTCTCGAACTCCTCGTCGCCGGCATCTTCCCGAGCGATATCTTCCTCGAAGGAAAGGAACTTGGGGTTGAACGCGAACTCATTGCAGAGCCTGGTCGCCATCTCATTGTCCAGAGGCTGATTGATGGTGACCAGGAGGCCTGTGCTCATGAGGCTCCGGATGAGGTCCTTGGATTTACGCTCCATCTTTTCGGCCAGTTCCTTCACCGTCACGCCTTCTGTGATCTCCAGATCCTTGAAAGTGCTGGGGTCCGGCGGTGGCGGCGGTGGGGCGGCCGGAGCGATCGGTGTCTTCGCCGGCTGGCGCTTGCCCTTGCGTTTGCCTCCGCGGTGCGGGGCCGGTCTGCGCCCCGGGGGGAACAGGCGGGGCATTCCGGGGCGGCTGGCGGTGCCGCGGCTGCTCCGGTCGGGAAAGAGGCGGGTCCCCATGGCGGTGCGCTGGCCCAGCGGGCCCATGGTTCGCCCGACCGGGTTCGCCGAACTCCCAGGCACGCTGGGGCGGGTCACACCGGGACGGCCGGGAGACGGCCGCGACCCCATGGGCTTGGGGAGCGGCCCTTTTCCTGGCGCAGGGATCAGAATGGGTCTGCGTCCGGCCACACCCCTCCCGGTCGTCGGCCGGAAGAGGGATGGGCGGGCACCTGCTACTCGTGGCGCGATGGGGCGGGCTGCTCCCGCCGGCCGAGCCGCCGCCGGCCGGGCCATGGTTGGTTTCCTGACCGCAGGTGCATCCGTGGCTGGGGTCGCCTTCGCAGTCCTGGCGGGAGCGGCGACGTTCCTGGGTTTGGCCACTGTTTTCTTGGCCGCGATCTTCCTGGTCGTTGTCTTCTTGGTGGTGGCCTTCCTGGCCACCGGTTTCCTGGCGCCGGTGGTCCCGCTGCCGGCCGGCTTGCCGGCGCCTTCGAGACTCGATTTGAGTTTCTCGGCCACCTCGGGATCGACACCACTGAGGCTGGACTTGACCTCGATACCCATCTTGCGGGCCGCGGCGAGAATGTCGTCCGCCGGCACCCCGGTTTCCCTGGCCAGTTGGTAGATTCTTATTTTCGCCATCGAGTCACCTCTGTTCAGGACTTGATTTCGTCCTCAGGCTCCGGGGCAGTGTCACTGCCAGGGGTTGGGCTGACTTCGGCCGCCTCTTCCGCCTCGGCCGGAGTCCCGGACTCGGCAGTCTCCCGGGAATCCGTGGTCGGCTGCACGGGTTCGGCGCTGCTGGCTGTGTCCGCAGTGACCGCGTCTGCATCAGTTGTGCCGGATTCCGCCTCGGCTGCGCTGGCGGCGGCAGGCGCATTCTTCGTGCTGTCGGTCTGCGCCTCGGCGGCGTAGTCGCCACTCCCCAGGAACTGAGCCACGCCCAGGGCCTCATCGAGGGCCGTCTCGCCGGCAAGAGCCGCCTGCCGCGCTGCGTCTTCAGCTTCGCGCCTGACCTCATCTTCGGCGGCGTAATAAGCCTCCTCTTCCCCGATGAGCTGCTGGAGCGTATCGGCCGCCGCGTTCCGCAACTTGTCGGCCTTGGCTGTGCTGAGACCCGGCACCGCGGCGAGGGTCTCTGTTTCGGCCTGGGCAACTGCCTCCAGAGTCTCGAAGCCGGCTTCCACAAGTTTACCGGCCGTGGCTTCGCCAACGCCGGGCAACTCACGCATCAGCGTGCTGGAGCGTGTCAGGTGCTCCATCTGGCGCTCCACCTCGCGTACTTTCTCCGCTTCGCTCTTGATGTCGATCTTCCAGCCGGTGAGTCGCGCCGCCAGGCGGACATTCTGGCCCTTCTTGCCGATGGCCAGTGAGAGCTGATCTTCCGAGACCACGACTTCCAGGAGTCTCTCTTCCTCGTCCAGAACCGTCACACGGTTGATCTTGGCCGGATTCAGGGCGTTCTGGACCAACTGGAGCGGATCGGGGGACCATTGCACGATGTCGATTTTCTCACCGCGCAATTCCCGGATCACCGATTGAACACGGGATCCCTTCATGCCGACACAGGCCCCCACCGGGTCGATGTCCCGCTCGTTGGAGCGCACGGCAATCTTGGTGCGGTCACCAGCGTCACGAACACAGGTCTCGATGACAACGGTGCTGTCGTAGATCTCAGGGACCTCCATCTCGAAGAGTTTCTTGACCAGCAACGGGTCGCTGCGGGACAGGATGACCTGAGGTCCCTTGGAGGCTTTATCCACCGAGAGGATCAGAGCGCGCACCCGGTCACCAGGGTTGTAGTGCTCCGCTCTGGATTGCTCGCGGCGGGGGATGATGGCTTCGGTTCGACCCAGGTCGACAATCATGTCGCCCCGCTCGAAGCGCTTGACCATGCCGTTGATGATCTCTCCAACCCTGTCGATGTATTCGGTGTAGATGTTCTCGCGTTCGGCCTCGCGGACTTTCTGGTAAATGACTTGCTTGGCGGCCTGGGCGGCGACCCGGGTCAGTCCCTCGGTGGAGCGTGGAAACTCGATGATGGCATCCAGGGTGGCTTCGGGAGCGATCTTCTGGGCTTCCTCGAGAGAGATCTCGATATCTTCGTCCTCAACCTCTTCAACCACGGTCTTCTGTGCGTAGACCTCCAGTTCCCCGGATTCACGATTGAAGCGGGAGACCAGGTTCTCGCGGGTCTTGTAGTACTTCTTGGAGGCCGCGACGATGGCTTCCTCCATGGCATCCACGATGACATCAACGTCGATGCTCTTTTCGCGAGCGACCTGTTCTATCGTCTGAAAGAGTTCGTTGCTCATTCCCGTACCTTCCCCTCCGAGGGGCAGTTGTCTGCCGGGGTCAATCCCGTGTGCTCCAAACGGGACAGTTGGTGGTCCAGATCGACTTCAAGTCTGCCACTGGCGAGATTGTTGAACGGAAGATTCACGGTTTCTCCCGTCGGCAGACGCAGTGCCACCTGACCGTTGTCGCAACCCTTGAGAACGCCCTGAAACTGGCGGCGCCCCGCCATGGGCGCGTGGGTGCGCAGATTGACCTGGCGCCCGGCAAATCGCCGGTAGTCGTCTTCGGTGAACAGTGGTCGGTCGATCCCGGGCGAAGAGACCTCGAGGAGGTAGCTCTGGGGGATGATGTCCTCCGCCTCAAGGACCGCGCTCAACTGGGTGCTGGCCTTGGCGCAATCATCCAGGCCCACGCCGCCCTCCGCTTCGATCATGAGGCGCAGGACCCACTGGCTACCTTCGCGACGGTAGGTGAGGTTCACCAGGCCGAGCTCCATGGCGGCAAGGGTCTCGCGGGCAAGGGTCTGCAGGCGGGCCGTGGTCGTCGTCCTCTCCTGACTTTTCGACAGAGTGGTCATATTCCCGGCCTCCATCTGCTGTTGCTCCATCTCTCCTGCCAACTCGTCCGGGATTGAGCCCCTGACGAAAAAGGCGGGCGTCACGCCCACCTTCCATGCCTCCACCCACTGGTCACAGGACACACCAAACCATATCCGCCGGGAGTGTTTCAAACAGTGCGGACCGCACTTGTGAAACACATCCTCCGGCTCACCTCTGGACCTCAGATTTATGATAGGAGAGGAGGGTCGGACCCAACGGACATGTCATCCTAGCACGACACTTTCCCGTGAATCAAGGAGATCGAGGACAATGGGGAGGTGGGCCATTTTTCAATAAGTGATTATGGTTCAAGAATTTAAATTGCATCTCCGGAGCCTGAGCCAAGCCTGGCGGGCGATCGAGACGGGGTTGACATGACCTGAAGCAGTGCTATCATCACCCTGTTCTCGGGCAGAGCGTGCTGTATACGTCTGCCGGATTCGCTCCGGTGGGTGTGGCTATTGGCGCCTAAAGGCCTCAGTAGCAGGTTACGAACTTCCCATTGTTCTTTGAAATCTGAATAGTACGTGCCAACGGTTCTGTCTTTTTCTTTGAAGAGACCTGTGCAGAGTCAGGTCTTTGCAGGAAACTTGATCAGCAACTCTGGTTAAGAAACTCTAGAAGGCTTTCGGGCTTTCCGGAGTATTCGATGAAGTTAAACTGGAGAGTTTGATCCTGGCTCAGAACGAACGCTGGCGGCGTGCCTAACACATGCAAGTCGCACGAGAAAGGGGACTTCGGTCCCTGAGTAAAGTGGCAGACGGGTGAGTAACACGTGGGTAACCTGCCCCTGAGTGGGGAATAACCCAGGGAAACTTGGGCTAATACCGCATAATATCGCTTTTTCCTTGGAGAGAGCGATTAAAGGTGGGGATCGAAAGACCTACCGCTTAGGGAGGGGCCCGCGTCTGATTAGCTTGTTGGTGGGGTAATGGCCTACCAAGGCTTCTATCAGTAGCCGGCCTGAGAGGGTGATCGGCCACACTGGAACTGAGACACGGTCCAGACTCCTACGGGAGGCAGCAGTGAGGAATCTTGCGCAATGG
>SMYD01000089.1 GCA_004356015.1 Acidobacteriota bacterium | reverse complement strand
TTGAAGACGTGCGGGTCCGGGTAGGTGCCGGTGGCCAGGAGGATTCGCTCGACACCGACCGGCCACGAGATCGCCTCGGGTCCGATGCGCCGCCCTCTTTCTGCTTCCAGGCGAACCACCCGGCAGGGACCGAGGTAGAGATCAAGCGGGCGCTCATCGATGGACGGGGCATTCACACCGTAATGGCTGGGGGCGTCAGCATGGGCCCCGGCATGGACGGTGCTGTGCAACGTGCACAGGGTCAGATGATCCCCCTTCCTCATGTCCAGGAGAGTCTCCCGCCGCGGTGGCGTGTCGCCGGGCCAGACCGGATGCCTGCTATCCACCGGCGGGCTGATGTCGTAGAGGGTCGTCATCTCAGAACCGATGCCGCACGGCCCACAGGTCCGGGAAGATGGGCCGGAAGAGGGTCTTCTTGAGAAACTCCACACCCATGCTTCCACCGGTGCCCCGTTTGTTGCCGATGGTTCGCTCCACCATCTTGACGTGGCGATAGCGCCACTCCTGCAAGCCCTCGTCGAAGTCGGTCATGAGCTCCATGAGAATGCCCACCTCCGGACGCTTGACGTAGAGTTCCAGCACCGCATCCTGGACGGCCTCATTGGGGGTGGTGGGCAGAGTGACGTCACGGTTCAGAATCTCCTCGGGAAGAGCCACCCCTTCCCCCGCCAGAAAAGCATGGAACGCGTCCACCACCGATGGCTCCCTGAGACACTTTTCCAGCGTGGTTCGCTCTCGGGAGCCTTCGGGAAATTGTTCCATGGCCGACTGCCGTTTGTGCCCCAGCATGAACTCGAACTGGCGAAACTGGAGAGACTGAAATCCTGATGCCTCGTCCAGACGATCTCTGAATGCCGAAAACGACATGGGGGTCATGGTCTCCAGGATGTCCAGCTGGCCCACCAGGGTCTTCATGACGGAGCGCACCCTCTGAAAACCGGCAATGGTGCCGAACAGGTCCTTCCCTCTCAGGGAAGCGCAGATGTGGCGAAACTCATGCAACATCAGCTTGAACCACAGCTCGTAAACCTGATGAATGATGATGAATAGCGTCTCGTCATGCTGTTCCGGATCCGAGCGCGGCTTCTGCAAACTCAGAAGCTGTTCAATCTTCAGGTATTCCGCGTAGTTGATTCCCATGTCACATCCCCCGCACCAGGAAGACCAGAATCCCAATCAGCGCCATCAGCGCTGGCAGGCAGACCAAAGCCATCAAGAGGATCACCACCCGCCACTGGCGCCTCGCCTGCCGCACCGCCTCACCATAGGGAACACTGGTGAAGGTCACCATGGAGTAGAGCGGGATGAACAAGCCGGGCGCCAGACGATGGAGGACCCGCTCAAGTCTCTTGCGCCCGCGAAAGAACCTCGATGCCGTGGCGTCGCGCATCTCGACAAAATTGGCGATGGCCAGGTCCGCCAGCGCATCGGTATGAGGGCTGCGCTCCGCGCTATAGGCGCTGAAAGCCCCAGCCCTGTCACCGGGATGATCGCGCATGGCCCTGTCCAAAAGCACACAGTCCTCAAACGAGGCATTGGCACCCTGACCATAGAACGGCACCACAGCGTGACAGGCATCGCCGACGAGAACCACGCGCTCCCCGTGGTTCCAGGGACGGCTGCGAACGGTCACCAGCGAGTTGATGGAATGCCCCAGGTATTGCTCGGCCAGGTCCGGGATCAGAGACACGGCATCAGGGAACACTCTCCCGAAGAATTCCATGACCTGGACGGATGTGGTCAGAGCGTCAAAACATCCGTCCCCAGTGAAGGGCCAGAACAGAGTGCAGGTGAAGGAGCCATCCTGGTTGGGCAGGGCGATCATCATGAACCTGCCTCGGGGCCAGATGTGCAGGGCATGGGGTTCCATGGCAAACCCGCCGCCGGTAGCGGCCGGGATGGTCAGTTCCTTGTAGCCATGGGTCAGGTAGGACTGCTGGTAATCGAAGCGATCGGTCCTCTGCATGCGGCTGCGGACCGCCGAGAAGGCGCCGTCGGCGCCCACAATGGCATCGGCCTGCAACTGCCTGACCTCCTGAACCGATCGATCCTGCACCGTGACCGTGGCCGAGTCCAGATCCACATCCCTGCACACACAATCAAAGTCCAGATGGACTCCAGGTTCCCGCCCCGCGGCCTGGATGAGGGCTCGATTGAGGGCCCCGCGAGAAACCGAATAAATCGCATGGCCGGCCCGGGTTCCATAGGGTTGAAAGATGAGCGCTCCACCGGTCGCGTGGATCATGCGTCCGCGCATGGGCGTCGCCTGGTCCATGATTTCCTGGCGCAGTCCCACCTGCTCCAGGGCATGGAGACCCCGATGGGAAATAGCCAGGTTGATGGACTTGCCGGCCATTTCCAGCCCGCTCCGGGGATCGCTCCGCCGTTCCACAACCCGTACCTGACCGCCCTGCCGAGCCAGCAGGATGGACATGAGGGAGCCGGCCAGTCCAGCGCCAACCACCGTGTAACGAGTGTCTTTCATCCGGCGCTCACTCCTGGAACCGGCTGGCGGGAAGACCCAGAAAAGCCAGGGCGTTGTCACCGCGGACGCGGGCGTGAAGGTCCTTCCCCAGGTCGGTCAGTTCATCAAGAACTTTCCCCGGCGGCGCCTCTCCCAGAGGGAACGGATAATCGCTGCCCAGCAGGACTCGCTCACTCCCGAAGAGGTCCAGCAGGTGTCTGAGACTGGCCGCATCATGAACCAGAGAATCGACATAGAATCGGTCCAGGTAATGGCGCGGCGACTCCTTCGCCTTCACCGCCACGAGATCCGGACGCGAAGCGTACGCCTGATCCACTCTCCCCAGGATGGAGGAGAAGGCCCCGCCACCATGAGCAAAGGCTATGCGCAGGCCGGGCAACCGATCCAGCACTCCACCCAGGATCAGCGAGCAGATGGCCAGGGCGGTTTCCATGGGCATACCCACCAGCCAGGGCAGCATGTAGTCGTTCATCCGCTCCCGGCCCAGCATGTCCCAGGGATGGACAAACACGGCCGCGCCCAGATCCCGGGCCGCTTCCAGAACCGGAAAGATGTCAGGATCGTCCAGGTTGGCGCCGTTGACGTGCGTGCCGATCTCCACCCCTGCCAACCCCAGATCGCCCATGCAACGCTGTAGTTCCGCAATCGATCGGTCCGTATCCTGAAGAGGCAGGGTGCCCAGGCCCACGAACCGGCGAGGATTCGTGGCCACCACCCCGGCGATGTGATCATTGAGGCGCCTGGCCAGGTCATGGGCATGCCTCGCCTCCGCCCAGTAGCTGAACATGACCGGCACGGTGGAGAGCACCTGCACATTGACACCGGTGTCATCGCAGTCCGCCAGCCTGCGGGCAGGGTCCCAGCAACGCGAATCGATGGTCCGAAAACACGCCCCTCCCCGCATGAGGCGGGCGCTGTCCGATCCCGTCTTCTCCAGGCTCAGCCAGCCCGGGCAGCCATACAGCTCTTCCAGATCCGGCCAGCCGTGGGGCAGGATATGGGTATGGAGATCAATGGTCAGGGACGCGTCGGAACAACCCACCTAGACCTCTGCCGGCGGCGACAGGATAGCGCCGCATTTCTTGCATGTGCGCAACGATTCATCGTCGTAGAACTGCTCGATGATCGGCTTGAGCTGGATCGCCAGATCCTTGACATGCATCTTCGCGTCATGGAGGACGTCGCCGCATTCTTCACAGTACCAGCGCAGATGATCGAATTCATCCGGGCGGCGGCGGCGCTCGACCACCATGCCCACGGTCCGGGCCACGCGCTGGGGTGAATGAGGCACATGGGCGGGAAGCAGCAGCACCTCTCCCTGGCAGATGGGGATATCACGGGGCCCCTCGTCCTCCATCACCCGCAGGACCATATCCCCTTCCAGTTGATAGAAGAATTCCTCTGCCGGGTCGATGTGGTAATCGTTCCGGCGGTTGGGACCGCCCACGATCATGACGATGAACTCAGTGTCCTCCCAAACGATGGCGTTTCCCACCGGCGGCTTGAGGAGATGCCGGTGATCATCGATCCAGCCCTGCAGGTTGAATGCCGAAAGCTTGCCCATGAAACCCCCGTTTTCAGTGATAACCGGCTGGATTCTTTCATTTTTACGCCTTTCCCTCAACTCCACAGGTCCCCTTGGCGTAACCTGTTCATGGGGGAGGGTAACGGCGGAACTTTTCGAAGTTGCCGGCATTATGGGATGTGGAGGCTCCATGAAGGAACTCAGCGACGCCGAGCTCATGGCCCGGACCGGCGAAGGCGACCGTCCAGCCTTCGGCGTCCTGGTGGACCGCTACAAGGACCCCATGGTGAACTACTTGACAAAATTGACCGGGAATCGAAGCAGCGCCGAAGAAGCGGCTCAGGACACATTCATCAAACTCTTCCATGCGGCTCCCCGCTATCGCGAACAGGGCCAGTTTTCCGCCTATCTCTACCGCATCGCCACCAACCTTGTGCGCCAGGAAGAGCGCCGGAAGCGGAGGTGGTACCTGATCACTGGCGCCCTGACCCGTGACGCGAGGGCCGTCGCCAGGGATACGGAGTCGGCTTCTCAGGCCCTTCTCCGCCAGGAGCTGGGGCGGGAACTTGTTGCAGGGTTGAGCCGCCTACCCCTGCGTTACCGGGTTCCCCTTGTGCTTCGAGATATCCAGGGCTGGTCGTACGACGAGATCGCCCGCCTCACCAGTTCCCGCCTGGGCACTGTCAAGTCGCGCATCAGCAGAGGCAGGAGCCTTCTGCGCCATTCACTTGAACCATATCGAAACCGGGGAGAGACTCTTGCGCAACGATCCACTGCGTGACGCCCTGCGCCGGCTGCCGGCGGAGACAGCCTCCGAGGCTTTCACCACCCGTGTGCTGGCACACCTTGATGACAAGGCTCCCCGGAGCCGGCTCCGGCGTCTGGCACCGGTGACCGCCATGCTGGTGGTGGCCGCCGTGGCCCTCCCCACCGCCTGGCACCTCATGAATGCTGATGCCGAGGTGCGGCCTCAGATCGCCTCCACGGCCCCACCTGCCGCCGTTCTACATGCCTCTCAACGGGCCCGGGCCCTTGAGGAACTGGCATCCCTGCAGGCGGACCGGGAACAACTCAACCGGGACTGGCGTCAGTATCGGAATCTGGCTCTGGGGGTGGAGCCGGTGCTCTACCTCGGCGGGAATGAAAAAGTTGACGTTCTTCTGGACTTGCGGCGGGTACGACCCAACGCCCTGCGGGGCGATGTGGTGCCTGCATCCCTGAATGAGAGGAGTTACCAACCATGAACATGAAGAAATTTATTCCCATCCTGGTCGGCCTGGCCATGCTGACAACCGCGGCCCAGGCCGAGGGCACCAAGCTCCACTTCAGCGAGAACAGCGGCGATGACCCCAGGGTCCTTTTTCTGAATGGTGATGGTGATGGACCCAGCTTCATCTCCCTGCACCGTTTCATGGCCCAGCGGGGCTATCTCGGCGTTGGCCTCACGGATCTGACACCGGAACTCCGTGTTCACCTGGGGGTCGACGGAGATTACGGCGTGCTGGTCAACCGCGTGGAGAAGGACAGTCCCGCGGCAGAGGCGGGCCTGCAGGTGGGCGACATCATCACCCTGGTGGACGGCGAGGAAATCAGTGGCAGCAAGGAACTCGCTCTGGCAGTGCGCCGAAAAGAAGAGGGTGATCCCATCGATCTGGAAGTCTGGCGGGACGGACGCCCCACGACGTTGACGGCCACCGCGGCTCAACGCCAGAAGGTGCAGATTGACCTCAGCGGCCTCGAAGGACTGCGCGGACTGGGCGCGCTGGGCAACATGGAAGCTTTCGGCATTGATGTCGACACCATCAACGAGTCCGTGGAAGAAGCCCTCAAGAACATGGAGCATGCCTTCGGCGAAGACGGCAATTTCCGGTTCAATTTCAGCCCTGAAATTGCCAAAAAGCTCCATGGGCAGTGGAATCTGAAATTCGACGGCACCACCTTCCCGCAGAAGATGGAAGCGCTCGAATTGATCGAAGGGCAGATGGCTGAGCGCATGCGTGATCTTGAGCGACGCCTCGAGGAACTGGAAGTACAACTCGAAGAAGAAGAACGCTAGGCTCTCCACCCCCGGCACCAAAGTTCGCCCCCCCGGTGCCGGGGGTTTCCCTCAGGTCGCGACGGCATCCATGATGGCAGCGGCGGCGTTTTCGCCACTGCGCACGCAATCGGGCACACCGATGCCACGGTAGGCATTCCCCGCCAGGACCAGACCACGGTATCCGGTCATGCGCTGGTCGATCTCATCCACCAGATCCAGATGCCCCAGACCGTACTGGGGCAGCGACTCGTGGTAGCGGGTGACATGGGTCAGCAGAGGCTTACTCGTGATACCCAGAAGGCGGCCCAGATCCCGGCGGGTCGCCTCCACCAGGTCATCATCGGAGAGAGGATCGGATCGGTCGCCATGAAACGCCCGGAGCATGACGTAGCCGTCAGGCACACGGCCTGCATACTTGCGATGAGCAAAAGTACAACCGAGCATGGTGAGACCTTCCCGGGCCGGCACCACGAAGCCGAATCCGTCCAGATGATGGTCCACATCCTCCTGTCGGTAGGCCACTCCCACCGTGGCCGACGTCCCGTAACGGATGAAGGACAGGCGGCGGGCCAGGTCGTCGTCCAGGGGTCGCAGGACTTCCACCGCCCGCGGCGCAGGCAAAGCGAGGATCACGCCGTCAAAGTCGGCCTTGCCGCCGTCCCAGGTGACGGTCCAGCGTCCGCCCCGGGTCCGCAGGACACTTTCTATGCTCACCCCCGTGCGTGCGCATGAGTCCGGCAGGCGCCGCGCCAGTTCATCGGTGAGTTCCTGCAAGCCTCCTGACAGGGAAGCGAACATGCCGTAGCGGGCGCCGCTGGCGCGGCCACCCGCCTTCCCCGCGGCGGTGGACTTGCGGGCTGCCAGCCACATGGCAAGAACAAGGCTGCCGTGCCGGCGTTCCATCTCGCGAAACCTCGGGAAGGTGGCCAGAAGGGAGATACGCATGGGGTCCCCACCATAGATGGCACTGATCATGGGCTGAGCCATGGCTTCATACGCTTCCCTGCCCAGGCGTCGCTGCACAAACTGTCCCAGAGTCTCATCGCTGTCCCCCTTGCGCCGAGGGAGGATCAGGTCCAGCCCCACCCGCAACTTCCCCAGAGGGCTCATGAGAGGAGTCGTGACCAGGGGCCATATGCGCGCCGGGGCCATGAGATGGAATCCTTCCGGCGTCGGATAGAGGCGGCCTTTCCTGACGATGAAACTGCGGCGGTGCTTTTCCTGAGTCCCGACGATCTTGTCTCCCATGCCGAGTCTCTCGATGAGTTCCAGGGCCCAGGGCTTCTCGGTGATGAGGGAGTCGGGGCCCTCTTCCATGAGGAAACCGTCACGATTCATGGTGCCGATGACGCCGCCCAGCCGTTTGGCGGCATCGAAGAGTGTCACTTTGGGGACCGCCTCCCGCTCACACCCCAGTTCCATGAGGCGGTGGACCGCAGAGAGCCCGGTGATTCCGCCACCTACGATCGCCACCTCCGGCGACCGACGTGCGCTCAAAGCGCTTCTCCGGCGAGTTTGATGATGCGCTCGCCCAGGAGAGTGAGAAACTCAGGGTGGTCCTGGATGCACCCGGCCCGGCGCAGCTTGAGGCCCGCCTGCGCAGCTGTTTCCCGGGCCTCCACATCCAGGTCGTAGAGTACCTCGACGTGATCGCAGAGGAAGCCCACCGCCTGCACCACGACCTCCTGGACGCTTTCTCCGGCCAGGCGCTTGAGCACGTCGTTGATATCCGGTTCCAGCCAGGGAGTGCGGGGGTTGCCGGTGCGGCTTTGCCAGGCCAGTTCCCAGCGGGGCAACTCAAGAAGGCCGGCCACTTCGCGGCAGGTTGTGGTGACATCCTCCACGTAGGGAGAGTTCTGCGCCATCTTCACCGGCAGGGAATGGGCCGTAAAAACCACCGGAATATCCGCAGGCCATTCCCCGTCGCGCATCAGGCCGGTTTCCTCCAGCCGGGCTGCGTTGGCTTCCACGAAACGCATGTCATCGTAATAAGGCGCGATAAAACTCACCTGGATGGCACCATCGGTGGCGGCCTCCACCTCCTGGATATAGCGGTCCCAGGTGGTCTCAGCCCTGTGGGGCGCCAGAATGATCACGGCCGCGTGGCGCCGGCCATCCTCGCGCAGGGCGGCAATGGTCTCGGGCAGGAAAGGGTGGCAGTGGCGCATGCCCATCACAACCGGCATGTGGCGGCCCCGTTCCTGCAGCCAGTGCTCCAATCTCTCGCAGAGTTGCCGGGTCAGATCGTTATAAGGCGAACGCCCGCCGACGGCCTCGTAGTGCCGCGCCACTGCCTGCAGCCGGGCTTTCGGGACATCCTTGCCGGCCACCACCCGTTTGAGGAAAGGCATGATCTCGTCCGGCGAAGTGGGCCCGCCGTGGCCCACAAGGAGCACCGCATCCACGGGTGCCTTCATGATGAGCTGAGTTCGTGAACCAGGTCGACCAGGCGCCGCACGTTGTCCACCGGCGTGCCGGGCAGGATGCCATGGCCGAGATTGAAGATATGGCCGGGACGGCCGCCCGCCTGCGCCAGGATCCGAGCCACCTCGCGCTGCAGGATCGCCTGGGGTGCGAACAGGGTCAGGGGGTCCAGGTTGCCCATGATGGGCACATGGTGTCCCACTCTTTCCCAGGCCACATCCAGATCGATCCGCCAGTCAGCTCCTATGACCGTCCCTCCGGCCTCGCGCATGTGGGGAAGGAGGTCACCGGTCCCGGTGCCGAAGTGGATGACGGGCACGTCCGGCGGCAGCGCCGCCAGCAGTCGGGCGGTGTGTCCCTGAACATAACGCTGGTAATCAGCCGGGGAGAGGCACCCCACCCAGCTGTCAAAGAGTTGCAGGGCCTGAGCCCCTGCGTCCACTTGCCCCTCGAGATAGGTGATGGTACCCCGCACGATCTTTTCCATGAGCGCGTTCCAGGCGCCCTCATCGCTGTACATGAGCGCCTTGGTATGCAGGAAGTTCCTCGAAGCACCTCCCTCCACCACGTAGGAGGCCACCGTGAACGGTGCGCCGGCAAAGCCGATGAGCGGAATTCGATGAACCAGGTCGGCTCGCGTCTGGCGTATGGCATCGTGAACGTAACTCAATTCCGCGGAGTCAATCTCCCGCAAACGATCCACGGCCGCTCCGTCCCGCACCGGGGGCGTGATGACCGGCCCTTCGCCCTTGAGGTACTCCAGCTTCAGGCCGAGGGGTTCGACGATGAGCAGCAGATCCGCGAAGATGATGGCGGCATCCACATTCAGTGTCTCGGCGGCGTGAACGGTGACCTCGCTGACCAGTCCGGGTGAGCGGCACAGCTCCAGCATGGAAACCTGCGCCCGGATGCGCCGGTATTCCTCCATGTAGCGACCGGCCTGACGCATGAGCCAGACCGGTGTCCAGGGCACATCCTTTCCCCTGCAGGCGCGCATGAATGGCGTCTCGTCGAAGCCTGAAGCCGCCGGCGCAACCGCCACCACCGCCCCGGCCAGGTCGTCTTCGGCGGCCTGCAGCGCGGGACAGACACCAAACTCGCGCAGACTGCCGCCGGCGTCAGCCCCTGCCGCCACCACCGTGACCTCCGCCAGGCGCCGGCGAAGCTGCGTGCGCCATCCGTCCATGGCTGCGGCATCCAGCATGGCGGGAATCTGTCCGCATCCACTGAACACAACGAGATCGGCCTCCCCACCGAGGACCAGCTTCACCGCCTCACCCGTGGGGGTGACGGCAGCTTCTCCACCTGCGGCGCTGACGGCTCTCGCCAGAGATGCGGCCGCCGCACCGTCCACCACGATGACATGTTGATTCTTCAGGTCCATGGCCTCATCCCTGGTCCTATCCGGTCTGCCGGGAAGCCGTTCATTCTAGCGCGAACACCCGCGCACAGGAGGCGCCTCAGCTCAAGGACGGAGGTGGAGGCTATCTTCCCCATTCTCTCACTTACATGGTTTGACGGCGCCGCCACGGCCTGCCTATCCTCCCACCTGATGAGTCATAAGGATCCCGATCTGCAACCCGGTTCCGTCACCTTCGATCTCTCCCTGGGCCCTGTGTTCCTGCGGATCGTCGATCTTCCCACGGCCTGGGAACCGTTCGTCAGCACGCATTACGAACCGTTCGCTGAACCCGCCGGCAGCAGGACAGCGGACCTGACTGTGACCTGCCGGGAAGGCAGCGGCGTGGTCATCCCCCTCCCGGGACCGGGGAAGACACCCATCATGGAAGTCCTTCAGGAGGGCAGAGATCAGTACTCCATCCGCTCCCACTGGCAACACGGCACGGTGGATCTCGCCGCAGGATCCGCAAGCCTGACCCTGACCCATCGCGGCGCCACCGAGTTCCGCATGTCCCTGGAGAATTTCCTGCGCATTGCCGGGCAGCTCCTGCTCATGCGGCGCAAGGCCTTTCTCCTGCACTCGGCAGGGGTCCTTGATGAACAGCGCTGTTTCCTGTTCTTCGGACATTCAGGCGCGGGCAAGAGCACGGCCACAGCCCTCTCCGCGCCCCGCCGGGCCCTCTCGGACGACATGGTGCTCATCGATCTCCAGGGTTCCCGGGTGCAGGCCCATGCGGTGCCGTTCTATGGTCTTTTCCCGCCGGAGGAGCGCGTACGCGGTGCCTTCCCCGTTGCCGGAGGGTTTCGCCTGCGGCAGGCCACCGGGGATCGGCTCGAACGCCTGAAAATAGCCAGGGCCACCGCCACCATCTCGGCCAGCGTTCCCTTCATTCATGATATGGGGCTGCCGCCCGATCTCCTCACCGATCTGGCCCTGGAATTCTGCCGCCGTGTCCCTGTCTACGACCTGCAGTTCACACGCACCAACCGGTTCTGGGATCTCCTGGCGGAGCTTCCCGATCCCACCCCGCTCTAGACACCATCATCGGCCCATACGGCCCAGCCAGTTGTTGACCGGGTGAGACCGCTGCAGCCAGCCGACGGGAAGGCGATGCCGTCGATCCATCTTCTTCATGGCGGCCTGCAAGCCGCGATGACGGGGGTCGAGTTTCAACCCCTTTGCGAAGACGTTGAGAGCTTTGGTCATCCGTCCTGCCATGGCATAGACCTTCCCCAGGTTCAGGAGGAGGTCGGCGTTGTAGTCCTCGTTGTGCACCGCCGTCTCGCACGCCCGCAGCGCATCCTTGTTCGCGCCCCGGGACAGGGCCACGCTGAGTCCGAAGTAGGAGAGATAGCGCATACGCGGCTGGGTGACGTCGTGGCGCCTCTCGGCCCGCATGGCCTTTTCGAAGAAAGCGGACGCCTGTTCGGCCCGGCCCGCGGAAAGAGCGGCCAGGCCCTCGCGATAGTGGTTCTCTGCAGATAAAATATTCATGGCACCCCCTTACGAATATCTTTTGTCAGAGATGCATATACGACTATAGCAGAATATCTACAACATATATTGTATGTTTTCTATATTACATTTCCGTATCTTACATTTGCGTAACTGGGGCTCACCTCATCAATTCATCCCCCATAAGGCCTGTGGTAACCTTCCCGCCTGCTTTTCCGAGGAATTCCTTTGGATCAACCCAGGCCACGCCGCAAGCCGCCCCCGACCGTTCGCGTGCTTCTTCACGGGGAAGAGGATTTTGCGGCCATGCGACGCGTAGGTCGCCTGGCCGCGGAAATCCTCGACTTCATCACTCCCCATGTGCGCCCCGGCGTGACCACCTCTGAACTCGATGAGTACTGTCGTGATTTCACAAAGGCGCGAGGAGCGATCTCTGCTCCCCTGAATTACAAGGGATTCCCCCGCTCAATCTGCACCTCCATCAACGATGTGGTCTGCCACGGCATCCCCGAAGACAGAGCCCTCAAGGATGGGGACATCATCAATATCGACGTGACTCCCATCGTCGACCACTGGCACGGCGACAGCAGCCGCATGTTCCTGGTCGGCGAGGTCACAACGGCAGCCCGGCGCCTGGTGGACGACACCTACGAATGCATGATGCGCGGAATCCGTGCCGTCCGCCCCGGAGCCACCCTGGGCGATATAGGACATGCCATCCAGTCCTATGCTGAAGCCGCAGGTTATTCGGTGGTGCGCGATTTCTGCGGCCACGGGATCGGCAAGGTGTTCCATGATGCCCCTCAGGTTGTTCATTTCGGGCGGCCCGGGCACGGCCCCCCTCTGCGCGCCGGGATGTTCTTCACCGTTGAACCCATGATCAACATCGGCCACCACGGGATCAGGATTCTTGATGACGGCTGGACCGCCCTGGCGGCGGACGGCAGTCTCTCCGCCCAGTTCGAGCATACGGTCGGAGTGACCGCAGATGGGGTCGAGATATTCACCCTCTCTCCGGCGGGTCTGCACCAGCCGCCCTACGCCTGAAGGCCGGATGTCATCACCGCGCAGACGACGCATTCTCCTGGTGGCCGCGATCCTGGCGGTGCTGCTGGTGGCGGCCGGCATGGCCCTGCCGCTGCTCATCGACGCCGACAGCTTCCGGGAAACCCTGCGCCTCCAGGCCGAGGCGGCTCTGGGCCGCCCGGTACGCCTGGGCACCCTGCACCTGCGTGTGCTGCCGCGCCTGGCCCTCACGGCCGATGACCTGGCCCTGGAAGCCACGCCTCAGGAAGGGGGCGGCGATCTTCTGACGGCCCGGCGCGTGATCATAGGCGCCCGCATCATGCCTCTCCTGCAGGGCAGAGTCGAGATCACCCGCATCATCATCCAGCACCCCGAACTGACCTTGCGCCGCGCCGCCGGTGGCGTCTGGATCCTTCCCCTCCCCCAGGCTTCCACCTCAGCCCCGGCCCCCGGCGAGGCCACGACCTCCTCTGATAAGCCGGCGGTGCTGGTCCGGCTCCTGGCCCTGCGCGACGGCGTTGTGACCCTGGCGGAAGGAGAGGCCCGAAGGACCATCATCGAAGAGTTCGATCTGAGCCTGCACGATCTGGCCCTGGACCGTCCTCTTCAGTTCGATGCGGCCGGCATCTGGATCGAGGCTGGCGGTCGACGGCGGGACATGGCGCTCGGCGGCTCCCTGGCCTGGGAAAGCACAGGCGACGACCTTCTTCTGACCCTCTCTTCCGGGACGATACGTGCCGGGGACAGCCGCCTGAGTCTGGAGGGCCGCCTGACCAGTTCGGGCACCGCCCCGAGCCTGAATCTCACGATCGACGATGCAGAGCTGGCCGAAGACGAATTGCACGATCTACTGGCACTGGCCGGCATCAACCTGCCCGGGAGCCTGTCCGGCGAGCCGTTGCGGGGCACTGCCGGCCTGTCCTGGCAGCAGGGGCAGGCGGTCCTGTCCCCTCTGCAGATGGACCTGTTTGGCGGCCGACTCCGGGGGACCGCCACGCTGCGCACCGATCCGTCCCCCGCCCTCTTTCATCTGGAAGGCGATCTCCAAGGGATTCAAGCAGGCCCCCTCCTGCGCTCTCTCCTTGACCTGGATCTGCTCAGTGGCCGGCTGAACGGCAATCTGGTTCTGGAGGGTGGCGGAACCACTTACGAGGAACTCCTCCTGTCCGCCAGTGGCCATGGCGAAGTCGAGCTGCGCTCCGGGCATCTGGATGGGCTGGACATTCTCGCCTCCGTCTCGCGCGCCAGCGGCGTCTTCGGTGAAGACACGGTCAATAGCCTGACCGCGAAGCTGGCGGAAGGCGGCATGGATTTCGAGCAGTTCGGCGGCCCCTTCACCATCCAGGGAGGCCGGATCATCAGCCCGGATCTTATCCTCAAGACTGCTGACCTGAAGCTGACCGGCAGCGGCTCCCTGGACCTGCTGTCGGGGACCGTGGAAGGGACTTTTCTTCTGACTCTCTCCAGGGAGATCAGTGCCAGTATGCGCCGCGAAGGGAGCCGGGCGGCGCGCCTCTTCTGGAACAGGGCGGAGGAAAGGGTCGCACTCCCTCTCAAGCTCAGTGGCCCGGTTGGCGCGCCTGTGGCCGGCATCGACTGGCACACTGCCGCCAGTGCGTACCTCAAGAACGAATTACGCGGCAACCCTGAAGCCGATCTTCAGGGAACTCTGCGCCGGCTCCTGGATGACGCGGTGAGGGGTGCCATCGGCTCAGAAACGCAAGATAAGTCTCCTTCACCATCACCGCCGCCCGCGAGCACCGATGAGGACACCACCAGCGGCGACCCGGCTGCCGCCTTTTCCCGCGTCCGCTGGGGCGGGTCGTTTCTGGCCAAAGATCTGAAGCTGCAAGGCTGGGTGTCCGGCACCCGCCTCAAGGACGCGGTGCTCTCGGTGACCGATAGCGACGGTCGCGTCATCACCCGTCTCGACCCTGTCCCCGAGGTGAAAGCCTGGATCGAGAGCGATCCCGGCCCCGGCGACTCGACCCGCATCCCCTGGGAAACCAGGATCGATGGCAAGCGCCTGCTGGCGGCCAGCTTCCCGCTGATCCTGACACTGCGGGTGAGTACCCGGGATGGCCGGGAAGTTGAAGCTCGCCGGGCGGTCGATCGTTGACCTTCCCGCGCCGGGCGGGAAGAGTTGCCGGCGGCCTGATGCTGATCCTGGCCTGCCTGCTGCTGGCGGTCTACTTCCCTGAAGTCACGTATCACTCCAGGACTCTGGCTCGCCTCCATGATTTCGCTCACCTGCCCCTGTTCTGCATGGTGGCTCTGATCATGGTGGCCATCTGGCCCGGTAATCTCTTCGCACAAAATCGCCTGCGGCCCCTGCCGGCCCTGCGCCTCTGGCTGGCCGCCCTGCTGGCCGGGATCCTGGTGGAACTCCTGCAGGCACGGCAAGGCCGTATTCCCGAGATGATGGACATCGTCACCGATGGCGCCGGGGCTGCCATCGCCCTGCTCCTGGCCACAGGCCATCGAGGTGGTCACTGGCGATGGATGTTGCCGCCTGTCCTTATCGTGGTGCTGGTTTTTGCCACCCCGGTGCTGCTCAGCGCCTGGGATGAAGAGCTGGCCAGACGCCAGTTTCCGCTGCTGGCCGACTTTGAAACCCGCCTGCAGACGGATCGCTTTGGCCCCTCCCACAGCCGCCTGCGGCGCATCATCGACCCCGAGTCGCCCACCAATCACCTTCTGGAGGTCCGCTTCCTCCCCGACATGTTTCCCCGTTTCAAGCTGCGGGATCTGCCCCGGGACTGGAGTCAATTCAGCGCCTTCACCTTCACCTGCATCAATCCTGAGTCCGAGCCGTTTTTTCTCATTTTCCGCGTGGACGATATCCATCACGACAACCGGCCGGCGGACCGCTACACCCTGAGAGTCAACCTCGCACCCGGCCGCCACGTCATCGAGGTGCCCCTGGCCGCGGTTGCTTCCGCACCGGATACCCGGCCCATGGATATGACCGCCATCGCCGGTGTCATCCTCTACGGCTACAAGCTGGAGAAGCCCCGCGTCCTCCTGTTCGACGACTTCCGCCTGGTGCCCTGAACCGTCAGTGCTTCAGGCGCTGCGGAGAAACACGCCGCAGATGGCGAAGGCGACCAGGGCCAGGGCGGCCGCCAGCAGGGCATACGGCATCTGGGTGCGCACGTGGTCGATGACCTCACTGCCGGCGGCCAGGGAGGCCACCACGGTGGTATCGCTGATGGGGCTGGCATGATCCCCGAAGATGCCGCCTGAGAGGACCGCCGCCACAAGCGGGGCCGGCGGCAGACTGAACGACGAGGCCGTGGCTACGGCAAGAGGAATCATGATGGCGAAGGTACCCCAGCTTGTGCCGGTGGCGAACGCCACCACGGCACTCAGGAGGAAGGTGAGGGGCAGCAGCAGCGCAGGGTGAGCCACACCCGTGAGCAGACCGGCCACGTAAGCGCCTGTACCCAGGTCGTCGCAGATCTGCCCAAGGCCCATGGCCAGGACCAGGATCACGACCATGCCCAGAAACCCTTCCAGCCCCCGCATGATCTCGGCCATCACCTCATGCAGCGTATTGCGGCGCGGCATGAGGACCAGGACAGCGGCACAGACCAGGGCGGCCAGCACCGCCCACAACGCGGACGTGGATCCCGATCCGCGAGCGAGATTGCCATCCCCCGTCACCCACAGGCCCACGGGCATGGCCACCAGGAGGACCGCCAGAGGTAGAACCATGTTGACGGCCTTCCCGGGTTGCACCGTCCCCACGGAGCCGGGGCCGCTGTCCGTCACCACGGGCCTGGCGCGTGCCATGGGACCCGGCGCCCAGCCGGACCAGGCCGAATACCCCGAGAGCGCCACGGCCGCCAGCGCATAGAAGTTCAGAGGGACGGCCGCCGCGAAGACGGACAGTGGCTCCTCGATCCCCTGCGCGGCGAGCAGCCCGAGGATCAGCGCGCCCCATGCGTTGAACGGTATGAGGATGCAGACCGGAGCGGACGTCGAATCAGCCAGGTAGGCCAGGCGCTGCCGCGATTCGCCGTGGCGATCGAAGAGGGGGCGGCAGACGGCACCGGTCACCAGCAAGGTGATATTGGTCTCGATGAACAGGACCAGGCCAACCCCCCAGGCCAGCATGCGGGCCCCACGCCGGGAAGTCACCAGATGTCGCCGCTCGACCCAGGTGACGAACCCGGCCACACCTCCGAACACCTCCATGAGGCGCACCAGAGGACCGATGAGAAGCGCGAACAGCACCAGGCGCGTCTGACCCGGTTCGCTGAACACACCCACCACCGCTTCGACGCCGGAGGCAAAGCCCACCCCCGGATGCCCTGAGGCGAGGATCAGGCCGCCCAGCAATATCCCGGCCGCCAGGGAGAGAATCACCTGGCGGGTCCACATGGCCAGGACAATGGCTGCGAGGGGTGGGAGCAGGCTCCAGGCGGAGAGTTCCATATCAGGAGCCGAGTGCGGCAGACGCGGCTAGCTCTTCCAGTTCCACGTCTTCCCCCGCCTGCGGGATGGGCGTCCCGCAGGGCGCTCCCAACGCACCCCCGGCGGCAGCCATGAGATCCAGCAGCCAGCGCTCTTCCCTGGCCCGGGAGGCGGCGAGATCGGGCCCGCTTTGCGGGGCCGCCACGCAGAACAATCTCGTGCCTGCTGCCGTGGTGACAGAGCCGGCCAGCAGGGTGATGCCGCCGTCGGTCGTGGTCAACGAGCCGGTCTTGGCCACCAGGCTGCCTCGCCTGCCGCCCCTGCCCAGGGCGGGAAAGCTCTTCAGGGTACCCGCATCACAACCTGCCACGGGCAGAACATGGGAGAGTTCCAGGCCGTGCCGCCCCAGTGTGTCGCGCAGGTCACGCAACAAGCGGACCGCCAGGCGGGGCGTCAAACGGTTCTTGCCCAGGCCGGAGCTGGTCTCCACGTGCAGGCTCGCGCCCGCCTCATGCTCCAGGCGTCCCACCAGAAAGTTCTGGAGATCGGCCGGACCGCCGAGCGTGGCTTCCAGACGGTTGATGTCGTTATTGGACCAGGCGTTGAATCGCTTCAGGGTGCCCGGCAACGGCCGTGACCTGTGGACCACCAGCACATTGGCGCGTGGTACGGGCCCGGCCGACTCAGCCTTGGTCATCTCCGAGCCCGGCGACGCCCGGCCCGTGCCGCCGGCGATGACCAGCCGAGGCGGCCTTGAGCTATCCAGACCGTTGCGCTTTGCCAGGCCCATCCACGCCTTCCGGGTGGAATCGTCCCAGAGATCCGGGTCGAACGCCCGGCGCAGGCGTCCGGCCATTTCTTCGGCGCGCCGGTCAGGGTCCTGACCATTCAATCCCCGTCCCTGCTCCCAGCCGATCCAGAAGAGGTCATCCACCAGGAGCCGCCCTCCAATGCGCTCAATGCCGGCCCGATTGAGCGCTGCTGCCACCAGAAAAGCGTTCTCGGGCTGAAAGTCCGGGTCGCCGCCGCCGCGCACTACCAGGTCCGCGCCGACTCTTGTGAAGTGCGTACTGAAGCGGTACTCGGTTCCCAGACGCTCCAGGGCCCACAGGGAAGTTGCCAGCTTGACCAGGGAAGCAGGGTTCAGCGGCCTGTCCGCCTGGCGGGAAGTGAGCACGCGACCCTCCGCGTCTTCAACATGCCAGACGAGATCACGGGACTCCCCGGCAGGGGCGAGCAGGAGGAGGCAGAACACCGTCAGGAAGGTAGGCATCACGGCAGCACGCTGGGAGCCGCAGTCTAACACGGCGCAGCAGGGACCCTCCTGGGAGCGTGTTATGATGATGAGACGGCTGATCAAGCCGTCGCCAACCATGCCTGATTCAACGCCCAAGCAGTCCCCTGCGCCGCCTGAGGCAGCGACCTTGCCCCAGCCGGGCAATGCCCTGGGCCGCCGCGCCGACGCCTCGCCCATCCTCAGCGCCAGGGTCCTGCTGGAAGTCTGCCCTCCAGCCGTCAAGGATCGCGACAAAGCCTACGCCGTTCTGCGCCAGAGTTTCTCCTGCTACAACGCCTTTCACGCCGTCAGTGTCCCCGACCTGCAGGACGCCAGCGAGTTCAAGAGGCAGCGGGATCGCGTCCCCAGCGAGGAGTTCGCCGGTTGGCTGCGCCATCTCACCGGCAAGCCGCTGGGCCTGTACAAGGTGAGCGTCAGTTGCAATAAGGAAGAGTTCCTGGCCTGGCTGGAACGGGTCGCGAAACTGGATTGCGGCGATATCTTCCTGGTGGGCGCCGACTCAAGCGAAACAATCCACGGTGAAGAGTGCCTGGATCTCCCCACCGCCGCACGGCTGGCTCACGAGAAAGGCTTCACCTGCGGCGGCATCATCATCCCCACCAGGCGCACCCAGTTCGCCGCCCGGCCCGCGTCTCTGGACGAAGGGGTGAGAGTGCTCACCAAGATCCGGGACCATGGGCTGAAATTTTTCTCCACCCAGATCCTGTATGAAAGTGAATGGATGTGCTGCTTTCTGTTCGATCTGGTGCGCAGCATGGACACCAAGGAAGTGCCCAAGATCTTCCTGACCTTCTCGCCCTTCGTCTGCCGCGAGGACATCGCCTTTGCCCGCAACACCCTGGGTGTCTATATTCCCGCCGACGCCGAACGGCTCCTCAACGGTGCCCGCAGCATGCGGGAAGCTTCCATCTCGAGCCTGCTGGGGGTCTGGGAACGGATCTCCTCGTTCGCCCGTGATATCGGCTTCCCCCAGGATCAACTGGGGGTCAACGTGGAGTACCTGGACTCGCGCAACCCGCGCAATGTGGATGCCGCCTTCGAACTGGCCGAGGAGTTTGGCCGCATCCTGCACCGCCGCTGACGTCAGGCCTGACCGACCACGTAGCAGATCCAGGCGTGATCGGCCTCACCCCGCAGACGGCGCCGGTAAACGCTGTTCCCCTCGCCGGTCTCGGAATCGGTTCCCTCCCAGAGGACGTGAACATTGTGGAAGCCGGCCTCGACCATCAGTTCCTGCAGCTCGGGCAGAGTCCACAAGCGCCAGTCGTAGGTGAAGGCGTTGCGCATGCGAGTGCCGTCCTTGAATTCGAAGTGGATGCGGCAGAGAATATGGTGGGTGACCGGGTCGAAGTGCGCCTGGTCCCAGATGTACTTGAATCCGCCCTTGCGTGTCGTCTCCTGCTCTTCCTCCTGGGCCGACGGCCCGCCAAAGAGATCCATGAGGAGAATGCCGTTCTTCTTCAGGCCTTTGCGGGCTGTCTTCATATAGGCCAGCATCTCAGGACGGGCCTTGAAGACGCTGTAGCTGAAATTCATGGCGCAGGTCAGGTCCGCCCGGGGCCGGGTCACAGCCAGAACATTGTCCCGGACGAGAGTGACCCGCTCCTGCTGTGACGGCGTGAGGGCCTGCAGGTTGCGCTTGCGACCCCAGTCCAGGGTGGCTTGGTCCAGATCGACACCCAGAGACCGATTCTCCCGGTGAAGGGTGACGAATTCGCAGCAGATCTGCGCCGTGCCGCAGAAATCCTCGCGCAGCAGGCGCGGCGGATGGCCCACAAGCCGCTTGTGCAAGCGATCCATGAGTGCCACGTCCACATCGGGGGACTGGACGCTGCGCTGGTACAGGTCCAGCTTGTCGGCCGTGCGGGCGGTCAAAGGCTTCCTGGGGCGTCTCGCCATGAACTCTCCGTCAGCAGGCCACCCTGCAGCCTGATGAAAACGGGGCATTATAGCCTTCATGGTGGTCGCAAGCTCCTCGAATCTCAGATCTCCTCCCACCAGGCAAACAGATCAGGTGGTCCCGGTGGCTTCGAGACCGGGACACTGGACGGCCACGAGGTCTCCTGGAACCAGCCACAAGGTCGCGACCGCTGGATAGGCTAAAATCCGTGGGATGGACACCTTGCCCCCTCAGAGCGAACCCACACCACCCACCAGCGAAGAGCTGGAACTGAACGACTGGCTCAGAGCCCTGGACGATGTCATCCGCAAGGGTGGCGCGGGCCAGGTCGGGCGCCTGCTCCACGCCCTCCAGGAACGAGCGGCCGTTGCCGGCATCCCCCTGCCGTTCACGGCCAACACCCCTTACATCAACACCATCTCCCGGGAAGAGCAGCCGGCCTACCCTGGCGACCGGGAGATCGAACGCCGCATCAAGAGCATTGTGCGCTGGAACGCCATGGCCATGGTGGTGCGCGCCAATCGTGAGACCAGCGGTCTTGGCGGCCATATCTCCACCTACGCCTCAGCGGCCACGCTCTATGAAGTCGGCTTCAATCATTTCTTCCACGGCAGCGACCATCCCGACGGCCGCGACAAGGTCTTCTTCCAGGGGCATGCCTCCCCCGGCATCTATGCCCGCGCCTTTCTTGATGGACGCATCTCGGAAGAACAACTGGTGAACTTCCGCCGTGAGCTGACTCCCGGCGGTTTGTCGTCCTACCCGCACCCCTGGCTCATGCCCGATTTCTGGGAGTTCCCCACGGTGTCCATGGGCCTCACTTCTCTGCTGGCCATTTACCATGCCCGCTTCGACCATTACCTGAAAGACCGTGGCCTCCTCGAGAATAGCGGCCGCATCTGGGCCTTCCTGGGTGACGGCGAACTGGACGAGCCCGAATCCCTGGGCGCCATCAGCCTGGCGGCCCGGGAATCCCTCGACAATCTCACCTTCGTGGTCAACTGCAACCTGCAGCGCCTCGACGGCCCGGTGCGCGGCAACGGCAAGATCATCCAGGAGTTG
Organism: Acidobacteriota bacterium; assembly: GCA_004356015.1. Classification (GTDB taxonomy): domain Bacteria; phylum Acidobacteriota; class Polarisedimenticolia; order SMYD01; family SMYD01; genus SMYD01. The sequence goes on along the minus strand of SMYD01000089.1, from coordinate 9,531 downwards.
GAAGCTGTCTTCCGGGGCGCCGGCTGGCGCGTGATCAAGGTTCTCTGGGGCGATGCGTGGGATCCCCTCCTGGAAAAAGACAGCGACGGGTTGCTGGCCCGGCGCATGGGCGAAGTGGTGGACGGCGATTATCAGAAGTACGTCGTCTCTTCCGGCGGGTATATCCGGGAGAAATTTTTCGGAACCGACCCGCGGCTCTTGAACCTGGTCAGGAACTACTCTGACGAGCAGATTCACAAGCTGCGCCGGGGAGGCCACGACCCGGCCAAGGTGTACGCCGCCTATGACGAGGCAGTGAACCACAAGGGCTCACCGGTGGTCATTCTGGCCAAGACCATCAAGGGATACGGCCTGGGCGAAGCGGGCGAGGGCAAGAACATCACCCATTCCCAGAAGAAACTCAACGAGGAAGAGTTGCGGGAGTTTCGCTCCCGCTTCGGCATTCCCATCTCCGACAGTGATGTGGGCAGCGCACCGTTCTACCGCCCTGCTCCCGACTCACCTGAACTGAAATACATGAATGAACGCCGGGAGGCACTGGGCGGAAACCTGCCCGGCCGGGGCGAGCCGGCGCCACCTCTGGAGGAGCCACCCGCTGAGCTGTTCGGCGAGTTCTGCACGGGCAGCGACGGCAAGCCGGCCTCGACGACCATGGTCTTCGTCCGCCTGCTGGCCAGGATGCTGCGCGACCCCCAGATGGGCCGGCTCATCGTCCCCATCGTTCCCGACGAAGCGCGCACCTTCGGCATGGAAGCCCTGTTCCGCCAGGTCGGCATTTACTCTCACAAGGGCCAGAAGTACGAGCCGGTGGACCGGGAGACACTCCTCTATTACCGCGAAGCCACCGACGGCCAGATCCTGGAGGAAGGGATCACAGAAGCCGGGGCCATGTCATCTTTCATCGCCGCCGGCACCGCCTACGTCAACCACAGCATCAACACGATCCCCTTCTACATCTTCTATTCCATGTTCGGCTTCCAGCGCATCGGCGACCTCATCTGGCTGGCGGGCGATTCCCGCTGCCGCGGTTTTCTGGTGGGCGCCACCGCGGGCCGGACAACCCTCAACGGCGAGGGGCTGCAGCACCAGGACGGTCACAGCCCGGTCCTGGCTTCAACCCATCCCCGGGTGGTCACCTATGACCCGGCCTATGGCTACGAGATGGCCGTGATCATCCGCCGAGGCATCCAGCGCATGTACGTGGAGGGCGAGGACCTCATCTATTACCTGACGGCCTATAACGAGTCGTACCCCATGCCGGCCATGCCTGAGAATGTGGAAGACGGCATTCTGTCCGGCATGTACCGGGTACGGCCCGCAGGCGAAGGCGACGCGAAGAAGCGGGTTCGTCTCCTGGGATCAGGTCCGATTCTCAACGAAGTTCTGACCGCGGCTACAACCCTGGAACAGCAATACGGGGTTCCCGCCGAGGTCTGGTCGGTGACCAGTTGCACCGAGCTCTTGCGGGAGGCGACTGCCAGCGAGCGCTGGAACCGGCTTCACCCCGGGGAGGAACCACGCATTCCCTTCATCCGGCGCTGCCTGGGACCTGACCAGGGGGCAACGGTTTATGCTTCCGATTACGTGGGCACCCTGCCGCGTGCGCTGGCGGCATGGATGCCCGGCCCGCTGGAGGTCCTGGGAACCGAGGGGTTCGGCCGCAGCGATACGCGCGACGAGTTACGCAATCATTTCGAAGTCGACCATCGCCACATCATTCTGGGCGCTCTCTCAGCCCTGACCCGGGCGGACCGCATGCCGGCAGCCGACGCGGCCGCTGCGCGCAAAGATCTGGATATCGACCCCCGGAAGCCCGACCCGGCGACGGCCTGAACCCGCAAGAGTCTGAACCCTCAACAGCAAGGAACCGCCAGATGACCAGGGAGATGAAACTGCCCGCACTGGGCGAGAGCATCGAAAACGCGGAGGTGATCGCCGTACTGGTGTCCGTGGGGGATGTCCTCACCACCGACCAGCCGGTCATCGAACTGGAGACCGACAAGGCCACCGCCGAGGTCCCCGCGCCGTTCGCCGGAACGGTGCGCAAGATTCATGTCGCCAAGGGCGAGCAGGTCCAGGTGGGGCAGGTCATCATCACCCTGGATGAGGCCGCGGAGGTGGCGCAACCGGCCTCCCCGGCGCCGTCCGACAAGCCAGCGGCGGCCGAAGTTCCGGTCACTCCCCCGGCGGCGGATTCCGTGAGCGCACCCGTGGTCGAACCGGTGGAAGACGACATGCTGGCCGGCAGCGAGCCCGCCGCGCAAAGTGCGACACCGCCCGCGGCACCGGCGACTCCCCCGCCGCCGGCAGCGGTCATCGAACCCGAGCCGCCCAGGGTACCGGCGGCGGCCGTGGTGCCCGTGACGTCCGCCGCGCCGGTGGCCGCATCCCCTTCGGTGCGGCGCCTGGCCCGGGAACTGGGCATCACCATCAGCGCGGTGAAAGGCACCGGGAAAGGCGGCCGCATCCGCGAGGAGGACGTCAAGAATCATGCGCGCTCCTCCCTGGCCGGCACTCCGGTGAACGCCCCTGCCGCCTCCACAGCACCGGGCGGCGGAAGTCTGCCCGATTTCAGCCGCTGGGGAGAGATCGACCGCCAGCCCCTGAGCCGCATGCGCCTGAATATCGCCGCCAACCTCTCCTTCGCCTGGCGCACCATCCCCCACGTCAGCCAGTTCGACCGGGCCGACGTCACGGCCCTGCAGACGTTCCGCAAGCGTTACAGCCACAAGGTCGAGTCCGCCGGAGGAAAACTGACCATGACCGCCATCGTGGTCAAGCTGACAGCCGCCGCCCTCAGGACCTTTCCCCGCTTCAACAGCAGTTTTGATGAAGCGCGGCAGGAGTTGATTCTCAAGAACTACATCAACATGGGCGTGGCCGTGGATACCGAGCGGGGCCTCCTGGTCCCGGTGATCCGGGACGCCGACCGCAAGAGCCTGGTGGAGATCGGTATCGAGCTGAGCAGCCTGGCGGAACGCACACGCCAGCGCAAGGTGAGCCTGGACGACCTGCAGGGCGGAACCTTCACCATCAGCAACCTGGGAGGTCTGGGCACCACCTATTTCACCCCCATCATCAACTGGCCCGAGGTCGCGATCCTGGGTGTGGGACGGTCGCGCCGGGAGGCGGTGGAGATCGAGGGCGAACTGGTGGCCCGCACGATCCTCCCCCTGTCGCTCTCCTACGACCACCGCGTCATCGATGGCGCCGACGCCGCCCGTTTCCTGCGCTGGCTGGCCGAGGCCATGGAGAATCCGCTGCTCATGGCCCTGGAACACTGAGCGCCATGGCTGCCGAGACATCCACCGACCTCGTGGTCCTGGGGGCCGGCCCCGGCGGTTACGCCGCCGCCTTCCGCGCTGCCGACGCAGGGATGAGTGTCAGCCTCATCGATCCCGCGCCCCACCCCGGCGGCGTCTGCCTCTATCGGGGCTGCATCCCCTCCAAGGCGCTTCTCCACGTGGCCAAACTTCTCGCCGAGACGGAAGAAGCTGCCGCCTGGGGCATCAAATACCAGCGACCCGAGATCGATCTGCCCAGGCTCCGCGCCTGGAAAGACGATGTGGTCAAGCGCCTGACCGGCGGCCTGGGCGACATGGAGAAACGTCGCGGTGTCACGCATGTGCGCGGCTACGCCCGCTTCCGCAGCGCCGGGAGTATCTGGGTGGACCATGGCCACGGTGAAACCACGACCATCAATTTCAAACACGCCATCCTGGCGACAGGATCGCGTCCCGTGGCCCTCCCCATGTTGCCGGCGGACTCGCCCCGAGTGATGGATTCGACGGCGGCTCTGGACCTGCCCGATATCCCGCCGCGTCTCCTGGTGGTGGGCGGCGGCTACATCGGTCTCGAGCTGGGAAGCGTCTATGCGCGCCTGGGCAGCAAGGTCACCGTGGTGGAGATGCTGCCTTCCCTCCTGGCCGGCGTGGATGGCGACCTGGTGCGGCCGCTGGCGAAGCGGCTCGCAGTTCTCTTCGAGGATATTCTCCTTGAAACACGCCTGGAGAGTGCCCGGGAGACGGATTCCGGCATGGAGGTCACCCTGGCCGGCAAGGACGGGAAGACCAGGACACAGACCTGGGATCGGCTCCTGGTGGCCGTGGGCCGGCGCCCCAATACCTCCGACCTGGGACTTGAAAACACGGAGGTGGAAACCGACGGCGACGGCTTCATCCATGTGGATGCCGCGCGCCGCACGCGTGAGCCGGCCATCTTCGCCATCGGCGATGTGACCGGCCAGCCCATGCTGGCCCACAAGGCGTCCCATGAGGCCCGGGTTGCCGTCGAAACCGCCTGCGGACGCGCATCGGTCTTCGCGCCGCGCGCCATTCCTGCGGTTGTCTTCACCGACCCCGAGATCGCCTGGTGCGGATTGACCGAAGCGGAGGCCAGGACCGCCGGCACGAAAATCCAGGTGGCCCGCTTCCCCTGGGCCGCGTCAGGCCGGGCCGCGACCCTGGGTCGAGACGATGGCTTCAGCAAACTCATCATGGACCCCGAGACCCGGCGCCTTCTGGGCGTGGGCCTCTGCGGACCCGGAGCCGGAGAATTGATCGCCGAAGGCGTTCTGGCCCTGGAGATGGACGCCACCGTGGATGACCTGGCCCTGACCATCCATCCCCATCCCACACTGTCGGAAACCATCATGGAAGCGGCCGAAGTCTTCGACGGCCACAGCACCCATTTCTACCGTCCGCCGCGGCGGGGCTGAGCTTTCAGGCCTCAGCCTTCTGCCAGACGGCAAAACCTATGAAAAACGGGCCCATGTTCTGAATGAAGCCGGCCGTCTGCTTGGTGGCGCGCAGACGCTGCACCAGGTGGGAGAGGGGGTGCAGGCGGCTCCCGATGAGACCGATGACGAACTCGTTGTCGTTGGTATCCATGCCGTGGCACGCCAGACGGATATCACGGGCCAGACCCTTCTGGCCGTAGGCGAGACCGATGCGGCCGTGCTCGGCCAGGATGCCGCGCTGCTCCTCCGCCGGCAGGATGGCGAACGTGCCGGTGCGGCGCAGGGGATACCAGACGGCCCACGGCATGTCCGGGTCGGTGGCGTTGCGTCGCGGCTTATCCAGCAACCAGTCCTTGAGCTCGGGTTCGTAGCCGATGGCATAAGTGCGGCCCATCATGGCCATGTCAGGCCGGTGGCGCAGCCCGGCAAACGGAGAGTCCGCCAGGTAGTCGCGGACAGTGGTCACGAAGTGGGCCGGATCGGAGTTCCAGGTGAGCAGGCCGACCCCCTGGGGGTCCAGGGTGTCCCGGTAAAGCACTCCGGCCAGACCTGAGCCCTGAAGAGATTCCAGCAGGGCTGTGTGCCTGGCCGCGCCGGTGAAGACCTGGAGCTGCATGAAAAGGCGTTCATCCAGTTCCTGGGGCTCGCCGCCCCGGGGCACCGTGCGCTCGGCAACATGGATTTCGGGCCTGGACTCGCTGCTCATTCTTCACGGCCTCCTCTTGCCCATTGACTGGCCGGCACGGTGTGCAGGCCCAATGCGTGAATCTCGCCTCCCAGGAGATCTTTGAGCACCGCATTCACCATCCGGTGCTGCTCCAGGAGACTGTGGCCCTCAAACGCCGCCGACACCAGCTTGACATTGAAGTGCCCGCCACCACCCGCGGCACCGGCATGGCCGGCGTGGCGGGCCGAGTCATCCTCGATCTCCAGATGAACCGGAGCAAAGGCTCGGGTCAGAGCAGCTTCCAGGCTGCGCACCGTCGTTTCTGCATCCAAAGCAAATATCTCCCGTGGAAAAGCTGGATTCTAGCCGGGGCTCCCTGCCGGGGCAAACGCTCTTCTTGACCCAAGCACTCAGCGACCGCTAGGCTCCCCTTCCTGTCCCTGAAAGGATATCCCCATGACCTCCCGCCCGGCTGCTTCCCTCGCCTTCCTGCTTCTCTGCCTTCCGCCTGTCCTCGCCGCCGGCGCCGAGCAGGGCCGCGTCATCGACACACCCCCCGCGGTCCTGGCACAACGATTGCGCGTCACCCCCGTCAACGAGATGCTGCAGGATCGACTGGACAACCTGCTCCCCGGATTGATGCGCGAGACCGATCTCGACATGTGGCTGGTCATCAACCGGGAGTACATGGAAGACCCGGTCTACCTGACTCTGGTGCCGGAACCGGTCTTTGCCGCCCGCCGCACCACCATGCTCGTGTTCCATGAGCGTGGTGAGGAAGCCGGGGTGGAGCGCCTGACGGTCAGCCGGTATCCCCTGGGCGACTACTATGCTTCGGCCTGGGACGGCGGCACCGATGATGACCAGTGGGAGAGGCTGGCGACTCTGATCCGCGAGCGGAACCCCCGCCGCATCGGCATCGATGTCAGTCGTGACTGGGCTTTCGGGGATGGACTCTCCGCCGGCCTGCGGGATCGCCTGGAGCAGGCCCTGGGAGCCGAATTGAGCCGGCGACTGGTGAGCGCCGAGGACCTCTGCATCCGCTGGCTGGAAACCCGCACGGACCTGGAACTCGAGACGTATCCCCATGTCGTGGCCCTGGCGCGGGGCGTCCTGGCCGAGGCGTTCTCCAGCAAGGTCATCACGCCCGGGGTGACGACCACGACCGATGTCGCCTGGTACATCCGCCAGCGCTTTGCCGACCTGGACCTGCCGGTCTGGTTCATGCCCTACGTCAATGTCCAGCGCCGCGGCCTCATCCATGAACCGGACACGGCCTTCTTCGGCGAGAGCGATGTGGTCATCCGTCCCGGTGACGTCCTCCACACCGACGTGGGCATTCACTATCTGCGTCTTGCCACCGACACCCAGGAGATGGGGTACGTCCTGCGCCCCGGCGAAGAGGACGTCCCCGCGGGCCTGCGCAAAGCGCTGGCAACCGGCAACCACTGGCAGGACCTGCTGACGGCTTCTTTCGTCTCGGGTCGTACCGGCAACGAGATCCTGGCGGCCACCCTTGAAGCCAGCGCCACAGCGGACATTCGCGCCCATGTCTACAGCCATCCCCTGGGCTTCTTCGGCCACGCTCCCGGACCGACCATCGGCATGTGGGATAACCAGGGGCCGACACCAGTGCGGGGCGACTGGCCTCTCCACGCCCATACCGCTTACGCCATCGAGGGCAATGTCGTGGTGAAAGTTCCCGAGTGGGATGATCAGTGGGTGCAGATCAAGCTGGAGCAGAGCGCCGTCTTCGATGGCGAGAAGGTCATCTATCTCGCCGGGCGCCAGACCCGCTGGCACCTCATCCGCTGACCCCGGGCCGCTTCAGGTCAGCGGCTTGAGAATGATGGACCCGTCGCCGGTCTTCACCTGGACCCGTTCTCCTCCACCGTTGAGAGATCCTCGAATCCGCTTGTCGACGCGACCCGAGACAGTGACAGGGAGACCCAGATCAATGTGCCCGTCGCCGGTATTCAGGTCCAGATCAGCCTTCAGGTCGGCCGGCAGGTGAAGCGTGACACGACCATCCCCGGTGCGCACGTTCCAGGGAGCCTTGACCTGGGATCCCTGCTGGACAAGGAGATCAACCTGACCATCGCCCGTATGGATGTCAACCTCTGAGAAACGGCCGGAGACTTCTAGATTACCGTCGCCGGTGGAGGCCTGAATGCCACCAACCAATTCAGAAGCCGTGACGTTGCCATCACCGGTCGAGACCGTCAAATCGCCTTCCAGCTTCTTCACGGTGATATTTCCATCTCCCGTGGACAGGTGCACAGTTGCGGTCATGGAACGAATATCGATATCGCCGTCGGCGGTATGCAGGTTCAACTGGGTGCCCATGGGAACCCGGATTACCACCTCCGCCTGGTAGGAGCGCGGCCAAAATCCGCGCCGCGCGGGTTTGATCTCCAACATCACCGTGTCACCGGCCTGTTTCTCCATGATCAGCAGACCGCCCTCGCCAATCTCAATCCCATTGGTGGTGATGTGAATCTCGATAGACCCGGTGGACTCCCCGGTCACGAAGATGTTGGCGTCACGGGCTGACAGTTTCAGTTCTGAAGCGCTTCCCACAGCGTAGGACTGCTTCCACTCGTCGGCAACGGCCGGCCCGGCCAAGGCCAGGCCCAGCAGGACAATCAGGCTGAGATTGCGCATCGATCCATCCCTCCTCGATAGGGTCTGCCTCAAGTACGCCAGGCGCCCGGGAAAGGTTGCATTGCCGTCCGGCCTCCGCAACGATCAGCCGTCCCATCAACCCGTAACAGGCTTCCGGGAGGGGGCGTTCCTGCCCTGGGACGACCGGCCAGCGCCTACTCGAATAAGCACAAGCGGGGGGAAGTCGCACCAGAACTCCTCGCAATGGGCGCCCTTTCCCGGTCTCAAACCGCGAACTTCTCCGGGTCCCATTCGAGGCCCAGGTCGGCCGGTGAAGCGATATAGCCGGCCAGGGCCGAAGCCGCCACGATCTGGGGACTGGCCAGATAGCCCTCACCGCCCAGACCCATGCGGTTCTGCCAGTTCCTGTTGAAACTGGTGATGGCCTTCTGTCCGGCGGTCAGCGCGTCGGGACCCTGGCCGAAACAGGGACCGCACCACGACTCGCGGATGAGAGCCCCGGCTCCGCGCAGGGTGTCGGCGATGGACTCCCCTCCCAGGCGCGGATCGGGGTTTTCGATCAGCTTCTTCACCTGGCCGCTGCCCGGATACACGAGAAGCACCCTGCCGTCGGCCACCTTGCCGGCTCCCTTTTCCTTGGCAGCGCGCAGCAGCAGGGCGGCACCCAGCAGGTCTTCGTAACTGCCGTTGGTACACGACCCGATCATGGCCTTGTCGAAGACGATGCGCTCCTTGGCCACCTCGGCCACAGGGTACGCATTGCCCGGGCTGTACGGCTTGGCCACCATGGGCTGAACGTCAGCGAGGTCGAACGCTTCATCGATCTCGTAGCGGGCATCTGCCCCCGGCCGCAGCGTCGGGTAGGGCATCTCGATGCCCCGCTCCTCGAACCAGGCGGTGGTGATCTCATCCTGAGCAAAGATGCCGTTCTGGGATTCGGCCTCGGCCATCATGTTGCAGATGGTGTTGCGGTACGCCATGGGCAACTGCATCTCTGTATCCACGAACTCGATTCCCATCCCCTGGGATTGTTCGGTCCCCCAGCGCCTGAGAAGTTCCAGGACGATGTCCTTGCCGTTGACCCAGGGCTGCAGGCCGCCACTGAATTTTACCCGGCGCTGGCGGGCCAGGGTGAAGAAGATCGACCCGGTGGCCCAGCCGAACCCCAGGGTCGTGCTGCCCACTCCCATGCCGATGGCGCCATAGGCCCCGTAGGCGCGACTGTGGGAGTCGGCACCCGGGTAGAAGCCACCGGGCACGATGAGCCCCTGCTCGGGAAAATAAAAGTGAAAGATGCCGTCTCCCGGCTTGGCGAAGAACGGCGCCTTGATGTCATGGACCGCCGCGAACTGGCGGGAGATGGCGCTCTGCCGGTCGTCGGCTTCCTTGCCGGTGAAGACGAAATGGTCGCTGGCGAAGCCCGGACGAAGGGGAAAGATGGTGTCGCCTCCAGTGATCCGGTTGAACGTGTAGATGGAGAACGGCCCTGTGCCGTCGGAGG
>SMYD01000010.1 GCA_004356015.1 Acidobacteriota bacterium | reverse complement strand
GCCCCCGCCGACGCCGCAGCTCCTGCCGGCCCGGCACCGGGCGAAGCGCCGCAAGAGGGCCCGGGAACACTTGTGCCCCCTCCCGATCTGCGCTTCGGCTCTGGCGCCGCCGTCCATCATCTGCTCCATGCCATGGGCCGCCGGCAACCGGGACTGGGACATCTGCTGGCCGAGGGCAGCCGCTTGATGTCCGCCGTCATCGGCGGCGATGCGAAGACCTTCGCCCCCCACGTCAAGGGCCTGGAGATTCCCGGCTATGAGCCTCGCGCCCTGCAGGCCATGGCCCTGGGATTCGCCGTGGGCACCCGCGGCGCCGACCACAACCGCTCCAGCGCCTACGAAGTGGATTTCGCCGAGGGCAGCGATCGCCTTCATGGCAACGCCGCCACGGCCCGCGCCAGCATCGTCACCGAGGACCGGGCAGCTCTCATGGATTCTTTGATCCTGTGCAAGTTCTTGCGCGGCGTGTTCAAGGATTTTCATGCTGAAACTGCTGAACTGCTGTCGGCCGTCACCGGCTGGGAGATGACAGCTGATGAATTGCGCCACATTTCCCGGCGCCTGGTCACGACCCGCAAGTGGTTCAACCAGCGGGAAGGCTGGACCGAGGCCGAGGACACCCTGCCCGAACGCTTTTTCAGCACACCCCTCCGCGACGGCCCGTCCGCCGGTGCCGTCCTCACCCGGACCGCCCTCGACACCATGCGCGCGGTCTATTACCGGGACCGGGGCTGGAACCTGCAGGGGGAGGTCCCGGCGGCGCTGCGACAGGAACTGGAGATCGAATAGGCACCACGGCCCCTGGGCTGCTTGACCTATAATGAGGCCCACGTGGAGACCAGGTGAGCGAAACTCCTCAGCCCATCACACTGACCATTGACGGCCACTCCGTGACCGTCCCTGCAGGCGCCACCGTGTTCGACGCCGCGCGCGACGCCGGCATCGACATCCCGGTACTCTGCCACGACGCCAAGCTGAAACCGGTGGGTGTCTGCCGCCTCTGCGTCGTGGATGTCGGCGGGCGCGTGCTCGCCGCCGCCTGCGTCCGGGCGGCAGAGGACGGCATGAAGGTGAACACCAGCTCGCCGCTGGTGGAACGCCAGCGCACCATGCTCACCAGTTTGCTCATGGCCGATCATCCCACCCCTTGCCGCCGTGAGAGCAGCACCGGCGACTGCGCCCTGGAAGCCATGGCCCGGCACTACAATGTCCCAGGCAAAGACGCCGGCACCAAGGGAGCGGTGACGGCCGCAATGCCCGCGGGCAATGGCCGGCCCACCGATGATTCTTCGCCGGTCATCGCTGTGGATCACCAGGCCTGCATCCTCTGCGACCGCTGCATCCGGGCCTGTGATGACATCCAGTCCAACGAGGTCATCGGGCGCACCGGCAAGGGATACGGGGTCCGTATCGCCTTCGACCTGGACTCCCCCATGGGCGCATCTTCCTGTGTCTCGTGCGGCGAGTGCGTGGCCGCCTGCCCCACCGGCGCGCTGACCGACAAGCCCATCACCGGAGCCCTGCGGCCGGCCATGGCCACCCGGCCCGTGGATTCGGTCTGCCCCTACTGCGGCGTCGGCTGCGCTCTGACGTACCACGTCGCAGGCGATCGCATTCTCTCCGTCAGCGGCCGCGACGGGCCCAGCAACCAGGGGCGCCTGTGCGTGAAGGGGCGCTACGGATTTGACTACACCCATCACCCGCAACGGTTGACGGTGCCCCTGATCCGGCGGGAGACGGCCTACCCCAAGGGGCCGCTGTCGGCGGCGGTCCAGGGCCAGGGCCAGGGTCACGATTCGGATACCGGCAAGAAGGGACGTGGCAGACGCAAGCGGCGACCGGGAGGCATTGTGGATTACGCCGAGGTGATGCCCGCCTTCCGGGAAGCCACCTGGGACGAAGCCCTGGATCTCGTCGCCACGCGCCTCAAGGCCATCCGGGAGCAGGATGGCCCCAACGCCCTGGCGGGCTTCGGATCGGCCAAATGCTCCAACGAAGAGGCCTACCTCTTTCAGAAACTGATCCGCACCGCCTTCGGCACCAACAATGTGGATCACTGCACCCGCCTGTGTCATGCCTCCTCGGTGGCCGCCCTCATGGAGACCATCGGCTCCAGCGCTGTGACCAACACCTTCAGCGACGTGCGCCGGGCCGAGGTGGCGCTGATCACCGGCTGCAATCCGACCGTCAACCATCCCGTGGCCGCGACGTTCATGAAGGAAGCCATCAAGAACGGCACGCGCCTGATCATCGTGGACCCGCGCATCTCGGACATGGTGCCGCTGGCCAGCCAGTTCTGCCAGATCCGTCCCGGCACCGACGTGGCGTTCTATAACGCCGTCATGAACGTCATCATCGCCGAAGGCCTCACCGACGAGGCGTTCATTGCCGAGCGGACCGAGAACTTTGCCGCCTTGAAGGAAACGGTGGCCGCCTACCCGCCGGAGAAGGTCGCGGCACTGACAGGCATCACCGCCGCTGAGATCACCGCCGCGGCCCGTCTTCTCGGCGGTGCAAAGAGCGTCATGGTCTTCTGGGGCATGGGTATCTCCCAGCATACTCACGGCACCGACAACGCCCGCTGCCTCATCTCGCTGATGCTGCTCACCGGCAACGTGGGCCGCCCGGGCACCGGCCTTCATCCCCTGCGCGGCCAGAACAATGTTCAAGGCGCCTCCGACGCCGGCCTCATCCCCATGGTCTACCCCGATTATCAGCCGGTAACCGATGACGCGGTGCGGAAGAAATTTGAGGCGGCATGGGGCATCCCCCTGGATCCACGGCCAGGTCTCACGGTGGTGGAGATCATGCATGGTGCCCTGGACGGTAAGATCCGCGGCATGTACATGCTGGGTGAAAACCCCTTCCTCTCCGATCCCAACATCAACAAGGTGCGCAAGGCCCTGTCCAGCCTGGATTTTCTGGTGGTCCAGGACATCTTTCTCACCGAGACGGCCGAATTTGCCGACGTCATCCTGCCGGCCACCAGCGCCATGGAGAAGACCGGCACCTACACCAACACCGACCGCCGGGTGCAACTGGGGCGCCCGGCCCTGAGCCCGCCGGGAGAGGCGCGCCTGGACTGGGAGATCATCTGCGACATCTCCAGCCGCATGGGTTACCCCATGAACTACAACTCCCCCGCGGAGGTGTTCACCGAATTCTGCGAACTCACCGATTCGTACAAGGGGCTCACCCATGACAACCTGGGACCCCAGGGCAAGCTGTGGCCCTGCCCCGACCCGGACGCCGGCGATGGCATCCAGGTGCTGTTCAGAGACACCTTCCCCTCAGGCAGGGGGAAGTTCATACCGGCTCAGTTCGCCGAGGCCAAGGAAATGCCCGACAGCGAGTTCCCGCTGATTTTGACCACCGGGCGACTGCTGGAGCACTGGCACACAGGGTCCATGACCCGCCGTTCCAGGGCACTTCATGCCCTTGAACCTGAAGCATTCGTGGAAATCCATCCCGATGACGGACGGGACCTGGGTGTGGTCCAGGACAGCATGGTGAGGGTTTCCTCCCGGCGGGGCGAGATCACCGTGAAGGTGCGCCTGGTGCCCTTTCTCAATCCAGGTACCATCTTCATCCCGTTCCACTTCCGTGAGGCGGCGGCCAACGTTCTCACCATCGACGCCCTGGACCCTGAAGGCAAGATCCCCGAATACAAGTTCTGCGCGGTGAAAGTTGAACCCCTGGGACCACCCGAAGAGAACTAAGCGGACGGCCCTGTTCCCTGCAGGTGAACATCTCTTTGCGGGAACGGGATCGTGATCTTCTCGACCATGAGCCGCTTGTAGACGGCCGTGTTGAGGGCGTCGCGCATGAGGCCGCGCTCGGCGGGCTTATCGATCCAGCACTGCAGCCTGAAGATGAGGGCCGAGTCGCCGAACTCGGTGAAACGAACCCGTGGCTCCGGCTCCCGGCTCAAGCCCGACACGGAAGCGGCTGCCGCCAGGAGGGCAGTGCGCACGTGGTCCACATCGGACCCGTAGGCGACACCGATAGTGATGGTCAGCCGGTGCTTCTCGTACGGGCCGCCTGATTCGTTGGTGATCTTGGCGTTGGCGATGACACCGTTGGGAATGGTGATCTCCACGTCATCGCGGGTGAGAATGCGCGTGCTGCGTAGGCCGATACGAGTGACCACGCCGCGTTCGCCTGAATCAAGAACGATGAAGTCCCCCAGCTTGTAGGGCGCATCGGCAATGACCGACAGACCGCCGAAGAGATTGGCCAGGGTATCCTTGGCCGCGAAGCCGATGGCGATGCCGGCGATCCCTGCTGAAGCCAGCCACGGCCGGACATCCAGATGCCAGACCACCAGCAGAGCATAAACGGCAAGGCCCACCACCACCAGCTTGGAAAGATTATCCAGCAGCGGCGCCGTGCGGGCTTCGACCCAGGGTACCCGCCTCTCACCGCTCCCCAGGGCCTCCAGGAGAAGGTGACTGAGGCGCAGGGCCGCGGTGGTCCAGACCAGGATCGCCAGCGTCGCCAGCAAGGAGAGCAAGGGCGAGGCAAAAGTAGCCGGCAGCGCCAGCAGGCGTGTCGCCACATGCAAGGAGACCAGAACCACCGAGACAAAGATGGGACGGTGGAGCATGGCGAGGACGCGATCATCCATGTCGGTCTTGGTGCGCCGCACCAGCCGGGCAAGACCCCTGATGATGACAAAGTCCACGACCCGGGCCAGCAGCAGGCCGCCCAGAACCACCACCAGCGCCTGCACCGCCGGCACCGCCAGCGCTTCCTCCAGCCAGACCCTGACTTCACTCATGTGCCACCCATGAGGCGCCGCCAGTCTTCCTGGTTGCGCACCTGCAAGTAGGGATTGCCCCGGCGGACTTCACCCAGAGACGCCGAGGGCGGGCCACCATAGTTATGGCCCGGCATGAGGATGAGATCGTCGGGCAGCGTGGACAGCCGCTGGGTCAGGGTGCGGAACATTTCATCCGGGTCGCCACCGGGCAGGTCCACCCGGCCGCAGCCCTGCACGAAGAGGGTGTCCCCCGACACCAGGTGCTTCTTCCCCACCAGAAAACACTGACTGCCGGGTGTGTGTCCCGGCGTGTGCAGGAGCCGCACCGGGATGTCACCCACCTGCACCACATCGTCGCCGTCATGAAGCACCAGGTCATGGGCCGCCAGCCCGGTCATCTGGCGCACACCATCGGCCTCGAGGCGATGGACATGCACCGGGACATCCACCTTCTCCTTGAGATCGGCCAGTCCCTCCACCTGGTGGCCGAACAGATCACCACCAATGTGGTCCGGGTGGTAGTGGGTGGCCAGGATACCGGTCAGTTTCAGGTCGGCCGCAGCCACGGCGCCCAGCAGGCCGGCGATGTCCCAGGCCGGATCCACCAGGAGCG